>NZ_JAIYEP010000109.1 GCF_020515525.1 Rhodococcus yananensis
CTGCGGGACCGGCCGAACTCGTCCGCGGGGCCGGCTGCCGTCACCGTCTCGAACCCGATCGTCGAGGCGGTGCGGACGCGTGACCACGCCACCGACGCGAGGCCCGGCTACCCCCGGGTTGCGAGCGCCGCGGTGAGCGCCCCCACTGCGCGTTCGACACCCCAGCGGGCGGCCGACGCGGCCAACGCATCCGGGTCTGCGGGTGCCGCCTCGAGGGTGTCGGGCCGCGACAGTCGCACCGGCGCGTCGACGGCGACCCGCACCACCGGCAGCGCCGCGTCCAGATAGTCCCCGGCGGCGACGAGTGTGCTGCGTATTCGCGCCGCCAGCGGGGAGGTGTCGTCGGTGGCGGCGGCCCGCACCGCGTCGAGCGAACCGTACTGCAGCAGCAACCCGGAGGCGGTTTTCTCCCCGACCCCCTTGACGCCGGGCAGACCGTCGGACGGGTCGCCGCGCAGCGCGGCGAGTTCGGCGTACGCGGCGCCGGCGCGGTCGGTGGGCACCCCGTACCGGTCGGCGACCTCGGCGGGCCCGAACAGTTCGGCCCTGGCCAGGCCCCGCCCCACGTACAGCACCCGCACCGGCACCGGCCGGTCGGTGACGACCTGCAGCAGATCCCGGTCGCCGGAGACCACCACCACCGGGTCGGTGACCTCCCGCGCGGCGAGGGTGCCGAGCACATCGTCGGCCTCGTACCCGTCGGCGCCGCCGGTGGCGATGCCCGCGGCAGCGAGGATCTCGAGGATGATCGGGATCTGCGGGGTCAGCGAGGCGGGAACGTCCTCGACGGTGCCGTCGGAGCCGGCGAGGACCCGGTGCGCCTTGTAGCTCGGGATCGCCGCGACCCGGAACGCGGGGCGCCAGTCCAGATCCAGGCACACCACCAGCCGGGACGGACCGAGCCGCCGGATCAGGGAGGCCACCATGTCCACGAACCCGCGCACCGCGTTGACCGGGGTGCCGTCGGGGGCGGTGATGGACTCGGGCAGGGCGTGGAAGGCACGGAACCACAGGCCGGCGCCGTCGAGCAGCGTCAACGGTGCGGTGGGCGCGGTGGAATCGGTCGCTCGAGCGGTCACGGGAGATCATCCTGCCACCCGGACACGACCGTTACGCTGAAACCCATGTCCACTGCCGCATCGTCCACCGCCGCATCCCGTTTCCCCGCCGCCCGGTACGGTACCCGCCTCGCGACCGCCGCGGAGCTCGGCGCCGCCGCCGGGGTGGACGCGCTGCTGATCACCCCCGGACCGGACCTGCGGTACCTGCTCGGGTCCCGCGCCGAATCGTTCGAGCGGCTCACCTGCCTGGTGATCCGCACCGACGGGTCCGGTCCGGTGATCGTGGTGCCGCGGCTCGAGTTGGCGGCGTTGACCGACTCCGCCGCCGCCGAACTCGGTCTGGTGGTGCACGACTGGGTGGACGGGCAGGACCCGCACGGCCTCGTCGCGTCGCTCGTGCCGGGCTCGAAGGCCGTCGCGGTCGCCGACGCGATGCCGGCGCTGCACCTGGTGCCGTTGACCGCGGCGCTGGGCACGACCGTGCACCTGGCGACACCGGTGCTGCGGCAGCTGCGGATGCGCAAGGACGACGACGAGATCGCGGCGTTGCGCCGCGCGGGTGCCGCCATCGACCGGGTGCACGCCCGGATGGGTGAGTGGCTGCGGGTGGGCCGCACCGAGGCGCAGGTCGCCGCGGACATCACCGCCGCGATCGTGGCCGAGGGGCACACCGAGGCGGCGTTCGTGATCATCGGTTCCGGTCCGCACGGCGCCGACCCGCACCACGAGGTGTCCGATCGGGTGCTCGAGTCCGGGGACATCGTCGTCGTGGACATCGGGGGGCCGGTGGAGCCGGGGTACTACTCGGATTCGACCCGCACCTACAGCCTCGGCGACCCGGATCCGCGGATCGCCGAGACCATCGCGGTGCTCGAGGCCGCGCAACGCGCCGCGGTCGACGCGGTACGGCCGGGGATCACCGCGGAGGCCGTGGACGCCGCCGCCCGGGACGTGCTGACCGCCGCCGGGTTCGGGGACCGGTTCGTGCACCGCACCGGGCACGGCATCGGCCTGTCGGTGCACGAGGAACCGTACATCGTCGGCGGCAACACCGATGTGCTCGAGGAGGGCATGGCGTTCAGCGTCGAACCGGGCGTGTATTTCCGCGGTGAGTGGGGGGCACGCATCGAGGACATCGTGCTCGTCACCGCGGACGGTTGCGCACCGGTCAACCATCGTCCGCACGGGTTGACGGTGCTGCCGGGCTGAGCGGCAGCCGGTACCGGGCGGGGATGCGTTCGACGATGCCGCCGGCGAACACCTCGTACAACGGCAGGGTCTGCAGGTGCACGTACCCGATGTGGCAGTCGCACCGCGGTTTCGGGCATGCCACCGGTGCGGGTGTCGGCCGGTGACTGCCGTCGTACAGGTTCCCGAGGGGAGTGTCGACGAAATGGCAGCGGCGCACCGTGCCGTCCCCGTCGACGCTGACGACGCTGTGCCCGGTACGGCACGGTCGGCCCGCGGAGGGATGTGGGCGCACCGAGTACCCGAACAGCGGATCGATCTCCGTCCACGCGGCCTCCTCGTCCGGTGGGTAGCGGCGCCCCTCCTCCGCGTTGACCCACAGGTACGTCGACTCCGGTAGGGCCGCGCGCAACGCGCGGGCCTCGTCGAGGTGGTCGGCGAGCCCGACGATGCCCACCGAGTGCCGCACCCCGAGCACGTCGAGTTCGGTGCAGCGGGTGAGGAACCGGGCGCGGGTGATCTGCCCGGGATGGTAGGTGCACCACAGGGCGATCCGGTCGCGGTCGGTGTCGGCGAGCCAGCCGGTGCGGCACGCGAGGTTGGTCTGCGCGGCGACGGTCCCGATGTGGGGTTGGTGCGACAGTGCGGTGAGGGCGTCGCGGTACCAGCGGCGGGTCAACGCCTCCCCCCACGGGGTGAACAGGATCGACAGACGCCGGTGCCCGTCGGGGTTGTCGGTGGCCCACTGCACGAACCGGTGCAGCGCGTCGCGGTCGGTGCGCAGCGCCTCGGGTGGGTCGTGGTGTTTCGCGAACGGACAGTACGGACAGTCGTAGTTGCAGGACGTGAGCGGCCCGCGGTACAGGACGGTGAAGTCGTCGGGGCCGGTCGCGGCGTGCGGCGGCGCCGGCTGCGGTGCGGTCATCGGAGTGCGGCGCCGGTCATGGCGGCGCGGACGTCGGCGGACACCAGCCACGGGCCGATGACGTCGGAGTGGGCGAGCCCGTCGGCGGTCAGCTGCAGCAGCCCGTCGCCGGTGGTGGCCCAACCCCGATCCAGGAGGGCGCACAGTTCGGGCCGGTCGGTGAGCGGGTCGCTGCCGAATCGGGTGGTGTAGTCGGCGCGAGACACTCCGTCGGCGCGCAGCAGGGTTTTGATCAGCCAGCGGCGGCGTTGCTCGTCGGCGTCGAGTCGGATGCCGACGGTGGCGCGGGTGAAGTCGGCGGTGGTGGTGTAGTCGTCGAGGATGGCGCGGACCGCGGGGACACCGACGGCGTAGTCGAAGGAGTAGTGCAGGTCGGTGGTGTAGGAGCGGGCGCCGCAGCCGAGACCGATCATGCCGTCGTCCTGGCAGCAGTAGTCGGTGTCGTCGCCGGGGACGTCGGCGCGCCGGAACTGGCGCATGGACAGTTGCCGGTAGCCGGCGGCGGTGAGCACCTCCACGCCCTGCCGGTACAACCCGAGCCGGTGGGTGTCCCAGCACGGGTCGGGTGTGTTCCCGCCGGCGCGGTGACCGAGCCCGGTCAGGGGGCGCACGTACAGCGGGTACAGGTAGATCTCCTCGGGGCGGCGCGCGAGGGCGGTGTCGAGGGAGTACCGCCAGGTGCGTGCGGTCTGCCCGTCGATGCCGTAGATCAGGTCGAGGTTGACGATCGGGAAGCGGCCGTCGTGGAGCCGGTCGAGGGCGGCGTCGACGTCGCGGCGGCGCTGGGGGCGGCCCGCGGCGTGCGCTTCGGTGTCGAGGAAGCTCTGCACGCCCATGCTGACGCGGTGGACCCGGTGGGCGGCGAGGACGTCGAGCCGGTCGTCGGTGGCGGTCGCGGGGGAGGTTTCCACCCCGACCGGTAGGGACGGGAGTTCGGGGGCGACGCCGGTGAGGATCGTGAAGAGCCGGTCGAGTTCGGGGGCGTCGAGGTAGGTGGGGGTGCCGCCGCCGATCGCGGCGGCCGCGAACCGGGCGGCGGTGCCGGTGGCGTCGAGTTCGGCGCGGACCTGCTCGGTCTGCCGGGCCAGCGCGTCCAGGTAGGCGCCGACCCGCGCGGCGGGTGGGTGGGCGGTGGTGAACAGATTGCAGAACCCGCAGCGCATCTCGCAGAACGGGATGTGCGCGTACAGGAACAGTGCCGACAGGTCCTGCCCGGCCCACACGTCACGCAGCCGCGGGGCGGGGTGCAGCGGCCGGTAGGAGCTCTTGTGCGGGTAGGCGTACAGGTATCCCTGGTACGGGGAGTCGTCGAGGTCGACGGTGGGGGTGCCGGGGAACGGGTGCGGCAGGATCGTCATGTGGTCTCTCCGGTGCGGGGGTCGAGCACGGTGTGCAGGTACGGGACGGTCCACACGCAGTCGTGGGCGAGGCGGTGCCCGTCGAAGCCGTCGTCGCCGTAGGCGGTGCCGTGGTCGGAGCACACGATGGTGAACACGGGGCGGGGTCCGGTGGTGAGCAGGTCGCGCAGGCGGGGGATCCGGGAGTCGACGTACCGCAGGGCCGCGGCGTGGCTGGCGAGGGTGTCGGGGGGTCGGGTGTCGGGGGTGCTGGCGATGTCGTCGAGGTAGAAGTGGTTCGGCTGGTGGATCGCGGGCACGTTCACGTACACGAACCGGGGGCGGGGGTCGGGGTCGGTGACGACGCGGTCGAGAACGTCGAGTTGGTGGTCGAGGCATGCCGGGTCGGTGACCCCGGTGCGTTCCGACCAGTGGTGTTCACCGAACAGGGCCGGTAGCACGCTGCCGAGCGCGGTGCGGCCGTTGAAGAAACCGACACCGCCGAGGCACACGGTGCGGTAGCCGCGGGCGGTGAGGGCCTCGACGACGGTGGCCTGCTCGAACGTCCAGGTGCCGGGGCCGACGTGGGCTTCGGCGCTGCCGGGGAACGCGGCGGCGAACAACCGTTCGTAGGGCGCGGGTTCGGCGGGGGTGGGCAGGAACCCGGCGAAGAACGCCTGGTGGGCGGGGAAGGTGAAGGAACCGGGGGTGTGGCGGCGTTCCCACCGGCCGTCGGGGGCGAGCGCCGCCAGATGCGGGGTGCGGCCCGCGGCGAGTTCGGCGGCGGCCACGTCGTAGCGCAGGGTGTCGAGGACGATCAGGGCGATGTCGTGGCTGCCGATCACATCGCGGAATCGGGGTGGGGCGTTCATGCGGGTGCCTTCGCGGTCGAGGTGGTGGCGGTGAGGGCGTGGATCTGGGCGTCGTAGGGATCGTGGGCGCGGTGACGCAGACCGGGCAGGTGCGGCAGCAGGTCCCCGAACGCGTTGACCTCGGCGACGACGACCGGTGCACCGCGGTGCGCGCCGCGCGCGGCGGCGGCACCGAGCAGCACGTCGACACCGACGGTGTGGGTGCGGGGGAAGCAGGCGGCGGCGGCCTCGGCGGTCGTCAGGACCTGCCGCCAGGTGGGTTCACCGATCGCGGCGCGCAGTGCGGTGAGATCTCCGCGGGCGTTACCGAGGTGCAGGTTGGTGATCGGGCCGGTGGCGGTGCGTACCACCGCGTGGGTGGCGGTGCCGGCGACGACGAGGACCCGCACGTCCACGGCGGTACCGGCGAGCACGAGTTTCGGGAACCAGCGTTCGATGTGCAGTCGCAGCGGGGCGAGCGCGTCGACCACCGCCGCGACGTCGGGTCCGCGGAACACGCCGGGGCGCAGGCTGTTGCGGAGCCGGCCGGCGCGCCAGGTGAGGGGTCCGCGGGCCAGGACGTCACCGCGGTGGTGGCGTTGCAGTGCGAGGACCCCGGACGCCGACGAGCCGTGCGCGGGTTTGACGAACACCCGGTGCATCCCGTGTGTGGTCATGCGTTCGCGCAGGTCGGCCCAGCCGGTGATGGGTGCGGTGCCCGGCGGGTCCAGGGCGTCGGGGACGGGCACCGCGGCGGCCGCGAGCCGGGTGTGGCAGGCGCGTTTGTCGAACAGGACCGCCAGATCGTGCGGGTCGCTGGTGACTCGCGCACCGGACGCGGTCGCGGCGGCGGCCAGTTCGGTGGCGGCGCGGGTGAAACCGCGGTACCAGGCGGGGCCGGTGGTGAGGGCGCCGCGCGGCGGGCAGGTGGCGGCGCCGCGCAGCAACCGGTCGACGTGCGGGTCGTCGCCGGGGGAGTCGATGCGCACCGTCACCTGCGTGGCGTCGACCGGCTGGGCGTGCAGGGCCGCGGTCAGCGCGGGCCCCGCGGCGCCGGGACCGCCGGTCAGGGCGGTGCGCCACGGCAGCACCGTCGGGTCGGGTATCCCGGCGCGGCGCGCCGCGGCGGTGAGCAGCGCGGTGCGGCGACCGGCCGGGTTGCCGACGATCAGCAGTCTCATTCGGACACGGCGGTGTACAGGTACGTTTTGTCGCCGTAGGTGTCGGGTTCCTGCCGGTCCTGCGCGGAGACGGTGATGTGCGGGTGCGCGGCGCGCAGGCGGCGCACCGCATCGTCACCGACGTAGTGGTGGTCGAGGATCAAGGTGGTGACCGCGCCGAGGTCGGCGGCGGCCAGAGCGTCGGCGCCGGTGTCGGTGAGGGTGCCTTTGGACAGGTCGAGGTCGGTGATGCGCTGCAGGATCGGGGCGCCGTCGAGGGCGGCGGCGATCTCGTCGGCGAGGTCGCTGTTGCACAGGCCGAGGCGGGTCAGGGCGGGGAATCGGTCGCCGGCGAGCAGCGGTGCGAGGGGGTCGACGGTGGTGATTCCGCCGTAGTTGTCGACGCCGAGCCACAGTTCGAGGTCGGTCAGGTGCGGGGCGTCGGCGGCGAGGAACGCCTCGAGGTACCGCTGCTGCAGGCCGCCGGATTCGATGGTCAGGGACGTCAGTTCCGGTAGTGCGGGCGGGGCGAACGGTACGGCGTCCCCGATGAGGCTCGAGCAGCCGCCGCGCAACTGCAGGGTGCGCAGCTGCCCGAACGCGTCGAGCACGGCGGTGAGGTCGCCCCAGTCGATCCAGGAGATCTCCGATTCCTCGAAGGTCATGTCGCCGACGAACAGGTGCCGCACCCCGGTGAACGCGGGCAGCGCGGGGGTGATCGCGGCGGTGGGCAGCGGGTCGCTGGCCTCGCTCCACTGGCCGAGCAGCAGTGCGGTGATCTGCCCGGCCCGGTCGGTGGCGGCGAGCGCGGTCAGGTCGGTGACGAATCCGTCGTCGCCGCGATCCCAGTCGGTGGCGACCTTCCAGGCCGTCGCCGCCGGATCGGTGGGGAGAGGGGTGCCGGCGGTGTACTGCTGCACGGGTAGTCCGGCGAAGGTGCTGGTGGGAGTCGAGATCGTCACCGGCATGGCTCCGTTCTGCGCAAGTGGGACGGGCGTACTGGATGGTCGGACGGTACCCTACGGCAGCGGCCCGACAGCGGCGCGGCGCCGCGACCGGGAACACTGGTGGCCATGAGCAACAACGCAGTGGCGGCGGGCACCGTCGTCGTGTTCGGGGGACGTAGCGAGATCGGGGTCGAGACGGCGGTGCGACTCGCCCCGGGGCGCACGGTCGTGCTGGCGGCGCGGCGCGCCACCGACCTCGACGACGAGCAGCGGCGGGTGCGCGCGGCGGGCGCGGTCGCGGTGCACCGCGTCGAGTTCGATGCCGATGCGCTCGACACGCATTCGGCGGTCCTCGACGAGGTCGTCGGGTACGGGCCGATCGATGTGGCGGTGCTCGCGTTCGGGATCCTCGGGGACCAGGCGCGGGCGGAGGTCGATGCGGTGCATGCGACGGCGATCGTCCACACCGATTATGTGGCGCAGGTGGCGCTGCTCACCGAACTGGCGCGGCGGCTGCGGGCGCAGCGGTCGGGGCGGATCGTGGTGTTCTCGTCGGTGGCGGGGTGGCGGGTGCGGCGCGCGAACTACGTGTACGGGTCGGCGAAGGCCGGGTTGGACGGGTTCACGTGTGGGCTGGCCGATGCGTTGCACGGCAGCGGGGTGTCGGTGCTGGTGGTGCGACCCGGGTTCGTGATCGGGCGGATGACGGCGGGGATGAGCCCGGCACCGTTGTCGAGCACCCCGACGCAGGTCGCCGAGGCGACGGTGCGGGCGCTTGCGCGGGGCCGCGGGCAGGTGTGGGTGCCGGCGATCCTGCGGCCGGTGTTCGCCGGGATGCGGCTGCTGCCGCGCCCGATCTGGCGGCGTCTGCCCCGGTGATCACGACGACGGGTCAGGGCCGGCGGGTTTCGAGCAGGCGCAGCCACACCTCGCTGATCGTGGGATAGGCCGGGACGGCGTGCCAGAGGGTGTCGACGGTCAACCGCGCGGTCACGGCGATGGTTGCGGCGTGCAGTAGTTCCGCGACGTCGGGTCCGGTGAACGTGGCACCGACCACGATGCCGGTGCCCCGCTCGACGACGAGGGTGGCGTGTCCGGAGGTGTCGTCGCGGGCGAGGGCGGCGCCGGCGACGTCGAGGTCGACGGTGAGCGGTTCGACGTCGAGTCCGGCTTCGCGGGCGGTGGCGGTGGTGTGCCCGACGGCGGCGATCTCCGGGTCGGTGAAGATCACCTGCGGGATGGCGTTCGGGTCGGCGACGGTGCGGTACCGGGGCGCGTCGAGGCGACGGCCGTCGGCGCGGGCGGCGATGACGTCGCCGCACACCCGTGCCTGATATTTGCCCATGTGGGTGAGTGCGGCGCGGCCGGTGACGTCGCCGATCGCGTACAACCAGCCGCCGGTGACGTCGGTGGCCGTGAGGTGTTCGTCGACGGTGATCGGGTCGCCGGGGGTCAGGCCGACGGTGTCGACTCCGAGATCGGTGGTGGCGGGTCGCCGGCCGGTGGCGACGACGATCTCGTCTGCGGTGACGGTGGTGCCGTCGTCGAGGGTGACGGTGACCGGTCCGCCGTGCACGAGTCCGATGCCGGTGTGCGCGGCGCCCGGCCGGGTCACGGACTGGACCTGTGTGCCGAAACGGATGTCGACGGCGTGGCCGCGGAGTGTGTCGGCGACGGCGGCCGCGGCGACGGCGTCGACGTGGGGCAGCAGCCGCGGTCCGCGCACCACCACGGTGAGTTGTTCGACACCGAGGTGCCGCAGCCAGGTGGCGGCCTCGCAGGCGACGACACCGCCACCGACGAGGACGACACGGCGGGGGATCTGTCGCAGGTTCGTCGCGTCCCGCGACGTCCAGGGTCGGGCGGCCCGCAGTCCGGGCAGGTCGGGCACGGTCGGGACGGAACCGGTCGCGACGACGACGGCGTGCCGGGCACGCAGGGTGCGGGAGGTGCCCGCGTCGTCGACGGTGACGGTGCGGTCGCCGCCGAGGCGGGCGTGTCCGCGCACCACGTCGATGCCGGCGTCACGGGCCCAGGACACCTGTCCGGTGTCGTCGTGGTGGGCGGTGAACCGGTCGCGGCGCGCGAGGACGGCGGCGACGTCCACGCCGTGCGCGTCGATCCTGCCGGCGACGCCGGGCATGTGCCGGGCGGTGTCGAGGACCCGCGGTGGGGTCAGCAGCGCCTTGCTGGGCATGCACGCCCAGTAGGAGCATTCGCCGCCGAGCAGGTCGGCTTCGACGAGGACGGCGGTGCGGTCGGACCCGGCGATCGCGGAGGCGGCGGCGTTCTCCCCGGCGGGTCCACCGCCGAGGACGATCACGTCGACGGTGTCGGCTGCCATGGGTTCCACGGTAGGTGCCGCACCGGGTGCACCACACCGGTTCCGGTCAGGTCAGCAGCGGGGAGTCGGCGTCGAAGACCACCCCCATGGGCGCGAGGACCCGCACGGCCTGCTCGGCGGTCCACTCGTCGAGGTCGCACAGCAGCACCGACCGCCACGGCGTGATCACGATCGGGTGGTCGACGGCGGCGAGGAACTCGGCGGTGCGGGCGGGCAGCACACCGCCGGGCAGTCCACCGGCGAGGGTGACGGCGTCGTCGGTCTGGGGGAGCCAACCGATCGGCGCGGCCGGGCCGGTGCCGGTGCCGGTGCCGGTGTCCACGGTGGGGTCGGGGGTGCGGAGCAGCGTGGTCACGGCGGTGGCGGTGTCGGCGGTCACCCCGGTGACCCGGCCGTGGTGCACCACCGCGAAGTCGCCGTTCGGCAACGCCTGCAACGCCCGGTCGGGACGTAGTGCGGCGATGTCGCCGGTGCCGTCGTCGATGCCGAAGACGGTGTCCGCATCGCCGGCGGGATCGGCGGTGAGCGCCGCGACCAGCGCGGCGCTCAC
>NZ_JAIYEP010000110.1 GCF_020515525.1 Rhodococcus yananensis
GCCCGATCCCTCCTCGAGGGATCGGGCCGCGCGGCGCGATCAGTGTGCCGCGGAATCCCAGCTTCGGCCGTACCCGACGGACACCTCGAGCGGTACCGACAGCGCGATCACCGAATCCATCTTGTCGCGTACGAGTTCCTCGACCCGGTCGCGTTCGTCGGCGGCGACCTCGAGTACGAGTTCGTCGTGCACCTGCAGCAGCATCCGTGATCGCAGCCTCGCCTCGACGAGCGCCTTCTGCACGTCGATCATCGCGACCTTGATGATGTCCGCGGCCGTACCCTGGATCGGTGCATTCAGCGCAGCGCGTTCGGCGACCTCCCGCCGCTGCCGGTTGTCGCTGTCGAGGTCCGGCAGATACCGACGGCGCCCGTAGAGGGTGGAGGTGTAGCCGACCTTGCGCGCCTCCTCGACGACGTTGTGGAGGTAGTCGCGTACCCCACCGAATCGGGTGAAGTACGCCTCCATCTGTTCGTGCGCCTCGTCGGTGGAGATCTTCAGTTGCCGCGCCAGACCATAGGCACTCAAACCGTAGGCCAGGCCGTACGACATGGCCTTGACGCGGCGCCGTAGCTCCGGGGTGACTTCCTCGAGCGGCACACCGAAGGCCCTGGACCCCACGAAGCTGTGCAGGTCCTCCCCGGTGTTGAACGCTTCGATGAGGCCCGCGTCCTCCGACAGGTGCGCCATGATGCGCATCTCGATCTGGCTGTAGTCGGCGGTGAGCAGCAGGTCGTACCCGTCGCCGACGACGAATCCGTCTCGGATCTGCCGGCCCGCGTCGGTGCGCACCGGGATGTTCTGCAGGTTCGGTTCGGTGGACGAGAGCCGGCCGGTCGCGGCGACGGTCTGGTTGAACGTGGTGTGGATTCGGCCGTCGTCGGCCACCGACTTGATGAGACCGTCGACGGTCGTCTTCATCTTGGTGGCCTCGCGGTGCGCGAGCAGATGCTCGAGGAAGGGATGTTCGGTCTTCTCGAACAGGTTCTGGAGGGCGTCCGCGTCGGTGGTGTACCCCGTCTTGGTCTTCTTCGTCTTCGGCATCTCGAGGTCGTCGAACAGCACCACCTGCAGCTGTTTGGGCGACCCAAGGTTGATCTGTTTGCCGATCACCTCGTATGCGGCGTTCGCGGCGGCGGACACGTCGGCTGCGAATCCGGACTGCAGATCGTGCAGGTGCTCGGTGTCGACGGCGATCCCGGCGGCTTCGAGTTCGGCGAGCACCTCGAGCAGCGGAAGTTCCATGTCGGTGAGCAGCTGCTGCGATTCGATCGCGACGAGTTCGGCGTCGAGCGCCTCGGCCAGATCCACGACCGCGCGTGCGCGCAGGATCTCGGTCTCGGCGGTCTTCCGGTCCGCGGAGTCCTCCTCGTCGAGCAACGACAGTTGCTGTGCCCCGTCATCTTCCGCGCGCAGTTCCCGTTTCAGATAGCGCAGCGACAGATCATCCAGTTTGAAGCTGCGTTGCCCGGGACGCACGAGATAGGCGGCGAGGGCGGTGTCGCTGGTGACGCCGGCGAGGGTCCATCCGCGTCCACGCAACGCGTGGATCGCGGTCTTCGCCTCGTGCAGGGCCTTCCCGACCGAGGGATCGGCGAGCCACGCGGCGAGCGCGGCGTCGTCGTCCGGTGTGAGCGCCTCGGTGACGACGTATCCGCCCTCGCCGTCGGCCCCGGCGATCGCGACCGCGGTCGTATCGCCCCCGTAGGGCGCGCCGGACCCTGCCACCGACAGGCCGTGTCGTCGTCCGGACGGGGCGTGGTCGGCCAGCCAGGCGGCGAGGGTACCGGGTTCGACGATGCCTCCGCGCACCTCGAATCCTTCGTCCGCTTCGGGTTCGGCGGACGCGAGGGTGTCGAACAGTCGATCGCGCAACACCCGGAATTCGAGGTCGTCGAACAGTCGGTGGATGCGATCGCGATCCCACGGGGCCAGTGCGAGCTGCTCGGGTGTGTAGGGCAGCGCCACGTCGCGCACCATCTCGGTGAGCTGCCGGTTGAGCAGCACGTTCGCGAGGTTCTCGCGCAGCGAGTTCCCGGTCTTTCCGCGCACCTCGTCGACGCGATCGACGAGGTCGGCGAGGCTCCCGAACTCACGGATCCACTTGGCCGCCGTCTTCTCGCCCACGCCGGGGATGCCGGGCAGATTGTCGCTCGGATCCCCGCGCAACGCGGCGAAGTCCGGGTACTGGGCGGGGGTGAGTCCGTACTTCTCCTCGACGGCCTCGGGGGTGAACCGGGTCAGCTCCGACACGCCGCGCTTCGGGTACAGCACGGTGACGTCATCGGTGACCAACTGCAGTGCGTCGCGATCTCCGGTGACGACGAGCACCCGATACCCGAGCGCGGTGGCCTGCGTCGTGAGGGTCGCGATGATGTCGTCGGCCTCGTAGCCCTCCTCCGCCATCACCGGGATGCCCATCGCGTCGAGGACATCCTTGGTGACGTCGATCTGCCCCTTGAACTCGTCGGGCGCGGCACTGCGCTGCGCCTTGTACGCCGCGTACAGTTCGGCGCGGAACGTCTTGCGGCTCACATCGAATGCCGCGGCGACGTGTGTGGGCTTCTCGTCGCGCAGCAGGTTGATCAGCATCGACGTGAACCCGTACACCGCGTTGGTGGTCTGGCCGCTGGTGGTGCGGAAGTTCTCGGCCGGCAGCGCGTAGAAGGCGCGGAACGCGAGCGAGTGCCCGTCGAGAAGCAGCAGGGTCGGGCGGTCGTCGGTGGTCGCGGTGGTCGGGGCCGAAGTCGATGCACGGGTCACGGCTGCCAGTCTAGGGACCGGCACCGACGGGAACCGCAACACCGCGCGACGCGCCGGGACGACCGTCGAAACACACTCGTTTCCTGCGACATCGAACGTATACGTCCCGGAAATGGCAGAGACGGTTGTGGTGGGCGTCTCAGCCGCTAAAGTCCGTTTCCACGACGCCGACCCCGGCGTCGGGTTCGACCACAGCCGACCCACCCGGGAGGACCTGCGTGGCCTCAACCGTGAGATGTCGACGAGGATGGGCGTCGAGACCTCGACGGCTCGCCCGTATCGCGCTGCTGGTGTTCGCGGCGCTCATCACCGTGTTGCTCGGCGCCGGGAGCGCCGTCGCGCAGGATCCTTCCCCACCTCCCGACAGCGGTCCGCCCGGTACGACGGCGGAGCCCGCACCGACCGGCGGTGTGCCGGTCACCGGCACCCTCAACGATGCCGGCGACCGGCTCTCCGGCGTGACGGTGCGCGCGCTCGACGCGTCCGGCGACACGATCGCCGAGACCGAGTCCGTCGAGGGTGGCCGGTGGGAGCTGACCGTTCCGCCCGGCACGTACACCTTCTCGATCGACCCCGATACCCTGCCCGACGGCGTCGACGTGCAGGCCGACGTGACACGCGACGTCGTCGACGGGCGGGTCAACACCGTCATCTTCTCGTTCGGTGAGGCACGTACCGGCTCCGCGGTGTCCGCCGGGGAAACGCTCCTGCGTACCGTGATCGACGGGATCCGCTTCGGCCTGATCATCGCGATCGCCGGGGTCGGGCTCAGCCTGATCTTCGGTACGACGGGCCTGACGAACTTCGCGCACGGCGAGCTGGTGACGCTCGGTGCGGTCGCCGCGTGGGTCTTCAACGTGTCCTTCGGGATACAGCTGATTCCCGCGACGGTCCTGGCCATCGTCACCGGCGTGATCATCGGCTTGCTCAACAACGCGTTGATCTGGGCTCCGCTGCGGCGACGACACACCGGGTTGATCGCGCAGCTGGTGGTGTCGATCGGTGTGGCGATCTGCCTGCGTTACCTGATCCTCATCTTCTTCTCCGACCGCACCCAACCACTCGCCGACTACCAGGCGCAGCAACAGATGCAGTGGGGACCCGTCGCCATCACACCGGTGAACCTGGCGTGCATCGTCATCAGCCTGGTCGTGCTCGTCGGTGTCGCGGTGCTGCTGCAACGCACCCGGATCGGCAAGGCGATGCGCGCGGTGGCGGACAACCGGGATCTCGCCGCGTCGTCCGGTATCGATGTCGAGAAGGTCGTGCGGTTCGTGTGGGGCCTCGGCGGGGGTCTCGCCGCGCTCGGCGGCGTGTTGTTCGGGCTCTCCGAACTCGGGGCACGCGTGCAATGGGAGATGGGCTTCAAACTGCTGCTGCTGATGTTCGCCGGGATCATCCTCGGGGGACTCGGTACCGCGTACGGAGCCCTGTTGGGGTGTGTGATCGTCGGTCTGCTCGTACAGCTGTCGACGTTGGTGATCGACCCGGATCTCAAGTACATCGGCGGTCTTCTCGTCCTCATCGTCATCCTGGTGATCCGGCCGCAGGGCATTCTCGGCAGTCGAGCAAGGATCGGGTGATCCATGGACCTCGTATCGGTACTCCAGATTTCGTTCGCCCAGTTGATCGGCCCGTCCGCGGTCTTCTACGCGCTGCTTGCGATCGGCTTGAACCTGCACTTCGGGTATGCGGGTCTGCTGAACTTCGGGCAGATCGGGTTCGCACTGCTCGGCGGGTACGGCGTCGGCATCATGACCGTCACCTACGACCAGCCGTTGTGGGTGGGGATCCTCGTCGGGCTCGCGCTGTCGGGGCTGCTCGCGCTGCTGCTGGGCATCCCCACGCTGCGTCTGCGCGCCGACTACCTTGCGATCGCGACGATCGCGGCCGCCGAGATCCTGCGCCTGATGTTCCGGTCCACGGCGTCCGATTCGATCACCGGGTCGACCCGCGGACTGTGGGGTTTCGCCGACCCGTTCACCGCGATGAGCCCGTTCGATTCGAGCCGGCAGTACTCGCTGCTCGGAATGCGCTTCTACGGCGACGACCTGTGGGCGATGGTCGTCGGCTGGACGGTGGTGCTGCTGCTGTGCGGCCTCGTGTACCTGCTCAGCCGCAGCCCGTGGGGCCGGGTGCTCAAGGCCGTGCGGGAGGACGAGGATGCCGCCCGCGCACTCGGCAAGAACGTCTTCGTGTACAAGATGCAGGCGCTGGTGCTCGGCGGGATGATCGGCGGGCTCGGCGGCGTGTTCAACGCGTTGCAGACGAAGTCGATCAACCCCGACTTCTACTCGACCGCGCAGACCTTCTTCGCGTTCGGCGCGTTGATACTCGGAGGTGCCGCGACGGTGTTCGGCCCGGTACTCGGCGCGATGCTGTTCTGGTTCCTGTTGACGATCCCCGACGCTCTGCTGCGGCAGGCCATCTCGGGCCCCGATCCGCTGCTGTCGCTGACCGAACAGCAGGTCGGAGCGATGCGGTTCGTGCTGCTCGGAGCCATGATCGCCCTGCTCATGGTCTTCCGTCCGCAGGGCATACTCGGCAACAGGACGGAGGCGACCCGCGATGCCTGAGATCACCGATCGGCCGCAACTCGATGCGGCGACCCGCGCGGCGTTGTTCGCGACCGTGCCGCAGGAGCCGGGTGCCGCGAAACCGGATCCGATCGTCGTCGTCGACGGGATCTCACGCGCGTTCGGCGGCCTCAAGGCCGTCGACGTCGAGCACCTCGAGATCCAGCGTGGCGGTATCACGGGTCTGATCGGACCGAACGGCGCCGGGAAGACCACCCTGTTCAACCTGCTCACCGGGTTCGATCGCGCCGACACCGGGACGTGGTCGCTCGACGGTGACGATCTGGGGCGCGCTCATCCGCACCGGGTGGCGAGGCGGGGGGTGGTGCGGACCTTCCAGTTGACGAAGGCGCTGTCGCGGATGAGTGTGCTCGACAACGTGCGTCTCGGGGCACGCCATCAGCGCGGCGAGCGGATCGGCGCCGCCCTGCTGCCGTGGACGTGGCGGGCGCAGGAACGCGAGATCACCGGGCGCGCCCGGGAACTGCTCGACCGGTTCGGTCTGGCCGCGAAGGCCGATGATCCCGCCGGGTCGCTGTCCGGGGGGCAACGCAAGTTGTTGGAGATGGCTCGCGCGCTGATGACCGAACCGACGGTGGTGATGTTGGACGAGCCCATGGCCGGCGTCAATCCGGCCCTGACGCAGAGCCTGCTGGGTCACATCAAATCGTTGCGGGACGACGGGATGACGGTGGTGTTCGTCGAGCACGACATGGATGTCATCCGCGATATCTCCGACTGGGTGGTCGTGATGGCGCAGGGCTCGGTGATCGCGGAGGCGTTGCCCGACGATCTCGCGGGCAACCCGGTCGTCGTCGATGCCTATCTGGGTAGCCACCACGATCAGAAACTCGAGTTCGACGAACACGGCAACCCCGTCGGGGCGACGGCGGAGTTGTCGGAGGCTCTGGAGGAGGCCGAAGTACAGACCCTGGAAGCCGGAGGCGACCTGTCGGATCCCGAAGCCGGAGGCGACCTGTCGGATCCCGAAGCCGGAGGCGACCTGTCGGATCCCGAAGCCGGAGGCGAGGAGAAGCGATGAGCGACGGGACTTCCCCGCAGCCGCGGGATGCGTTGACGCGGGCCGAGCGCGCGGCCATGCCGGAGGAACACGCGCGGCTCGCGACGGGAGCATTGCTGCGCGCGGATGATGTGGTTGCGGGATATCTGCCCGGTGTGGATATCTTGAAGGGCTGCAACTTCTTTCTCGACGACGGGGAGATCGTCGGCATCATCGGCCCGAACGGTGCCGGGAAGTCGACTCTGCTCAAGGCGTTGTTCGGGTTGATTCCGGTGCGGCACGGCAACATCACGTTGCGTGGCGAGTCGATCACGTCGGCTCCGGCGCATGTGCTCGTGCGCAAGGGTGTCGGGTATGTTCCGCAGACTCAGAACGTGTTTCCGTCGTTGACGATCGAGGAGAATCTCGAGATGGGAAGCTATCTGCGTCCCAAGAAGTTCGCCGAGCAGTTCGATCGTGTGTCGGGGTTGTTCCCGCTGCTGGCGGAGCGTCGCCGTGTGAAGGCCGGCGCGTTGTCGGGCGGCGAACGGCAGATGGTGGCGATGGGTCGTGCGCTGATGATGGAGCCGTCGGTGCTGCTGCTCGACGAGCCGTCGGCGGGTCTGTCACCGATGTTCCAGGACGAGGTGTTCATCCGCTGCAAGAGGATCAACGCCGCGGGGGTGTCGATCATCATGGTCGAGCAGAACGCGCGGCGTTGTCTGCAGATCTGCGACCGCGGGTACGTTCTCGATCAGGGCCGCAACGCCTACACCGACACGGGTGCGCGTCTGATGAAGGATCCGAAGGTCGTCGAGTTGTATCTGGGGACGCTCGCCGGCAGCCAGGAGGGGAAGCGCCCCTGATCGACCGTGTGGGCGGTGCGGGACCGGCCGGTCCCGCACCTCGCACACGGCTGTCTACCGGTGTGCGGACATCCGGTCCTGTCCGGTCGAGGTCCGCACGGATACACCTTCCGGTATCACGTCGACCACGTCGCGCAGTCCGCGCCCGCCGAGTGCGTCCGCGTACCCGGGCCGGGTGCCCGTCGACCGGGCCTCCTGCAGGACGATTGCGCCGGCACCGGTGGCGCGTACGTGCTGCACGAGGGCGTGCACGTGGTCGGCGGTGTGCACGGTGGGATCGACGGTGATCCGGATCTCGTGGTCGACTCCGGAGTCGACCACGAGCCGCAGTGACGTGAAGGCCCGGTCGGCGCTCGCCGGCACACCGGTGATGCGCGGGTAATCGTCGGGCAGTGCCTTGATGTCGAGACCGACCCAGTCGAGCAGCGGGAGCACCGTCGCGAGTCGCGCCGGGTAGGCCCCGGCGGTGTGCAGGCCGGTGCCGAAACCCTGTTCCCGCACCCACTGCGCGGCCGGGGCCAGTCCGGGTTGCCGGGTGGGTTCTCCTCCGGAGAAGACCAGCCCGTCGAGGAGGCCGCGGCGGCGGGTGAGGAAGTTCTGCACCTCGTTCCAGCCGAGTGCGCCCGGTGTGCGCGGATCGATCAGGTCCGGGTTCTGGCAGTAGGTGCACTGCCACGGGCACCCCTGCAGGAACGCGGTGGCGACGAGGTGTCCGGGCCAGTCGCAGGTGGAGAGGTGAACGAGCCCGGCGATGGTCGGGTCGTCCACGTCGGGGTTCCCGACCGTCATGCGGCCGAGAAGGATTCGGCTGCCCGGGCCTCTTCGAACGAGACCCGTTCGGCGTGTTCGCCCTTCTTGCCGATGTTGAACGACGACACGGGCCGGAAGTATCCCATGACGCGGGTCCACACCTCGCACACCTGCGGTTCGGCTCCGGGATTCTCCTGGGCGCACCGTTCGCAGACGGGATGTTCGCCCGCCAGGTACCCGTGGTGCGGGCAGATCGAGAACGTCGGGGTGACCGTGAGATAGGGCAGCCGGAACCGGGTCAGGGCGCGACGTACCAGGGTGCGGCACGCGTCGGCGCTCGACAGCCGTTCGGACATGTAGAGGTGCAGTACCGTTCCGCCGGTGTACTTGCGCTGCAGGTCGTCCTGGCGTTCGAGGGCTTCGAACGGATCGTCGGTGAATCCGACCGGCAGTTGGGACGAGTTGGTGTAGTAGGGGTTGCTCTCGGTGCCGGCGTGGATGATCCCGGCGAACCGTCTGCGGTCCTCCTTCGCGAACCGGTAGGTGGTGCCCTCGGCAGGGGTCGCCTCGAGGTTGTACAGGTGCCCGGTCGCTTCCTGGAACTCGACCATGCGGGCGCGGATGTGGTCGAGGATCCGGACGGTCAGGTCGTGTCCGCGCGGGTCGGTGAGGTCGTGGGCATCGCCCGTGAAGTTGCGGACCAGCTCGTTCATGCCGTTGACGCCGATGGTCGAGAAGTGGTTGTCGAGGGTGCCCAGGTAGCGCTTCGTGTACGGGAACAGGCCCTCGTCGATGTACCGTCCGATGACGTCGCGTTTGACCTCGAGGGAGTCGCGTGCCAGTTCGAGCAGCGTGTCCAGGGCACGCAGCAACGCGGTCTCGTCGCCGGCGTGCAGGTAGCCGAGTCTGGCCGTGTTGATCGTGACGACACCGAGTGATCCGGTCTGCTCGGCGGAACCGAACAGTCCGTTGCCGCGCTTGAGGAGTTCCCGCAGATCCAGTTGCAGTCGGCAGCACATCGAGCGCACCATGTTCGGTTCGAGGTCGGAGTTGACGAAGTTCTGGAAGTACGGCAGGCCGTACTTCGCCGTCATCTCGAACAGGGCGTCGGCTCCCGGCGAGTCCCAGTCGAAGTCGCGGGTGATGTTGTAGGTGGGGATCGGGAAGGTGAACACGCGGCCGGTGGCATCGCCGGTCGTCATGACGTCGATGTAGGCGCGGTTGATCGTGTCCATCTCGGCCTGCAGATCACCGTAGGTGAACGGCATCTGCTCCCCGCCGATGATCGGGGTCTCCCCTGCGAGGTCCTCGGGGCAGGTCCAGTCGAAGGTGAGGTTGGTGAACGGCGTCTGGGTTCCCCAGCGGGACGGCACGTTCAGGTTGTAGACGAGTTCCTGGACGGCTTGACGCACCTCGTCGTAGCCGAGGTCGTCCTTGCGGACGAACGGCGCCATGTAGGTGTCGAACGAGCTGAAGGCCTGCGCTCCCGCCCATTCGTTCTGCAGGCAGCCGAGAAAGTTCACGATCTGGCCGACCGCGGACGACAGGTGTTTGGGTGCGGTGGCGTCCACCTTGCCCGGGATGCCGTTGAGCCCTTCCTGCAGAAAAGCCTTCAGGGACCAGCCGGCGCAGTAGCCGGCGAACATGTCGAGATCGTGGATGTGCAGGTCCCCGTCGCGGTGTGCGCGCCCGATCTCGGGGGTGTACACGTGGGTGAGCCAGTAGTTCGCGGTGACCTTGCCCGCGGTGTTCAGGATCAGCCCGCCCAGCGAATAGCCCTGGTTGGCGTTGGCATTGATCCGCCAGTCGGAGCGGTCGAGGTACTCGTCGACGGTGTCGGCGACATCGACCACGGCGCCGACGGCGCCGTTCGGACTCCGGTGGTGGTCACCGGTACCGGGTGCGGTGGGTGTGGGTGCGGTGGGTGTGGGTGTGCCGGTGTCGATCATCGATCGGTTCCTCTGCCTTCCCTCGGTGCCTGCGCGGAGTGTGCGTGGCGATCCGCGCCTGAAGCCAGGCCGCGAACCACCACACGACCACCATATGTATGGCCCCGGATGGTCAATAGCCCCAATATGTAGTGGCATATGGCGACTTTCGTCCATTCGGACGTCGACCACCGGTTCGGGTCGCACCGCGGCCGACAACCCGATACGGCGCGCGGGGCCGGGAATCGTTCGATTCCCGGCC
>NZ_JAIYEP010000111.1 GCF_020515525.1 Rhodococcus yananensis
GACTCGGACCGGGGCGGGACCCACCTCCGACCTCAGAAGTTTCCGCGGGCCTCCTGCTCACGCTCGATGGCTTCGAACAACGCCTTGAAGTTGCCCTTCCCGAAACCCAACGACCCGTGCCGCTCGATCAACTCGAAGAACACCGTGGGCCGGTCGCCGATCGGCTTCGTGAAGATCTGCAGCAGGTAGCCGTCCTCGTCGCGGTCGACGAGGATTCCCCGCTTCTTGAGTTCCTCGATCGGCACCCGCACCTCGCCGATCCGGGCACGCAACTCCGGATCGTCGTAGTACGCGTCCGGGGTCGCCAGGAACTCCACGCCCTCGTCGCGCAGAATGTCGACGGCCGTGAGGATGTCGTTGGTGGCCAACGCCAGATGCTGCGCGCCCGGACCCCGGTAGAAGTCCAGGTACTCGTCGATCTGCGAGCGCTTCTTCGCGACCGCCGGCTCGTTGAGCGGGAACTTCACCCGATGGTTGCCGTTGCACACCACCTTGCTCATGAGCGCCGAATAGTCGGTGGCGATGTCGTCGCCGACGAACTCGGCCATGTTGGTGAATCCCATGACCCGGTTGTAGAAGTCGACCCACTCGTCCATCCGGCCCAGTTCGACGTTCCCGACGACGTGATCGAGCGCCTGGAAGATACGTTTGGGCGCACCGTCGCGCTTGCGGTACGTCGAGGTGCGCTCGACGTAACCGGGCAGGTACGGCCCGTCGTACCGCGACCGGTCCACCAGGGTGTGCCGGGTGTCGCCGTACGTGGCGATCGCACCGATGCGCACCGTGCCGTGCTCGTCGGTGACGTCGCGGGCCTCCTCGAGGATCGTCGCGCCCTGGGCGCGCGCATGAGCGATGCACTTGTCGACGTCGGGCACCTGCAACGCGATGTCGACGACACCGTCGCCGTGCACACGGTGGTGCTCGACGAGCGGACTCCGCGGATCCACCGCGCCCTCGACCACGAAACGTACGGCACCCGAACGCAGTACATAGGAATGATGATCGCGGTTGCCGGTGGTCGGCCCCGAGTACGCCACCAGTTCCATCCCGTACGCCGACTGGAAGAAATGCGCGGTCTGCGTCGCGTTGCCCACGACCCACACGACCGCGTCCCACCCGCTGACGGGGAACGGATCACGGTCCGCGTCGTACTCGACGAGACCGACGAGCCGGTGCAGCTCGTCGGCGCCGAGTTCGGCGAGTTTCTCACTGTCGGTGAGAACGTATTCGAGTGTCATTGCCGAACCTCCTGCCGCGGTGCGCGGCCGCCGTAGCGATGTGTCGTGTGTCACCAGGAAAAGCCCGTCGCGGGGCGCCGCGCAACGTCGCTCCCGCGAACTACCCCGGCCGACTCGAATTCGCTGGAACCGACCACCCCAGCTATACAATCGGCATAGATTCGGAACCCCGACGGGAGTGAAGCGTCATGCGTGAACCCGTACAACTGGACGAGTTGGATTTCGCACTCCTGGAGGCCCTGCACGCCGACCCGAAGGTCGGTGCGCTGGAACTGTCGCGCCGCTTGACGGTCGCCCGGGCGACCGTCTCCGCTCGACTGCGCCGCCTCGAGGACACCGGGGTCATCGCCGGCTACGAACCCCGGATCGATCTCGCTGCAGCCGGTTTCGAGGTACAGGCGTTCGTGACGATGGAGATCGTGCAGGGCGCCCTCGAAGCGGTCACCGAGGTACTCGAAGCGATCCCCGGAGTGCTCGAGGCGTTCGCGACGACCGGTGCCGGCGACATCCTGTGCCGGATCGGCGCCGACTCCCACATCGGACTGCAACAGACCCTCATCGAACTGAACCGCTCCTCGATCGTGGCGCGGTCGACGAGCGTCATGGTGCTGTCGGAGGTCGTGCGGTATCGCGCGATGCCGCTGCTGCGCACCCTCGAACCGAGTCGGGCAGCGAAAGCACCGGCCTACCGACGCTGATCACACCCCCCGGCCCGCGAACTCTGCGGATTGCACAGAAAAATGCGGCGCCGGTGAACAGCACCTCCACACCGTGCACAGTTACCCACGTCGCAGTTGCGCGGCGAATGTAGCGACCGTCACAGTTTCGGCCCATGAGGAACCTGCTGACCCGATTCGAAGAGAAGTCCCCCGAGATCGTCTTCGAATGGCACGACCCGGAAACCACCGCCCGCGGATGGGTGGTCATCAACTCGCTGCGCGGCGGCGCAGCCGGTGGCGGCACCCGGATGCGCCGCGGCCTCGACCGCCGCGAGGTCGAGTCACTCGCCAAGACCATGGAGATCAAGTTCACCGTGTCGGGACCGGCCATCGGCGGCGCCAAGTCCGGCATCGACTTCGACCCGTCCGATCCCCGCAAGGACGGTGTACTGCGACGCTGGTTCGCCGCCGTCACCCCGCTGCTGCGCTCCTACTACGGGACCGGCGGCGACCTCAACGTCGACGAGATGAACGAAGTCGTCCCCATCACCGAGGACAACGGCCTGTGGCACCCGCAGGAAGGCGTGGTCACCGGGCATTTCGGCAACGACGAACGGCAACGCATCCAGCGTGTCGGGCAGCTGCGGCTCGGCGTCGCGAAAGTCGTCGAGGATTCCCGGTTCACACCCGACCTGGCCTCGAAGTACACCGTCGCCGATCTGATCACCGGATACGGAGTGGCCGAATCCGTTCGGCACCACCGGCGTCGCTATGCCGACAGCGACGTCACCGGCAGCCGCGTCGTGGTGCAGGGCTGGGGCAACGTCGGGGCCGCCGCCGCCTACTATCTCGCGCAGGCCGGTGCCCGCATCGTCGGCATCATCGACCGCGACGGCGGCATCCTCGAACCGGGCGGGCTGTCGTTCGACGAGGTCCGTACGTTGATGCTCACCCGCGACGGCAACGCACTGCGCAGCGACCGCATGCGGCCGTTCGCCGAAGTGAACGACGCCATCTGGGATCTCGGAGCCGACATCTTCCTGCCCTGCGCGGCGAGCCGCCTCGTCACCCGCGAACAGGTCGACCGCATGGTCGCGGCCGGCCTCGACGTGATCGCGAGCGGCGCCAACGTCCCGTTCGCCGACGACGAGATCTTCTACGGACCCACCTACGAGCACGCCGACAAGTCCGTGTCCGTCATCCCCGATTTCATCGCGAACAGCGGAATGGCACGCGCCTTCGCGCAGCTGATGGAAGGTACGACGGAGGTGTCGGACGCCGCGATCTTCGGGGACGTCTCCGACACCGTCGACACGGCCCTGCGCCGCTGCCACGCACGCTCCACCGACCGGACGGGACTCGCCGCGACCGCATTCGAGATCGCCCTCGACCAGCTCGTGCCCGCCGCGGAGCGCATCGATGACTGACACCCTCACGTCTCCGGCGCCCACCGCCACGTCCGGGGCACTGCACCGGGCCATGCAACCGCGCCAGCTCGTGATGATGAGCCTCGGCGGGGCCATCGGCGCGGGCCTGTTCGTCGGGTCGGGCGCCGGGATCGCGGTCGCCGGACCGGCCGTGCTCGTCTCGTTCCTCGTCGCCGCAGTGCTCGTGGTGTTCGTGATGCGGATGATGGGCGAGATGGCCGCCGCCAACCCGGCGAGCGGCGCGTTCTCCGTGCACACCGAGAACGCCCTCGGTCCGGTTGCGGGACAGACCATCGGGTGGCTCTACTGGATCCAGGTCGTGATCGTGATCGCGGCCGAGGCGACGGGAGCGGCGGCGATCACCGCCGCGGCGCTGCCGGATGTCCCGCAGTGGGCGTCGGCACTGTTCTACATGGTCGTGCTCACCGGAGTGAACCTGGTGGGCGTGAAACGGTTCGGGGAGGTCGAATTCTGGTTCGCCGCAATCAAGATCGTGGCGATCGTCGCGTTCCTCGGGGTGGGAACCGCCATGATCTGCGGTTGGATCCCCACATTCGAGAGCACAGGATTCGCGAACCTCACCGCGCACGGCGGTTTCGCGCCCACCGGACTCGCCGGGATCGCCGCGGGGCTGCTGATCGTCGTGTTCGCGTTCGGCGGCACCGAGATCATCGCGATCGCCGCCGCCGAGACGTCCGATCCGAAACGCAACGTGGGCCGCGCCGTCCGCACCCTCGTGTGGCGGATCCTCGTCTTCTACATCGGCTCCGTGCTCGTGATGGTGACGGTGCTGCCGTGGACGTCCGAAGATCTCGCGTCCGGGCCGTTCGTCGCCGTCCTGCAGGCCGGTGCCGTACCGGGTGCCGCCGCGGTGATGACCGTGATCGTGGTGGTCGCGTTGCTGTCCTCGCTCAACGCGATGCTGTTCAGCGCATCCCGCATGATCTTCTCACTGTCGCGGCGCGGTTCCGCCTCCCCGGTCTTCGGCCGGATCTCGGCGAACGGGGTGCCCCGCAACGCGGTGCTCGCATCGGTGACATTCGGATTCGTCACCGTCGCACTCAACTACGTCTACCCCGACCGGGTTCTCCCGTTGCTGCTCAACGCCGTCGGATCCACGATCCTCGTGCTGTGGACGTTCGTGACGGTCTCGCACCTGGTGCTTCGGCGGCGCGCTCGGCGCGACGGCACCGAGGACGCCCTGCCGCTGAAGATGTGGGGCTTCCCGTACCTGTCGTACGCGACGCTCGGTCTGCTCGCGGCCATCGCGATCCTCGCATTGTTCGACACCGCCGCGCGTGCCCAGCTGGTCGCGACCGGTGTGCTCACCGCCGCGATCGCCGGGACGGCGCTGCTGCTGCACCGCCGACGTAGGGGGTCGACGGTGCAGTGAGCGGGCTGCCGGCGCGAACCCCGACCCTCCGCGCGGGGCACTATCGTCGAGTGAGGATCTCGAGATAGTGCCCCGCCGGGTCGAGGAAATACGTTCCGCGGCCGCTGTCGTCGTCACGGATTCCGTGATGCGTCTGCCGCGGATCGGCCCAGTGTTCGATGCCCCGCTCCACGATCCGGCCGTGGATACGATCGAAGTCGTCCTCCGACACGCAGAACGCATAGTGCTGCGGGTGGACGGCCGATGCGGGAGTCTCCGCGTAGTCGAGGGTGACGCCGTTGCCGAGTTCGACGGCGAGGAAGCGCCCTCCCGGAACGGGATCGGGGAGATCGAACAGTTCGGTGAGAAAGGTCGCCGACGCATGCTTGTCGGTGGCGGCGACGATGGTGTGATCGAGTGAGATGGCCAAGGAGAACTCCTTGTGTTCCGGCGCCTCCATGCCTGACGCGGTCCGTCACCGGCACGCGACACCGGTTCCAGAACTACCGTGTTCCGCCCCACCGCGCAAGTCCGGTACCGCTATCGGTACGACGGGTACTGCGTCACCGATTCGAGATCCGACACCGCCGACATCGCCACCGCGAACACCACCCCGTACAGGACCACGACGAGCAGCATGAAGACCACCCACAGACCCAGCGCGATCTTGCCGAGCTTCTTCGCCTGAGCGGACGCCTGCTGTGCACCCTGGTGGTCGCCCGACGCCCAGCGCGGGTACACGCTCGCCGAGTTCGAGAACGCCGAGAAGGCGAGCGGCCAGAAGAAGATCAACGCCGCCACCGCCCACCCCGTGTTCTGCTCGGGCATCGGCGGGCGGGCCTGTCCTGCTGCCGCATCGAACTGGAATCCCGCCTGCTGGAACTGCGTCATGTCGCCTCCGTGCTCGTGTCTCGTACCGTCGGGAATCCGTCGTGAACCCCCGTCCGAATACTTGGATGCACCGATCCACGATTTGGTTCCCGCAGGCACGAAAGTCTTTTCGAGCCGATGCCCGGGCAGCGGTCATGCAGCCATGGTCGGTGCGATCGCCTCCATCTGTTCGAGGACCAGTTTGATCGCGGCCGGCTGACGGTCCGGTGGGTACTTGTAGCGGGTCAGCAACCTCTTGACCTGTGACCGCAGCTTCGCCTTCACGTCCTCCCGCACCTTCCAATCCGTCTTCACGTCCCGCCGCATCACTCCCACGAGATCGCGGGCGATCTGCGCGAGGACGTCCTCCCCCATCCCGTCGAGCGCGGATTCGTTCTGCGCGACCGCGTCGTAGAACGACAGTTCGTGGTCGCCGAGCGGCGGGTCGAATCGCTGTCCGCGTTGCGCCTCGGCGCGCACCTCCTGCGCGACCTCCACGAGCGCGGCGATGACCTCCGCGGAGGTGAGCTGACTGTTCGTGTACTTGATCATCAGTTCCTGCAGTTTCTGCGAGAATGCGCGTTGCCGGACCAGGTTGTGTTTGGCCACCTTCCGCGATTCCTCGGCGACCAGCTTGCGCAGCGCCTCGACCGCCAGCGTCGGGTTCTTCGCCTGCAGGGTGCGCTCGAGGAAGTCCGCGTTCAGATCCGCCAAGGACGGCTTCGGCATCCCGGCCGCGTCGTAGATGTCCAGTACCTCACCGGATTCGACGGATGCCGCCATCAGCGCACGCAACGCGCGCTTGACGTCCTCGGGCACGGCGACACCCCGGGCCTGACGATCGGCGGCATCGAACTTCGCCATCGTCACCCGCACCTCCTCGAAGAAGCGGGCGTCGCCGACGAGGGGCCGCACGTCCTCGTGGCCGCTGCAGATCGCCCACACCCGCGACAGCTGCGAGGCGTGCCGGCGGTACCGCGCGGCGAGTGTCTCCTGCCCGTCGGCGACGTCGTTCTGCGGATTCCGGGGGTCGCGCAGAAACGCGACGGTCGCGTTGACGACCTCGACGTACGGCCGCGGTCCCGTCGCCGTGCGATACGCCTGCCAGTCGAATCCGTGCAGCATGTTCGCGAGGATCGTCAGCAGGTTCTTCACCGCGTCCACGGCCTCCGCGACGGGACGGCCGAGCGGCGTCGTGGCGCGGTCGTCGGCCGTGTACTCGGCGAGAGCCGCGGCGAGGTTGTCGGCGATCGGCGCGTACGCCACCATCAGCCCGTCACGCTTGCCCCGGAACGTGCGGTTCACGCGCGCCAGGGTCTGCATGAGCAGCGCGCCCTTGAGGGGACGGTCGAGATAGAGGGTGTGCAACGGTGGCGCGTCGAACCCGGTGAGCATCATCTCGTTGACGATCACCAACTCGATCTCGTCGTCGATATCCTTGAGCCGCTTCTTGATCGCGGCGTTCGCCGAATCCCGACGCACGTGGTCGCTGACCGGCGGGGTGTCGGAGGCCGACCCCGAGTACACGACCTTGATGCGTCCCGCGTGCAGATCGTCGGAATGCCAGTCGGGGCGCAACTCCACGATGCGGCTGTAGAGGTCGGCACAGATCTCGCGGGTCGCGCACACGATCATCGCCTTGCCCGGCGCCGCGGGGTTGTCGTCGGATCCGACGAACTTCGCCATCTGCGCGCGGCGGTTCTCCCAGTGCGCGACCAGATCCGCGGCGAGCATCTGCAGTCGCGCCGGCGTCCCGTACACGGCGTTGATGACGGCGACGGACTTCTCGATGCGGGCCCGTTCGACGTCGTCGAGGTCGGCGGTCGCGTCGTCGGCCGCCGCGTCGATCTGCTCCTCGCTGACCTCGTCGGCGAATGCAACCTTCACGAGGCGACTCTCGAAGTGCACCGGCACGGTCGCGCCGTCGTCGACGGCGCGGGTCAGGTCGTAGATGTCGATGTAGTCACCGAACACGGCGCGAGTGTTGCGGTCTTCGAACGAGATCGGGGTTCCGGTGAACGCGATGAGTGTGGCGTGCGGCAGGGCGTCGCGCAGGTGCCGCGCGTAGCCGTCGAGGTCGTCGTAGTGGCTGCGGTGCGCCTCGTCGACGATGACGATGATGTTCCGCCGGTCCGACAGCAGCGGATGCGCACTTCCGGTTTCGCGTTCCTCACGGCTGCGACCGAACTTCTGCAGGGTGGTGAAGTAGATGCCGCCGGTGGTGCGGCCGGACAGTTCGTCGCGCAGCTCGGCGCGGCGACGGATCTGCCGGGGCTGCTCCGGAAGCAGGCAGGAGCGTGAGAACGATTCGTAGAGTTGGCCGTCGAGTTCGTTGCGGTCGGTGATGACGACGATGGTGGGGTTCGCGAGCTTCGGGTGCCGGATCACCTGGTTGGCGTACAACTCCATTTCCATGGATTTGCCCGACCCCTGCGTGTGCCACACGACACCGGCCTTGCCCTCGGATTCGACGGCGACGACCGTCGAACCCACGGCTTTCGCGACCGCGAAGTACTGGTGGGGTTTGGCGATCCGTTTGACGAGCCCGTTCTCGCTCTCGTCGAAGGCGGTGTAGCTGCGCAGCAGTTGCAGGAAGCGTTCCTGGTTGAACAGGCCGTGCAGGGCGACGTCGAGGGGGTGCGCGGCGTCACCGGCGGCGCGTTCTCCCTGGATCCCGAAATCGACGCGGGCACCGTCGTCGTCGACGTTCCACGGTGAGAAGTGCTCGTACGGTGTGAACGGTGTTCCGTAGGCCGCGGTCGCCCCGTCGGAGACGAGTGCGAGTACCGCGAAGCGGAAGGCGAGCGGGAACTCCCGCAGGTACGTCTGCAGTTGGGCGTGCGCGTCGGACAGGCCGACCCGCTCGGTTCCGGCGTTCTTCAGCTCGACCGCGGCGACCGGCATCCCGTTCAGATACAGCATCAGGTCGAATCGTCGCTCGAAGTCGCCGCGGATCACGGTGACCTGCGAGGCGACGAACCAGTCGTTCTCGTCGGGATCGGTGGAGACCAACCGGATCGTGGGGGTGACCTCGAGGCCGCTGTCGTCGACGTACGACACGGAGCGCACGCCCTCGGTGAGGTGGTCGTGGATCACCCGGTTCTCGGCGATGGCATCGGTGGAACCGGCGGTCGCGACGGTCTGCACGGCCTGGTCGACGGCGCTCGCCGGCAGCGTCGGGTTGAGGGTGGCGATCGCCGCACGCAGACGGTCGGGTACGAGGGGGTCGTCCCAGGAGGTGCGTTCACCGCTGCCCGGCGCGATGTCGGGGCCGGGAATGTGCCGCCAGCCGAGTTCACCGAGCGTGTCGAGGGCCATCTGTTCCCACGACGCCTCGGTGAGACGACCGGTGAAGTCGAAAACGTCTGCCATGCCCACAACCTAGAAGTTCCGGTTTCCCGGAGCGAGCAGGGAGTCCGATAACCCCCGTTATCACGTCGTTTCTGGGGTTCGTGGCGGCGAGGGCAGACGATCGGATCGTTCCGTTCGACGACCAGGAGATCGCGGTGACCACCCAGTTCGCTCCGGTGCCCACCGACTCCGACCGCCGTGTCGGGGCACCCCACCCCGGGTCCGAACGCGAGTCACCCCACCCCGGGTCCGAGCGAATGTATCGCCGGATCGCTTGATTCGAGTGAACGGTACGTTCGCTCACTCGCCCGGAGGGCGACCCGCCCCCGGCCCGCCCGAATCACCCGCCCCTTCGCACGAAACGAGTTGTGCCATGACCTACCCCGACCAGCCCGACCCGCGCATCCAGCCGCCGAACCCGCACCAGCAGCCGCCGCAGCCCGGCGGGTGGCAGCCGGCCGCCGGCTACACCCCCGTCCCGGAACCGCCGCGCAAGCGGAAGAAGTGGCCGTGGGTGGTCGGTGGGATCGTCGCCGTGTTCGTGATCGTGTCGGTCGCCAGTGGTGGTGGCGACGACGAATCGTCGAGTTCCGCTCGCGACGGCGACGCGGCACCGCTCGTCGACAGCCCGCAGACGGAGCTCGAGTCCGCACCGACCGTGGACGCGCCGGACGCCGAGATGAACGCTCCCGTCCGCGACGGCAAGTTCGAGTTCGTCGTCACCGGCATCGAGACGGGTCTGTCGTCGCTGGGCGACAATCCGTTCCTCGCGGAGGAAGCGCAGGGACAGTTCGTGATCGTCACGATGACCGTCAGCAACATCTCGAACGAGCCGCAGGGGCTGAGCCCCAGCAACCAGACGCTGATCGACGATCAGGGCCGCGAGTTCACGGCCGACACGTCGGCTGCCCTGAATCTCGATTCGGACGTGACGTTGTGGGACGAGATCAATCCCGGCAACACCGTCACGATGCCGGTGGTCTTCGACATGCCGGTCGACGCGACACCTGCGGCGATCGAGCTGCACGACTCGATGTTCTCCGGTGGTGTGACCGTCTCCCTGCGGTGACACCCCGCTCCGTCGGTGCGCCCGAGAGGGGTCGG
>NZ_JAIYEP010000112.1 GCF_020515525.1 Rhodococcus yananensis
CCTTTCTGGTAGCCGGAGCTACCAGAAAGGCGCACGGGGGGACGTGATCGAACGCACCCACAGCAACGCCCACAGGACCCCGAGACCCCAGCCCACGAGAACGTCGGTGAGCCAGTGCGCCGCCAGATACACGCGCGACAGTCCCACCGCGATCGTGTACCCGGCAGCGACCGACACCGCGACCGCACGTCGACGATCACCGGGCGGCCACGTCCGCCACGCGACGACCGCGAGCACCGTAGCCAGTGCCGCAGTCGTCATCGCATGACCCGACGGGAACGACAGGGTCTGCAGATCCAGCAGACGCTCCGGCATCGGTGGACGAGGCCGCCCGACGACGTTCTTGAGCAGCGTCATCACCGGCCACACGGTGAGCATCGCGCCACCGACGAACATCGCGTCGACCGGACGCGACGCACGCAGCAACGCGAGGGCCGCGACGACGGCGACCGCAGTGGTCGCGACCGCCCCGCCCAGGTGGGTGGCCGCGACGACGACGTCGGTGAGCAGCGGCGTGCGGATCTGCACCACCGCGTCGAGAGTCGCGTCGTCGAGGTTCACGGATGCGCGAGGGCCACGACCGCAACGGCCAGACCGGCGGGACTGCAGTGCACGGTCCCGGAGCCGTCCGTCCACCACGGCACGTCGACGTCCCCGTCGACCGCGCCCGAGCACCGCACCACGAGACGCCCGTGCACGGTCAACGGCGCCGTGGGCAACGGCACCCCGGCGCTCGCGGCGGCGAGCACGGCAGCCGGTTCGCGTCGCCACGTGGTGGCCCTGCCCACCGACACCGGTTCGCCGTGCACCTCCGACGACGCCCGCGCCAGATCGAGCAGGTCGGCGAGCGCACCCGCGACCGCGAGTTCACCGACGACGACACGATCCGCCGGCACCGCAGCGCCGATCCACGCGGTGTCGACGACGAGCGCGTCGCCGGCGTCGGCGACGGTGCCCGCGAGGCTGCGGACACCGGACGGCAGGATGAGGTCGTCGGTGTCCACGGTGCCGCCCGCGGCGGCCCGGGCGAGTGCGGTGTGCGCGGCGACGACGGGCGCGGGTTCGGGCTCCCGGTCGGGGTCGCCGAGCCGGTCGAGGAGCAGCTCGGCGAGCTCGGGATCGTCGACGACGTCGCTTGCCAGACACTGCCGGAACACTCCGGCGGCGGGGTGTGTGCAGGGGTCGAGCAACCCGGCGAAGACGTCGTCGTCGGCGTGACGCAGCAGTCCGAGGCGCTGGTCACCGAGCACCGCGTGGGTACGCAGCCACCACGCCGTGTATCCGTCACGGTCGGCGAGGGCGGGGGCGGTGTCGGGGTCCGCGGCGAGAAGGGACAGGGCCTCCGGCCACCGGTCGTCGGCGACGAGATCGAGGTCACGCACCGCGACGAGCACATCCGGGTCGTCGGCGAGGGTGGCCCACCAGTCGTCCTCGTCGGGCAGCTCGTGGTCGGGTCCGGTGGGCATCTCGACGTCCAACACCGTGAACCCCCAGCCGACGCCGACGGCGCGCAGTGCGTCGACGCCGTACCGGTCGACGTGATCGGAGGACAGCGTCGCGAACGGCGAGTCGTCGACGAGCACGTCGGCGAGCGGCGCACCGGGCAGGAGCAGCTCGTCGGCCGGCACGAGTTCACCGTCGACGTCGGGCAGCGGCAACGCACCGAGTTCGCGGGGCACCGCCGACGGCGCGACCTGCGCGGCCAGCCGCAGCACGACGTCGGCCAACTGCGCGGCCCCCTCCGGGTCCGGGTCGTCGCCGTCCACGCGGTCGACCGCGGCGAGGAGCGCGGGGTCGGCGAGCAGATCCTCCGCGGTGGCGGTGCCCGCACCGAGGCGGGTGAGCAGCGGGTGCGCCGCCTCCGGGTGCACGAGCCGCACCCACGGCAGGGAGGCGTCGCCGAGGCCCCGCACGTCGGAGGCGAGCACGGTCGTCCGGGGACCGGTGACCGTGCGTCCATCCGTCAACGGGACCGGCAGCGACGCGAGTTCCTCGGCAGCAACGGGGTCGGTGACGAGCGGTGCGAGCGCCTCGTACAACCGGTACCACCAGCGCGGCTCCCGGTCGTGCCCGGTGAGCAGTTCCGCGACCCGCGCGAGTCCGATCCGGTGTACCCCCGCCGCGGTGAGCGCCGCGACGTGCCGTGTCCCGCCGAGACGAGGATCGATCAGCCCGGGAACGACATCGGTGAGCGCGGTCGCCAGCGCGGCGTCGAGTCCGGGCAGCAGTGCGGCACGATCCGGCAGGAGGTCGTCACCGCCGTCGGCGGCCGGTAGCCAGGGGTGGGCACGCAGGTCGGCGAGGACCGCCTCCCGCAGGCGCGCGTCGACCTCGCCGCGGGCGAATCCGGGGGCGGGCACGAGGTCGGCGCGTCGGGCGGGAGGCATCGCGGCGACGAAGCGGGCGTAGCCGTGGGCGAGGTGCTCGACGCGGGTACCGGGCAGGATGCGCCGCCGATCCGGCTGCATCGCGACGTCGCCGATCACGAGTGCGGGCAGCGACAGTTCCTCGTCGGAGCGGGTGGGTGCGCGCAGCACGTCGTGCTGCACGGGCGCGACCCGGTCGTCGACGACGGGTACGAGCCACCGCGCCGACGCGCCGCGCTGCTCCCACCAACGCTGGTTTCCGACACGGATCTCCCTCAGTCCCGAGTCGAGGTCGAGCTCGGTGCGGGTGAGTTCGTCACCGTCGACGACGACGGTGACGAGTGCGGGTAGTTCGAGGAGCAGGTCGACGGCTTCGCTGCGGAAGTCGGCGAGCAGGGACCGCGCGTCGATCCCGTCGCGCAGGTCGAGCACGACCTCGGTGTCGCTGCCCGGCGCGGGCGGGGTGGTGCTCGGCCACGCGAGCCGCAGGACGGGTGCACCCGATTCCGGGGCGGGCAGTTCGTGCGCGGCGAGTGCGTCGCGGGTCGCGGCGGCCGAGAACCGGATGGATCCCGTCGTCGACCGCACCTCGACGTCGTCGGAGATCGCGAGAACCGCGGTGAATCCGACTCCGAACCGGCCCACCCCGTCGGTCTTCGCCGAGGCACGCAGCGCGGTGAGCGCCTCGACACCGGTCGCGTCGAGCGGTGCACCGGTGTTCGCGACGTGCAACCGCCTCCCGTCGCGCCACACCCGAAGCGTGCCGGGGATGCCGGTGCGGGCGGCGGCATCGGCCGCGTTCTGGGCGAGTTCGGTGAGCACCCGGTCCCGGTACCCGGACCGTACGAGATCGGCCTCGGAGTTCGTGTCCTCGAGCAGACGGGTCGGTGACGATCGCCACGCGGTGAGCAGTCCCGCGCGCAACGCCGCGGTGTCGAACGGGTCGGCGGTGCCGGGTCCGGTCACGTCAGTCGGTGGACGCCGAGTCGGTGTCCCCGGTGTCCTCGGCGGAACCCACCGTGTCCCCGGCGGAAAGCCCGGTGCCCTCGGCGGCATCCTCGACAGCGGCCGGCGCCGGAAGCGTGACGATCTCGACGGCGGCGTCGTCGTACGCGTCGAACCGCGGTGAACCCGCGCCGGTCGGCAGCGTGGTGTCGGAGTGGGCACCGCACCCGTACTCGGCGTGCACGACGCGGCCGTCGGCGGCGAATTCGTTGCCGCACACCCCGAACGCAGCGCGCAACGACCCCGCGAGGGGAAGGTAGAACCCGCACAGCATGCACGTCGAGGGTGCGGCCTTGGCCATCTCGGCGCCCGGTCCGTAGTCGCCGTCGTGCCAGCGTTGCGCGGCGTCGAGGCGCCCCTCGAGGCTCATGACCTGGCGGCGTCCGAGGCCGATCTCACCGGCGGTGGCGTCGACGTCGGGGTCGCCGGAGGAGGTGTAGCCGGGGACCAGCCGCGGGTCGTCGGGTGCGGGGGCGAGCAGATCGCCCGGCCCGAGGTCGCCGGGTCGGATGCGCTCGTTCCACGGCACCCAGTCGGGCGCGACGAGTGCTTCCGGGCCGGGGAGCAGCACCGATTCGGACACGGTGACGTGTTCGGATCCGGGTGCCGCGGCCACGACCACGGCCCACTGCCACCCGTGGTATCCGGGTAGGTCGGCGACGAAGCGGTGCGTGGCGGACACCTCGTCCTCGGAGGTGACCCCCAGGTAGGCCCCGACTCCCCCCTCACGGAGGTCGACGAGCGCGGACCGGGCGAGGTCGACCGCATCGGCGAGCACCGGCCGCACAGCCGGATCCACCGAGGGGTCCTTCCCCGGACTGACGGCAGGAGGTACAACACTCACGGTGTCCATTCTGCCGTACCGACGGGCGGGCGCGGCGCCCGGCCACGGATGATGTGGTGATGCACCGTCGCAGGCCCACCGCCACCGCCCTGTCCTGCACCGTCGTGGTCGCCGCCGCGCTCACCTCGTGCACCGGCACCGGTGACGACGACCCGACGGTGGACACCCTGCGGGTGGAGGTCGTCACGACGCACCCGCACGACTCGTCGGCGTTCACCCAGGGCCTCGAGATCGACGACGGCGAACTGCTGGAAGGCACCGGGATCGAGGGTGCGTCGCGGGTGTCGGCGCGGAACCTCGTCGACGGCTCCGAACGGGTGCGGGTGGACCTTCCGGGCGACATGTTCGGTGAGGGCATCACCGTTGCGGGCGACACGGTGTGGCAGCTCACCTGGCGCGACGGCGTCGCCTTCGCCCGTGACCGGGGTTCCCTGACGGAACAGCGGCGCGTGTCGTACACGGGTGAGGGGTGGGGGCTGTGTGCGCAGCCGGATCGGCTGGTGATGAGCGACGGATCCGCCGACCTGGTCTTCCGTGACCTCGGGTCGTTCGAGGAGATCGGGCGGGTGACGGTGCGCCGCGGCGGCCGGGAGGTTCCGCGGTTGAACGAACTCGAATGCACCGACGACGGTGCGGTGTACGCCAACGTGTGGAAGAGCGACGAGATCGTGCGGATCGACCCGGAGTCCGGTCGGGTCACGGCCGTCGTCGACGCCGCGGAACTCGCGGGGCGGATCCCGGCGGACGAACGCGCCGGCATCGACGTGCTCAACGGCATCGCGCACATCCCCGGAACCGATCGTTTCCTGCTCACCGGCAAGTACTGGCCGGTGCTCTTCGAGGTCCGTTTCGTGCAGTGACCGACACCCCGGTGTGCCCGCGTGTACGTCGACGACCCGGTGGGGAAGAATCGAGACGTGAGCGAACGGGACGAGCGACCTGCCTCAGGCAAGGCGGACGACCGTGCCCCGGGTTCCCGGCATCCGGGGTACCGCAACTATCCGCCGCCGCGGCGAGTGTCCGCGCGCCGTACACCACTGCCTCCGCTGCATCCGGTCGACGACACGGGACGCGCGGAGACGACCCGGCCCGCGTCCCGATCGTCCGCCGACCGGTCGATCGACGAGCGGGACGCACCCCGCGCGCCGCGGATGCCGCGCAAACTGACGGTCACGCGGGTCGCGGCTCTGCGCGGACGGGAACTGACCAACAAGGGCATCGCGACGTTCCGGCGTGCCGCGACCGCGAACGGCGCCGACAAGTCGGGGCTGACCGCGCTGATGTACGCGACGATGGCGAACTTCGCGTCGGACGCCGCGATCGCCGTCGCGTTGGCCAACACGCTGTTCTTCTCCGCCGCCACCGGCGAGGACAAGACGAAGGTCGCGCTGTACCTGCTCATCACGATCGCGCCGTTCGCGGTGATCGCCCCGCTCATCGGGCCCCTGCTGGACCGTCTGCAACGTGGCCGCCGCATCGCGCTGGCGACGTCGTTCGCGTTGCGCACGGTGCTCGCGGTGGTGTTGGTGTTCAACTTCGACAGCTGGGGCCTGTATCCGGCGGCGCTGGCGATGATGGTGCTGAGCAAGTCCTTCTCGGTGCTCAAATCCGCGGTGACACCCCGCGTGCTGCCACCGGAGATCGACCTGGTGCGGGTCAATTCCCGCCTGACGGTCTTCGGCCTGGTGGGAGGCACCCTCGGTGCGGGTGCGGTCGCGGCCGTCGCGGCCTGGGCGTTCGGTTCGTCGGGCGCGCTGTGGCTGTGTGCGGCGATCACGGCGTTCGGTGCGTACCTGAGCATGCGGATCCCCGCGTGGGTGGAGGTCACCGAGGGTGAGGTGCCCACGACGCTGTCGTACCACGGTTCGGAGGCACGCACCGAGATCCTGGACACGAAGACCGAAGTGATCCCGACGGGGGTGCGGGACCGGCAGCCGCTGGGCCGGGCCGTGGTGACCGGGCTGTGGGGCAACGGCACCATCCGGGTGCTCACCGGGTTCCTGACACTGTTCATCGCCTTCGTCGCGAAGAACACCACCGATCATTCGCCGATCATGCAGGCCGCGATGCTCGGCCTGGTCGGCGCGGCTGCGGCGATCGGCAACTTCGCGGGCAACGCCACCGGGGCCCGCATGGCGCTGGGCAAGCCCGCGTTGATCGTGGTGCGGTGCGCGGCGGCAGCGGTGATCGTGGCGGCGGTGGTCGCGGCGACCGACAACGTTCTCGCGGCGGCCGCGGCGGCGATGGTCGCGGCGTGTGCGAGCGCGCTGGCGAAGGTGTCTCTGGATGCGTCGCTGCAACAGGATCTGCCGGAGGAGTCGATCGCGTCCGGGTTCGGCTGGTCCGAGACCGTTCTGCAATTGAGCTGGGTGCTGGGCGGCGCCATGGGGGTCCTGCTGCCGACGGAGTTGTGGATCGGTTTCACTGCGGTGACGGTGGTGCTGGTTCTCGGATTCGCCCAGACGCTCCTGACCTACCGTGGGGGGACGATGCTGCCCGGGCTGGGCGGCAGGAGGCCCGAACACGCCTCCACCGAAACCTCGGCGTGGCGCCGGAGACGCCGCGGTGGTCGATCGACACGAAAAGGGAGCGAATGAACCTGCAGGCACGGACGAAGAAGACCATCGCGGTGATCGCGGTGGCCCTGCTGATCGTGGGGGTGGCGTTCGTCGCGGTGATGGTCCAGCTCGTCGGCTCCGCCGACCGGAAGCTTCCCGAGATCACCGCGTACGCGTACGGAAAGTCGGTGACGGTCGAACCGACGCAGCACTGCAATCTCTACCTGGAGGACTGCATCGAGAATCCGCTGGCGACGTTGGACGTGCCCCCGGGCGAACCGCTGCAGCTGTCGTTGCCGACGGACATCGCGGACGCTCCGTGGCGCCTGATCGCCGTATACGGGGACGTCGACACCGGCCGGACGTACATCGACGGCCTGATGTTCGAGCCGGGGCAGCGTCTCGCAGTGACCGTTCCCGCCGACCCGGCGCTCCAGTTGCTCGGCATCGAGGTGCAGTTGCCGTCGGCGGTCGTCGACGAAGCGGGCGAGCCGATCGCGCACGCCGTGTGGGGTCTGCAGACGTTCTGAGTGCGGCGCCACCCGGGTCGATGAACAGGTGTGCCCGCCGGGACCCATCCCGGCGGGCACATCTCCTTCGTCGGCCGACGCCCCGGTCGCGCGCTGCACCACCGGCGCGCCGAGTGTTCAGTGGTCCAGTTCGCGGGCCACCGCACGCATGAGCTCGGAGATCCGCTGACCGTTCTTGCGGTCGGGATAGCGCCCCCGCCGCAGGTCGGGCTGGACCGCGGCCTCGAGCAGCGTGATCATGTCCTCGACCATGCCGTGCAGTTCGTCGGGCGTGCGACGGTCCTTGGCGGGCGCCTCACGACGGTTGCCCTGTCGCAGGCCCGGTCGTTCCAGCAACGTGACGTTGAGGGCCTGCGGCCCCCGACGACCGGCGGCCATCCCGAACTCGACGCGCTGACCGGCCTTGAGTCCCTCGACCCCCTCGGGAAGGGCCGCTGCCCGCACGTAGACGTCTTCGCCCTCGTCCTGGGACAGGAAGCCGAAGCCCTTGTCGACGTCGTACCATTTCACCCTGCCGGTCGGCACCGCGTTCACCTGCTTCTGACGGCCGTGCCGGAGGCACGACGTGGACACATGCAAACAACGCGCCCCAACCCTGACGATCGGGACGCGCGTATGCGCACGATCATACCCCGGTGGCGGTGCCCACCGGCCGACGCGCGTGCCGACCCGGACCTCCGGGGACTACCGTGGGGACGTGGGTACTTCTTCCTCGGATGCATCGCGCGCACCGCGCAACCTCCTCCTCAAGGCCGCACTCGCGTGTTTCGCGGTGGGAATCGTCGCGGTCGTCGCGATCTTCCTGACCCCGATCCTCACCGACGGCAAGCCGGGACTGGCCCTGTTCCTGCTCGCCCTGACGTGGCCGCTCGGTTTCGCGCTGGCCATCGGTTTCGCTCTGCAGTCGGGTCGGCGCGCGAAGACGGGTGCGGGTTCATGAGGGTCGTCCTCAACATCATCTGGCTGGTCTTCGGTGGACTGTGGCTGGCATTGGGTTACTTCGTGGCCGGCATCGTGTGCTGCATCCTGATCATCACCATTCCGTTCGGGATCGCCGCGTTCCGGATCGGCGTGTACGCGCTGTGGCCGTTCGGGAAGACGGTGGTCGAGAAGCCGACCTCGGGGGTCGGGTCGCTGATCGGAAATGTGATCTGGATCGTCATCGCCGGGATCTGGCTGGCCATCGGACACATCACGACGGCGATCGCGATGGCGATCACGATCATCGGCATCCCGCTCGCGATCGCGAACCTGAAAATGGTGCCGATCTCACTGATGCCGCTCGGCAAGGACATCGTCCCGGTGGATGCCCGCCCCACCTACATGTGATCTTTACCACATAACGGAGGGGTAACGACAAGGGCTCGATCCGGTTTTTACGTGCTGCACGTATGGCTACCTGCGGGTTCATTGCGCGGTACAGCGAGGCCACCGGCCCGGGACCTCCGGATGTTGCGTTATCAATTGGTGACACTCGGCGCCCCGACCCGTTACCGTCATCTGCGGTCGGACCGCCAGGACCGACCGACCCGGGCCCGCCGCGCCAAATTCCTGTCCCGCGGAGCCCGGTATCCCGACAAGAGATCCACAGGGACAGGAAACGGGGGACCCACCGGTCTCCCACGGAAGCGCCGGCCCCGCCGGAGTTTCCCGGAGGCCCGGCCCGCCGCTCACGCGGCAGGCCTTGGGGTGAAGCCCGACCGCTCACCGAGCGCGACGGCCGGACTACCTCTTCAGTCCGAACCCGACAGCTGACCTCGTAGGCGCGTACGGAGAGGAACACGGAACCGACATGACCGGACGCCACCGCAAGCCCACCAACACCGGCCGCACCGTTGCGAAGTTCGCACTGACCAGCGCAGTCCTCGGCGTCACCGGCGTCGCGTTCAGCGGCACCGCCACCGCCGCCCCCGACTCCGACTGGGATCGCCTCGCGCAGTGCGAGTCGGGCGGCAACTGGGCCATCAACACCGGAAACGGCTACCAGGGCGGCCTGCAGTTCTCGCCGAGCACCTGGAACGCCTACGGCGGCCAGGAGTACGCGGCCACCGCCAACCAGGCGAGCCGCGAGCAGCAGATCGTCGTCGCCGAGCGAGTCCTCGAGGGCCAGGGCTGGGGCGCATGGCCGTCCTGCTCGTCGAGCCTCGGACTCTCGAGTGCCCCGACGCAGCGCAGCGCCCCGAGCACCACCGCTCCCGAGGCGAGCACCCCGGCCCCGACCGCCGAGCGCGTCGTGCCGCAGCTCCCCGAGAACTCGCCGCTCACTGCCGAGGCGCAGAGCCTCGTCAGCGGTTTCGAGCAGGGCGTCGAAGCACTGCAGAACGCCGGTGTCGACATCGATCCCAGCATCCTCGACGCCGTCCGCGCTGTTCTCCCGCAGTAACACGCACCCGGTCCCGTCGAGGACCCCGCGAACATCGGGAAGGCCCCGCACCGATCGGTGCGGGGGATCGGAAGAGCGTCGTG
>NZ_JAIYEP010000113.1 GCF_020515525.1 Rhodococcus yananensis
GACGACGGGAGCGGGGCCGCGCGAAGCGTTGTGCGGCTGTGGTCAGCCCTTGTGCTTCTTGACCTCGTCGGTCAGCTGCGGTGCGACGTTGAACAGGTCGCCGACGACACCGAAGTCCGCGATCTCGAAGATCGGGGCCTCTTCGTCCTTGTTGACGGCGACGATCGTCTTGGACGTCTGCATGCCGGCGCGGTGCTGGATGGCGCCGGAGATGCCGAGTGCGACGTACAGCTGCGGCGAGACGGTCTTGCCGGTCTGGCCGACCTGGAACTGACCGGGGTAGTAGCCGGAGTCGACGGCGGCGCGGGACGCACCGACGGCGGCACCGAGCGAATCGGCGAGCGGCTCGACGACCTCGTGGAACTTGTCCTCCGAGCCGACACCGCGACCACCGGAGACGACGATGGACGCCTCGGTGAGCTCGGGACGGTCACCGGCGACGATGGGCTCGCGGGAGGTGACCTTGACGGCGTTCTCCTCCTGAGCCGGAACGTCGACGGCGACGCGCTCGGCGGCACCGGCCTGCGGGGCGGCCTCGACGGCACCCGGGCGGACCGAGATGACCGGGACCTCGCCGTTGGCCTTGGCGTCGACGGTGAACGCGCCACCGAAGATCGAGTGGGCGACCGAGCCGTCGGCCTTGACGTCGACGGCGTCGACGAGCAGGCCGGAGCCGATGCGCGCGGCGAGACGGCCCGACACCTCCTTGCCCTCGATGGACGCGGCGGTCAGGACTGCGGCGGGGCTGGTGGACTCGACGAGGGCGGCGAGGACGTCGACCTTCGGGGTGACGAGGTAGCCGTCGATGTCGTCGGACTCGGCGGCGTAGACCTTGGCGGCACCCGCGGCGGCCAGCGCTTCCTGCAGCTTGTCGGTGGTGCCGGCCGGGCCGGTGACGACCGCGGAGGGCTCACCCAGCGCGCGTGCGGCGGTGATGAGTTCGGTGCTGATCTTCTTCAGTGCGCCCTCGGCGTGCTCGACGAGCACGAGAACTTCTGCCATGGCTTTGCTTCTCTCCTAGATGTGTCCGGCTGGATTCGCGTGGGCGCGGATCAGATGATCTTCTGGGCGACCAGGTATGCGGCGATCTTGCTGCCGCCGTCGCCCTCGTCGGTGACGCGCTCGCCCGCGGTGCGCGGAGGCTTGGGGGTGACGCCGGTGACGGCGCTCGCGGCGTTGGCGACACCGAAGATCTCGGGGTCGAGGCCGATCTCGGCGAGGGTGAGGGTTTGCACTTCCTTCTTCTTGGCGGCCATGATGCCCTTGAAGGAGGGGAAGCGGGGCTCGTTGATCTTCTCGGTGACCGAGATGATCGCGGGCAGCGGGGCCTCGAGGCCGAAGACGCCCTCGTCGGTCTCGCGCTCGCCGGTCGCCTTGCCGTCGGCGAGGGTGAGCTTGCGCAGGTGCGTCAGGTGCGGGAGGCCGAGGTACTCGGCGATGATCGCGGGGACGGCACCGACGCGGCCGTCGGTGGCCTCGTTGCCGGCGATGACGAGCTCGACGCCCTCGATCTGGCCGAGTGCCGCGGCGAGCGCGTAGGCGGTCTGGATGGCGTCGGAGCCGTGCAGCGCGGGATCGTTGAGGTGGATCGCCTTGTCGGCACCCATCGACAGCGCCTTGCGGATCGCGTCCGTGGCGCGGTCGGGACCGGCGGTGAGGACGGTCACCTCGCCGCCGTCGCGCTCCTTGATGAGCAGGGCCTCTTCGACGGCGCGCTCGTTGATCTCGTCGAGCACGGCGTCGGCGGCCTCACGGTCGAGGGTGAAGTCGCCGTCGGTGAGCTTGCGCTCGGACCACGTGTCGGGGACCTGCTTGATCAAAACGACGATGTTCGTCATGGGTCTTCGTCGACCTCCTGTGTGTCGCTGCCATGGATCGGCGAGGCTCTGCCTGAACCGAATACTCGTGTCTGTCGCACGGGGTGTGCGATAGATTACCAAACGCTAAGTTACCAGGCGGTAACTTAGCGCGATGCCGGGTTCACCATAACCGCAGCGAAGGAGAGTCATGGATGTGATCCGAACCACCCCGGCCGGGTCCGTGGGCGGGGGGTCTAGTGTCGGGGCGGTGAGTGACTCCACCGTCCGCGCCGACGGCGCACAACAGTTGCCCCTCACCGGCGAACGGACAGTTCCGGGCATCGCCGAGGAGAACTACTGGTTCCGCCGCCACGAGGTCGTCTACCGCGACCTGCTGGCCCGCTGCTCCGGGCGCACGGTACTCGAGGCCGGGTCCGGCGAAGGGTACGGGGCCGACATGATCTCCGAGGTCGCCGCCCACGTCATCGGGCTGGACTACGACGAGAGCGCCGTCGAGCACGTGCGTGCCCGCTACCCGCGAGTCGACATGCGGCACGGCAACCTCGCCGCACTCCCCCTCGACGACGCATCCGTCGATGTCGTCGTGAACTTCCAGGTCATCGAGCACCTCTGGGACCAGTCGCAGTTCCTGCGCGAATGCCACCGGGTGCTGACCCCCGGTGGGGAACTCCTCATCAGCACCCCCAATCGCATCACCTTCTCCCCCGGCCGCGACACCCCGCTCAACCCGTTCCACACCCGCGAACTGAACGCCACCGAACTGACCGACCTGTTGGAGGAGGCCGGGTTCCGGGTCGAACTGATGACCGGAGTGCACCACGGCCCGACACTGCGGGCCCTCGACGCCAAGCACGGCGGCTCCTTCATCGACGCACAGATCGAACGTGCCCTCGCCGGTGAACCCTGGCCGGACGACCTCACCGCGGACGTCGCGGGAGTGACCGTCGCCGACTTCGCACTCGACCCGGCCGATATCGACGCGAGCCTGGATCTGGTGGCGATCGCGGTGAAGGACCGAAAGCGGTGAGCACGACACCACCGCGCGAACCCGGCATGTTCGCGCTGGTCCTGCACTCCCACCTGCCGTGGCTCGCGAACCACGGCAGGTGGCCCGTCGGCGAGGAATGGCTCTACCAGTCCTGGGCCGCAACGTATCTCCCCGTCACCGATGTCCTGCGGCGACTGGCCGCCGAGGGACACACCCGCATGCTCACCCTCGGCATCACCCCGGTGCTCGCCGCGCAGCTCGACGATCCGCACTGCCTCACGGGCATGCATCATTGGCTCGGCAACTGGCAGTTGCGCTCGCACGAGGCCGCCGGCATGCCCGAACGGTCGTACCGGGCGCTCGGTGCACGCGAACACCGCACCGCGGCGCAGGCCCTCGGAACATTCGAAACACACTGGCGCCACGGAGGTTCCGCCGTCGTGCGGGAGCTGATCGACGCCGATGCGATCGAACTGCTCGGCGGACCGCTGGCACACCCGTTCCAGCCGCTCCTCGATCCGCGGCTGCGCGCATTCTCCCTCACGGAGGGTCTGCACGACGCCCGCGCCCGCTGGCAGCACACACCGCGCGGCATCTGGGGCCCCGAATGCGGGTACACACCGGGCATGGAAGCCGGTTACGCCGCAGCAGGTGTCGAACACTTCATGGTGGACGGCCCGGCACTGCACGGCGACACCGCCCTCGGCCGTACCGTCCGCGAGTCGGACGTGGTGTGCTTCGGCCGGGATCTGCAGGTGTCGTACCGGGTGTGGTCGCCGAAATCCGGCTACCCCGGCCATCCCGCCTACCGGGACTTCCACACCTACTGCCACGACACCGGACTCAAACCGGCACGCGTGACCGGCCGCACCGTCGCCCCGCAGGACAAGGCTCCGTACGACCCGGATCTCGCGTCTCGCGCCGTCGACCGCCACGTCACCGACTTCGTCGACACGATCCGCGCCAGGATGCGCAGCGAATCCGAGCGCATCGGGCGCGACGCGCTGGTCGTCGCCGCATTCGACACCGAACTGTTCGGGCACTGGTGGTTCGAAGGTCCGCTCTTCCTCGAACGTGTGCTGCGCGCCCTCCCGGAAGCGGGCATCGAGGTCGGCACCCTGGCCGATGCCCGCGACCGCGGCTACGTCGGCGCGTCCGTCGACCTCGAGGACTCGTCGTGGGGATCGGGCAAGGACTGGCGGGTGTGGGCCGGCGATCAGGTGGCCGACCTCGTGCAACTCAACGCCGAAGTCGTGCAGACCGCCCTCGACGCCGTCGACAAGACCAGCACCGACACCGCGCCCGTGCTGCGCAATCGGATCCACGACCAGATCCTCCGTGAGGCCCTGATGACGGTGTCCAGCGACTGGGCGTTCATGGTCAGCAAGGACACCGCGGCCGGATACGCCCGCGATCGGGCACACAAGCACGCCCACGCCACACGGGAGATCGCGGAGGCCCTCACCTCCGGGCGCGCGGACACCGCGGCGCGGTTGGCCGCGGCATGGAACCGAGCCGACAACCTGTTCCCGGGGTTGGATGCGCGTCGCCTACCGGGACGTCACGGAGGCACCCTGTGAAAACGCCGTCGCCACTGAGGATCCTGATCGTCTCGTGGGAGTATCCGCCGGTCGTCGTCGGCGGACTCGGCCGCCACGTGCATCACCTCGCGGTCGAACTCGCCGCGGCCGGTCACGAGGTCGTCGTCCTGTCCCGGCGACCCACCGGCACGGATGCGTCGACGCACCCGACGATCTCCCACGTCACCGAGGGAGTTCTCGTGGTCGCGGTCGCGGAGGACGCACCGCACTTCGAATTCGGCGAGGACATGCTCGCGTGGACCCTCGCGATGGGGCACGCCATGGTCCGGGCCGGTGTCTCACTCGGCCGCGGCGGCATCGGAGACGGTTGGCAACCGGACGTCGTCCACGCCCACGACTGGCTCGTCGCGCACCCGGCCATCGCCCTCGCCGAACACTTCGACGTGCCGCTCGTGTCGACACTGCACGCGACCGAGGCGGGCCGTCACAGCGGGTGGCTGTCGGGCCGCACCAACCGGCAGGTGCACTCCGTCGAGTGGTGGCTCGCCAACGAGTCCGACTGCATCATCACCTGTTCCGCATCCATGCGCGACGAGGTCGGTGACCTGTACGGACCGGCGCTGCCGGCGATCTCGGTGATCCGCAACGGCATCGACGTCAGCACCTGGACCTACCGCGACCGGCAGCCGAACAGCGGACCGGCGCGCCTGCTGTTCGTCGGCCGTCTCGAGTACGAGAAGGGTGTGCAGGACGCGATCGCGGCACTGCCCAAGATCCGCCGATCCCATCCGGGAACAACCCTCGTCGTCGCCGGTGAGGGCACACAGTTCGAGTGGTTGCGCGAACAGGCCCGGGTGCATCGTGTCGCCCGGTCGGTGACGTTCCTCGGCACCCTCGACCACACCGAGCTGCTGGGTTGGCTGCACGGCGCCGACGCGATCGTGCTGCCGAGCCGCTACGAACCGTTCGGAATCATCGCGCTCGAGGCCGCCGCCGCGGGCATCCCCCTCGTCGCATCCACCGCGGGAGGTCTCGGCGAGGCGGTCGTCGACGGCGTCACCGGACTGTCGTTCCACCCCGGCGACGTCACCGGACTCGTCTCCGCCGTGCGCGAGACCCTCGACGATCCCGCCGCCGCACAGCAACGTGCCCGCGCGGCCCGGGCGCGGCTCACCGACGACTTCGACTGGGGTCGCGTCGCCGAGGAGACCGCGCAGGTGTATGCGGGAGCGAAACGGCGCGTCCGTAACCCGATCGGCCGGCCGCACATCCCGCAACGGCCCCTGCCCGACCGCGGCTGACGTCGCCCGCCCGCTCACTCCGGTCCACGGAGTTCCTTGCGGTCGGCGTCGACGAGGCACTCCACCGCGTGCCGATCGCACAGCTCCGGGTGAGCCTGTCCGATCGGCACGGTGCCGCCATCACCTGGCCCGGGCGGAAGATCCGCACCCGACGGGCGGTCGCGTCCGTCACCACTCTCTTCCCGGACTCTCTTCCCGGACTCTCTTCCCGGCGTCCGACCGTTCCGACCGTCGACGACGGATCAGGAATCCGATGTCGGCGAGCGAACACCGTCGGGTGCAGCCAGGAAGGGTGGCTGCCGGTCCGCCCACGGCTTCGCGCGTTCCAGTTCCGCCGCGAGCGAGAGCAGTGTGCGTTCACCGCCGAGCGGCGCGACGAACTGCACACCCAGGGGCACACCGCTCTCCGTCCAGTGCAGTGGCAACGAGATCGCCGGGCGCCCCGTGATGTTCGCGAGCTGCGTGTACGGGGTGCGGCCCAGGTTGTCGTCGATGATCGAGTCGACGAGTCCCGTCCACCGCGCGACACGACCGAGCCGCGCTCTGATGAGCACCTCACCGCCCGCCCGCATCCAGCCGGGCGTCGCGAGTTCTCCGACCCGAGCCGGCGGAAACGCGAGCGTCGGTGTCAGCAGCAGGTCGTACCGTTCGTGGAAGTCCGCGAGATCCCGGGTGTAGGTCGACCAGCGGTCGAGTGCGGCGATGTAGTCCTGCGCCGACGACGCCCGCCCGAGCGCCGCGAGCATCCGGGTGTCGAACTCGAACGCGTCCTCGCCCACGCCGGTGCGTCGCCGCGCGTCGTCGATGTCGGCGGCCACCGGCGCGAACCACATCGTCAGGAAGTCCACGGCGAGCGCGCGTTCGTCGACTCCGGTGCGCGCCGGCTCCACCCGGTGGCCGAGTTCCTCGAGCAGCACCGCCGCGGCCTCGACCGCGGCGACGGCCTCGCGGTCGACCCCCGTCCCGATGGGTGAATCCGTCGAGAATCCGATACGCAGCCGTCCCGGTGGCGTCCCGAGCGCCGCCGCGAACGTACCGTCGCCGGTCTCCCCGAGGAACGGCCCACCCGGATACGGCCCGGCGATCACGTCCAGCATCGCGGCCGTGTCGCGTACCGTGCGGGTGAGGACCCCGTTCGTCGCGGCGCCGTGGAACACCTCGCCGCCCCGCGGCCCGGTCGGCACCAGACCGCGTCCCGGCTCGAGCCCCACCAGACCGCAGCACGCCGCGGGGATGCGGATCGAGCCACCCCCGTCACCGGCACCGGCCGCGGGCACCACACCCGCGGCGACCGCCGCAGCCGAACCACCCGAGGAACCACCGGGTGTCAGATCGGTGTTCCACGGATTCCGGGTCGGACCGTCGACCTCCGGTTCGGTGATCCCCTTCATCCCGAACTCGGGGGTGTTGGTCTTACCGAAGATCACCAGGCCCGCGTCGAGCCACCGATCGACGATCACCGAGTTCCTCGGCGCCGGAAGGGTCGCGAGCGCGCGACTCCCCCGCCCGTCCGGGACACCGGCGATGTCCTACATCAGATCCTTGACCAGGAACGGCACCCCCGCGAACGGGCCGGACAGCGGCCCACCGGCGCGGGTACGCGCCCGGTCCTCGAGGTGACGCACGACGGTGTTCAGCGTCGGATCGACCGCGGCCAGTCGCGCCAGTGCGGTGTCGAGCAACTCCGCAGGTGTGACCTCGCCGCGCGCGACCAGTTCTGCCAGGCCCACGGCGTCGTGACCGCGGTATTCCGCATAGTCCATCGTCGTACCCTCCTGCCGAGCGATGCCGGTGCCCGAGCCTAGCCCCGGGCAGCGGCCGCTGTCAGGAGCCCGGGGTCGTGTCGAGCGGAACGTCGCCGGTCTTCTTGCGCGCGATGTCCTCGAGCGCCGCGACGTAGGCTGCGCGGTCGGCTGCTCCGGCCTCCCAGGTCTCCTTGCGGTTCTTCACCGCCCGCGCCGGCGAACCCACCGCAATGGAGTAATCGGGAATCTCGCCCTTGACCACCGCGTGCGCGCCGAGGACGCAGCCGCGGCCCACCCGGGTGTCGCGTAGCACCGTCACCTTCGCCGCGATCCACGTGTCGGGCCCGATGCGCACCGGGCTCTTGACGATCCCCTGGTCCTTGATCGGATACGTGATGTCCTCCGTGCGATGGTCGAAGTCGCAGATGTAACACCAGTCGGCGACGAGGGTGGACGCACCGATCTCGATGTCGAGGTAGGTGTTGACGACGTTGTCCTTGCCGAACACGACCTTGTCGCCGATGCGCAGCGAACCCTCGTGGCAGCGGATGGCGTTGCCGTCACCGATGTGCACCCACTTGCCGATCTCGAGCCGCGACAGTTCGGGTGTCGAATGGATCTCCACGTTCTTGCCGAGGAACACCATGCCGCGCAGGATCACGTGCGGATTGGCTGCCTTGAACTTCGCCAGCCGGTAGTACCGCACGAGGTACCACGGCGTGTACGCCTTGTTCGCCAGTACCCACTTCAGGGAGGACAGTGTCAGGAATCGTGCCTGTTCCGGATCCCGGTGGCGGGAGCCGCGCCACCGCGTCCGAAGCGGTGCGCCCCACATGCTCGTCATGGATGTGAAGCCTACGGTCCGCCTCGTGCACGGTGCACACGGCCCGGCCCGATACGCTGGCGAGTCGAATCGGTCCGTCCTCGAAGGAGTGAACAGATGCGGGGTGCCCGACGGGCAGCAGTGCTGACGGCGGCGGCAGCGCTCGTGTTGAGCGGGTGCGGCAGCGACGACGCGCCGCCCGCCGGCTGGTCCGGTCGCTACTCGGACTCGGGAAACACCGCGTCGACGTCCACCCCGGGACTCGACGACGTCACGTTCTCCTGGACGCGGCCCACCGGAGGGATGGTCGGTTCGCCGGTCACGATCGCGCCGAACGGGCAGATCTTCGTCACCGCCACGACCGATGCGGGATGCAACCTCTTCTCGTTCCGCGTGGACCACGGCCGCAAACGCTGGTGCACCCGGTTGGCGCCGGGGGTCGCGGACGTCAGCCCGCTGGTCGACGAGCAGGCCAACATCTACGTCGGCGAGGGCGGCGGGTTCTTCTCGTTCAACGAGCACGGTCAGCGCCGCTGGCGTATCCCGGTGAGCGGAACCCCGCGCAGCGCACAGTTCGCCCCCGACGGAAGCGTCGTCGTCGTGACACATTTCGGCCAGGTGAACGTCGTCGATCCCCAGACCGGACGGTTGCGTGCTCCGGTGTTCGATCTGCTGCCGCTACCGGGCGTCGGCGACGGGACGAACATTCCCCGGCAGGCGAGCGATCACGGACTCGCAGCGTGCTTCGGTGGATCACCGGACTGCCCGGTCGCGACGACACCCGCCGTCGACCCGTCCAGCGGCCGGATCCTCACCACGGTGTGGCGGCCGGGCGCCGACCGCGCCGCGCTGGTGGCGCTCCGGTACACCGGCGGTGACGACGCCGTCGTCACCGAGGAATGGTCGTTCGACGACCTTCCCGGTGGTGCGGTCACGAGTCCCGTTCTGTCCGCGGACGGCACGACCGTGTATGTGCACGACGGGACCGGCGCGCTGTGGGCGCTCGACGCCGCGACCGGAGCGCCGCGCTGGAACCACGACGTCGGGTTCGTACCGTCCACCGGACCCGCCGTCACGCCCGACGGCACGCTGGTGCTCGCCGCGGGCGGCGACGCCGGTCCCCTCGTCGCCGTGCGCGACGGGGGCGACGCACCCGAAACCGTCTGGGAACGCGACGATGTGCGTCAGATCGGGGTGCCGGCACTGACGGCGAACGGTCGCGGCTACACCGTCGTCGACGGCGAGGACGAGCCGGTCGCGCTGGTGTTCGACCTCGCCGACGGCACCACCGTCGACCAGGAACCGCTCGAGGGCACGAGCGGATTCTCCCCGGGCACGGCGGTGGGCCCGGACGGCGAGCTCGTGACCGTCACCGTGCCCGGCGACGTGTACGTTCTGGCGGCTCCCACCGCCTGACCCGTGCGCGTTTCTGGTAGCCCCAGCTACCAGAAAC
>NZ_JAIYEP010000114.1 GCF_020515525.1 Rhodococcus yananensis
GTGCGCGCTTCTGGTAGTGGGTACTACCAGAAGCGCGCACGGGTGGGTCAGGCGCCGATCAACCGCTGCGCGAGGTAGCCCTCCACCTGGTCGAGGGACACACGCTCCTGCTCCATCGTGTCGCGCTCACGGACGGTGACGGCCTGGTCCTCGAGGGTGTCGAAGTCGACGGTGATGCAGAACGGGGTGCCGATCTCGTCCTGGCGCCGGTAGCGGCGTCCGATGGCCTGCGCATCGTCGAACTCGACATTCCAGTTCTTGCGCAACTGCGCGGCGAGGTCCTTGGCCTTCGGACTGAGATCGGCGTTGCGGCTCAGCGGCAGCACCGCAGCCTTCACCGGTGCCAGCCTGCGATCGAGGCGCAACACGGTGCGCTTGTCGACACCGCCCTTGGCGTTGGGGGCCTCGTCCTCGACGTAGGCGTCGACGAGGAACGCCATCAGCGAGCGGGTCAGACCGGCCGCCGGCTCGATGACGTACGGCGTGTAGCGCTCGTTGGCGGCCTGGTCGAAGAAGCTCAGGTCCACACCGGAGTGCTCCGCGTGGGTGGACAGGTCGAAGTCGGTGCGGTTCGCGACGCCCTCGAGTTCACCCCACTCACTGCCCTGGAACCGGAATCGGTACTCGATGTCGACGGTGCGCTTCGAGTAGTGCGACAGCTTGTCCTTCGGGTGCTCGTACAGCCGCAGATTGTCCTTGTTGATCCCGAGACCCGTGTACCAGTCCATGCGGTAGTCGATCCAGTACTGGTGCCACTCCTCGTCCTCACCCGGCTTGACGAAGAACTCCATCTCCATCTGCTCGAACTCGCGGGTGCGGAAGATGAAGTTGCCGGGCGTGATCTCGTTGCGGAAGCTCTTACCGATCTGTCCGATGCCGAACGGCGGCTTCTTGCGCGAGGTGTTCAGCACGTTCGCGAAGTTCACGAAGATGCCCTGCGCCGTCTCGGGCCGCAGGTAGTGCAGGCCGTCCTCGGACTCCACCGGCCCGAGGTACGTCTTGAGCATCATGTTGAAGTCGCGGGGCTCGGTCCACTGGCCGCGGGTACCGCAATCGGGGCACACGATCTCGCTCATCGGCACCGCATCGGGGTCGTCGAGGTTGTTCTTGTCCGCGTACGCTTCCTGCAGGTGATCCTGGCGGTGCCGCTTGTGACAGCTCAGACATTCGACGAGCGGGTCGTTGAAGACACCGACGTGACCGGAAGCCACCCACACCTGACGGGGCAGGATCACCGAGGAGTCGAGACCGACGACGTCCTCGCGGCCGGTGACCATGTTGCGCCACCACTGCTTCTTGATGTTCTCCTTGAGCTCCACACCGAGCGGCCCGTAGTCCCAGGCCGACCTGGTGCCGCCGTAGATCTCACCGCAGGGGTAGACCAGACCTCGGCGCTTCGCGAGATTGGCGACGGTATCGATCTTGGATTTGGGTGCCACTCGGGTTCTCTCCATCTTCGATGCGGGTTCGCAACATGCGTCGACCTCCAAGCCTATCGCTCCGCCGTCCGCGCCGGACACGCCGGTTGACATGCACATCCGTGCATATCAAAATGGAATCGGTTTGCAATAACAAGAGGACCATCGGTTCGGTGAGGAGCGCCCATGAGCGTCGCTACCGGCCGGGACGACTGCGTGGCGAACGCCCCTGTTCCCGGCCACGATCCAGCGTGCACGGCCGCACCGACCGTGCCGGCGGACACCCTCGTCGCGGCCGGCGAACTGCTGCGGGCACTCTCCGCACCCGTCCGCATCGCGATCGTGCTGCAACTGCAGCAGTCGGCGCAGTGCGTCCACGAACTCGTCGCCACACTCGGCGTCACCCAGCCACTGATCAGCCAGCACCTGCGCGTCCTCAAGACCGCGGGTGTGGTGCGCGGCGAACGGTCCGGACGGGAGGTCGTCTACCACCTCGCGGACGATCACCTCGCCCACATCGTCGTCGACGCCGTCGCCCACGCCCAGGAAGGATGAACCCGGCCGTGACCTCCACCCGCAAACCCCTCGTCGGGGTGCGCTCCACCAGACAACGCAGCGCGATCGTGGCGCTGCTCGACAGCACCGACGAGTTCCGCACCGCCCAGGAACTGCACGAAGAACTGCGCCGCCACGGCGAGGGAATCGGGCTGACCACCGTCTATCGCACACTCCAGTCCCTCGCCGAGTCCGGCAGCGTCGACGTGCTCCGCACCGACTCGGGCGAATCCATCTTCCGGCGCTGCTCGTCCGGACACCACCACCACCTGGTCTGCCGACACTGCGGATTCACCGTCGAGGTCGACGGCCCCGAGGTCGAACGCTGGTCGTACGCGATCGCCGAGGACAACGGATTCTCCGACGTCAGCCACACGATCGAGATCTTCGGGTCGTGCCGGACCTGCGCGACCGCGGACCGACCCCCTCAGGACGCGGCGAGAGATTCCCGCGCGCCGGCGGCACCGTCGAGGACCAGCAGCAACATCGTCGTCAACGGGGTGTCGTCCAACCCGGTCGCCGGGAAGGAGTAGCGCCACACCACGTCGACGTCGCTGTCGCGTTCGACGACGTGGACGGATCCGAACTGCAGCGCATCGGCGATCCCGGCAACGCGGGCACGCACACCGTCACCGGCCGGCAGATCCCAACCGAGCACACCGGTGAGCGACACCACGTCGAGTCCGTCGGTGAGGGTCACCACCTGCAACGCGAACGGCACCGATCCGTAGTCGAAGCCGAGCGCATCGTCACCACCGGCCTCGGCGCCACGCACCTCGACGAACGGGGTGAGCAACGTCGCGATCCGGTCCTGCAGCGCACTCACTTCACACCCCCGAACCGACGGTCGCGCGAGGCGTACTCGACACACGCCGCCCACAGATCCCTCCGGTCGAAGTCCGGGAAGTTCTTGTCCTGGAACACCATTTCGGCGTAGGCCGACTGCCAGAGCAGAAAGTTCGACGTGCGTTGCTCGCCCGACGGGCGCAGAAACAGGTCGACGTCGGGCATGTCGGGTTCGTCGAGGTGCCGCGCGATCGTCGCCTCGGTGACCTTCTCGGGATCGAGTTCTCCCGCCGCGACCCGACGTGCGATCTCGCGGGCCGCGTCGGCGATCTCGGCACGCCCCCCGTAGTTGACGCACATCGTCAGGGTCATCACGTCGTTGTCCCTCGTGAGCTCTTCGGCGATCTCGAGTTCCTTGATGACGCTGCGCCACAGTCGCGGTCGCCGTCCCGCCCACCGGACCCGCACACCCATTTCGTGCATCTCGTCGCGGCGGCGACGGATCACGTCGCGGTTGAAGCCCATGAGGAACCGGACCTCGTCGGGACTCCGCTTCCAGTTCTCGGTGGAGAAGGCGTAGGCCGACAGCCACTCGACACCGATCTCGATGCACCCTTCGACGGTGTCCATCAGGACGGCCTCGCCGCGTTCGTGGCCCGCGGTGCGTGGCAGACCCCGCTCCTGCGCCCAGCGGCCGTTGCCGTCCATCACGAGCGCGACGTGCCGCGGGATCAGCTCCGGTTGGATGATCGGGGCGCGCGCACCCGACGGGTGCGGGTCGGGTGGACGGATCACACGGTCAGGCTGTGGGTGCGGTTCGCGGCGTCGGATCACGGTGTTCATCCTGCCTGATGCCCGACCGGGCCGGACCGGGCCCGGTCGGTCCGCTGCGCTCGACGAGCGGCAGCGTGCGCAGTTGCCGTTCGAGGTGCCACTGCAGGTGCGCGGCGATCAGGCCGCTCGCCTGGCTGCGCACCGCGTCGGGGACGTCGCCGATGTCGTCCCAGCGTCCTCGGTCGAGGGCATTCATGAGTTCGAGCACACCGGGCGCGGGTGTCGCGGCACCGGGCGGTCGGCAGTGCACGCACACGGCACCGCCGGCCGCGACGTGGAAGGCGGTGTGCGGCCCCGGCCGGGCGCACCGTGCACAGTCGGTGATCGCGGGCGCCCAGCCGGCATAGAGCATCGCGCGCAGCAGATACGCGTCGAGAATCAGTTCGCAGGGACGGGCGCCGTCGCACACCGCACGCAGCGCACCGACCGTGAGGGCGTGCAGCCGGGGCACGGGGGCGCGTTCCTCCCCGGCGAGCCGCTCGGCGGTCTCGAGGATCGCACACGCCGTCGTGTAGCGGCCGTAGTCGCCGACGATGCCGACCGCGAACGCGTCGAGCGTCTGGACCTGGGTGACGATGTCGAGGCTGCGTCCGGGGTGCAGCTGCACGTCGACGTGGGCGAACGGCTCGAGCCGCGCGCCGAACTTCGACCGAGTGCGGCGCACGCCCTTGGCCACCGCCCGCACCAGTCCGTGACGACGGGTGAGCAACGTGATGATGCGGTCGGCCTCGCCGAGCTTGTGCTGACGCAGCACCACGGCGTTGTCCCGGTACAGCCTCACACATCCGAGTGTGTCACGTCGCGCCGACACCGCATCGGTCCGACCCTCGACAGCGGGAATGGAACGCGTTATCGTTCGTTCGAACGAACAACACTTGGGGGATGTCATGACCACGCAGGACACGCCGACCCGCTCCGCCGACCTCACCGCGACCGTCGCCGCACTCGACACCGGCGCGACCACCTCCGTCGACCTGACCCGCGCCGCGCTCGACCGGATCGACGCGAGCAGGACCACCCTCAACGCGTTCCGCGTGGTCCGCGACACCGCCGCGACGACCGAGGCGGCCGACGCCGATCGCCGGCGCGCCGCCGGCGAACACCTGCCGTTGCTCGGCGTGCCGATCGCCGTCAAGGACGACACCGACGTCGCCGGGGAGTCCACGGCCTTCGGATGCCCCGGCGACTTCCGGCCCCGAACCGAGGACGCCGAGATCGTCCGCCGGCTGCGGGAGGCCGGAGCGGTCATCGTCGGCAAGACCCACTCGCCCGAGCTCGGCCAATGGCCGCTCACCGGCAGCAGCACCTTCGGGCACACACGCAATCCGTGGTCGCGCGAACACACCCCCGGTGGCTCGTCGGGTGGCGCGGCCGCGGCCGTCGCCGCCGGGCTGGTGCCCGCCGCGGTCGGTTCCGACGGCGCCGGCTCGGTGCGCATTCCGTCGGCATGGACCAACCTCGTCGGCATCAAACCGCAACGCGGGCGGGTCTCGACGTGGCCCGAGCCCGAAGCGTTCTACGGACTCACGACACACGGCCCGCTCGCCCGGACCGTCGCCGACGCCGCGTTGCTGCTCGATGTGATCTCGGGCAACCATCCCGGCGATCTCCATCGCTGCACCCCGACGAGAATCTCCGATGCCGTCGGCCGCGATCCGGGGCGACTCACCGTCGCGTTGTCGCTGAAGGCACCGTTCACCGCGACACCGCACCCCCTCGATCCGCAGGTCCGATCCCGTGTCGTCGCGCTCGCGGCGACCCTGCGCGACCTCGGGCATCGCGTCGTGCTCGCCGACCCCGACTACGGATTCGCCTTCGGTCTCGATTTCCTGCCCCGCTCACTGGCCGGGATCGACGACTGGCTCCGACGGTTGCCCGACCCGACGCTCGCCGACGCCCGCACCCGCAGCAACGCCCGCACCGGCCGGTTGCTGCACGGCCTTCCGCTCCGCGCAGCACGGGCCGCCGAACCGTACCTGCGACGCCGAGTCGGTCGTATATTCGAGACCGTCGACGTCGTCCTGGCTCCCACGACCGCGACGCCACCGCCGCCCGTCGACGCGATCGACGGCATCGGCGGGTGGGCGACCGACAAGGTGATCACCGCGACGTGCCCGTATGCGTGGCCGTGGAACGTCCTGGGTTGGCCCGGCGTGAACGTCCCCGCGGGATTCACCGACGGCGGACTTCCCGTCGGCGCACAACTTCTCGGACACACCGAATCCGAACCGCTGCTCGTGGCACTGGCCTCGCAGCTCGAATCGGTGCTGCGGTGGCACGAGCAGACCCCCGAACGGTGGTGGTGACGGTGGGCACCGACGCACGACGACGCATCATCGATGCGACACTGCACCTGGTGGGGATCGAGGGGATCGCGGCGATCAGCAACCGCCGCATCGCCTCTCACGCCGGCGTGTCACTCGGGTCGATCACCTACCACTTCCCCAGCCAGGCCGATCTACTGCGTACCGCGTTGACGACCTTCGCCGAGGAGGAAACCGAACGGTTGCGGGAGATCGCGGAAAGCTATCGGGCACAGTCGTTGTCACTGAGCGAGGCAGCTCACGTCGTCGAGCGTGTGGCAGAGGATCTCGCGTTCACCGCCGAACGGATCGCACCGTTCGAACTGTACGTCCAGGCCGGCCGAGACCCCGATCTGCGTGAGGCCACCGCCGAGTGCTGGGCCGGATACGACGCGCTGACCGTTGCGATCCTCACGGCACTGGGGGTACCGCGTCCCGAAACCCTCGCGCCCACACTGGTGGCGACGATCGCCGGGCTCCAACTGCGGCGACTGTCCACCGGGGCCGACGCCGACCTCGCGTCATCGGTACTGTTGCTGCTCCACGCAGCCACCGCGCATCCCGAGCGAATGTATCGCTCGCTCTGATCAATCGAGCGAGCGATACATTCGCTCAGAACCCCAACCGTCCGAGCTGTTTCGGATCACGCTGCCAGTCCTTGGCGACCTTGACGTGCAGGTCCAGATAGATCTTCACGCCGAGGAGTTTCTCGATCTGGGTGCGGGCCGCGGTACCGACCTCCCGTAGGCGTGCACCGCCCTTTCCGATGACGATGCCCTTCTGGCTGGGTCGCTCCACGTACAGGAATGCGTGCACATCAAGCATCGGACCCTGCTTCTCGGTTCGCCCCTCGCGTTCGCGGACCTCCTCGATGACGACGGCCAGCGAATGCGGCAGTTCGTCGCCGAGCCCCTCGAGCGCGGCCTCGCGGATCAGCTCGGCCATGAGGGTTTCCTCGGGTTCGTCGGTGAGCTCACCGTCCGGGTAGAACGCCGGACCCGGTTCCATCTTCGACGCGAGCACGTCGACGAGGACCTCGACCTGTTCACCCGACGCGGCGGACACCGGCACGACATCGGCGTCGGCGCCGAGCAGCTTCGACACGGCCATCAACTGCGCGGCGACCCGGTCCTTGCCCACCTTGTCGATCTTCGTGACGATGCCGACGACCGGGGTCCGCGGCGCGACGTGCCGCACCTGCTCGAGGATCCACCGGTCGCCGGGCCCGATCTTCTCGTCTGCCGGAAAGCACATGCCGATCGCGTCGACCTCCGAGTAGGTGTCGCGCACGAGATCGTTGAGCCGCTGGCCGAGCAGGGTGCGCGGGCGGTGCAGTCCGGGCGTGTCGACGAGGATCAGTTGGGCGTGCTCGCGGTGCACGATGCCGCGAATGGTGTGCCGGGTCGTCTGCGGTCGCGACGACGTGATCGCGATCTTGCTGCCGACCATCGCGTTCGTCAACGTCGACTTGCCGGTATTGGGCCGTCCCACGAAACAGATGAAGCCGGAACGGAAGTCGGTGTCGGTCATGAGTGCTCCTCGGAGGTCTCCGCGTCGGGGGCGGTCGGGTCGGGTTCTGGGGCGCGACGCACGAACACGGTGTTCACGCGCACACGGCCGCGCACGTCGGGGCCGCCCTCGCCGTGCAGGACGAGTCCGTGGGTGGTCACCTCGGATCCGGGCAACGGGACGCGACCGAGTTCGTAGCCCAGGAGTCCGCCCACGGTGTCGACCTCGTCGTCGTCGATCTCGATGCCGAACACCTCACCGAGATCCTCGACGGGGAGCCGCGCCGACACACGGTAGGTGCCGTCTCCGAGATCCTCGATGTCGGGGATCTCCCCGACGTCGTACTCGTCGGCGATCTCACCGACGATCTCCTCGATGACGTCCTCGATCGTCACCAGACCGGCGATACCGCCGTACTCGTCGACGAGGATCGCCATGTGGTTGCGGTCGCGCTGCATGTCGGAGAGCAGGTCGTCGAGCCGTTTGGAATCGGGCACGAACACCGCCGGGCGCATCACATCGGCGACCGAGACGCTGCGCCCGCTGTCGCGCGAGTGGTATGTCTGCTGGACGAGGTCCTTGAGATAGACGACACCCAGCACGTCGTCGACGTTCTCGCCGATGACGGGGATGCGGGAGTGGCCGCTGCGCACCGCGAGCGAGGTCGCCTGCCCGGCCGACTTGGACTCCTCGATCCACACCATCTCGGGTCGCGGCACCATGATCTCGCGCGCGGTGGTGTCACCGAAGTCGAAGACGGACTGGATCATCCGCCGTTCGTCGTCGGCGACGACACCGCGCTCCTGGGCCAGGTCCACCAGTTCGCGCAGTTCGATCTCGTTGGCGAACGGACCGTTCCGGAATCCGCGACCGGGCGTGAGGGCGTTGCCGACGAGGATCAGCACCCTGCTGAGCGGTCCCAGGATCACCCCGAGGATGCGCATCGGTGCCGCCGCGGTCATCGCGATCGTGTACGCGTGTTGGCGGCCGAGGGTGCGAGGGCCGACACCGATGACGACGTAGTCGACGACCACCATCACAGCCGCACTGACAACGAGGGCCCACACGGTGTCGAGGTCGCCGAGGAGGACCCCGGCGAGCACCACCGTCGCGGTGATCTCGCACAGAATGCGCAGCAGCACCGCCAGATTCACGTGGCGGGGGCGGTCGTCGAGCATCTCGAGCAACCGGTGTGCCCCCGCCCGGCCGTCCTTGGCGATGTCTTCCACCCGGGCGGCGGAGACGGTGTTCAGCGCCGAGTCGAGCGCGGCGAACACACCGCCGAAGAGCACCAGCACGAGTGCGAGCACGATCAGCAGCACGGTGGTCACGCGATGTTCCCTCCCCGGCGCCGGTCACCTGCCGGCGGCATCACTTGTCCGGATCGTCGACGAAACCCGTCTTGCCCAGCAACTGCTGGTCACGGGCGGCGAGACGCGCTTCGCGTTCGGCGCGGCGCAGGTCCTCGTACCACTGCGTCAGGAGGTCGTTCTGGAGACCGAACATCTCCTTCTCCTCCTCGGGCTCCGCGTGGTCGTAGCCCAACAGATGCAGCATGCCGTGGACGGTGAGCAGCGCGAGTTCGTGTCCCAGCGAGTGACCGGCCTTGGCTGCCTGATCTGCCGCGAACGACGGGCACAGCACGATGTCGCCGAGCATCGACGGGCCGGGTTCCGGTGCGTCCGGACGACCGCCCGGCTCGAGTTCGTCCATCGGGAAGGACATCACGTCGGTGGGTCCGGGAAGGTCCATCCACCTCATGTGGAGATCCGCCATCGTGTCGGAGTCGACCAGCACCATCGACAGTTCCGCCGCGGGATGCACGTCCATCCTGGCGATGACGAAGCGGGCGACGTCGAGCAGGTCCTCCTCGACGACGTCCATGCCCGATTCGTTCGAGATCTCGATGCTCATCGATGTCGTTCCTTCTGCACGGCGGAGTGCGGTTGCGTGGGCGGTAAGTCGGCCGACCCGTGCGCACTTCTGGTAGCCGGAGCTACCAGATCGGAAGA
>NZ_JAIYEP010000115.1 GCF_020515525.1 Rhodococcus yananensis
ACTGCTCGACCACGGTGTGTACGCGCCGCCCAGTGTCGGGGCGCCCGACGCCGCCTGCGCGCCCGGAGCGCGCTCCCCTGCCCGACGCCCTGCTGCGGCGGGTCAAGCAGTTCTCGGGGCGGCTGTCCACCGAGGCCGTGCACACACTGCAGGAACAGCTGCCGTTCTTCGCCGACCTGGATGCGTCGCAACGCTCGACGGTGCAGTTGATCATCCAGACGTCGGTGGTGGACTTCCTCGAATGGGTCCGGCACCCGGACAACGACATCCGGTTCAGTTTCGACGCATTCCAGTCGATTCCCCAGGATCTCGCGCAGCGACTCACCTTCCGTCAGACCGTCGAGATGGTGCGCGCGGCGATGGAGATGTTCGAGAAGTGGTTGCCGGCCCTGGCACGCAACGACGAGCAGCTCGTCGCGCTCACCGAGGCGATCCTGCGGTACAGCCGCGAGGTCGGGTTCGCGGCGGCGTCGGCGTACGCGAGCGCCGCGGAGTCGCGTGGCGCCTGGGACACGAGGCTCGAGGCGCTGGTCGTCGACGCGGTGGTCCGCGGCGACACGGGGTCGGACATGCAGTCCCGCGCCGCGACGTTGAACTGGGACGCGACCGCGCCGGCGACGGTCCTGGTCGGCACACCTCCACCGGAGGAGGGCGTCTCGGTGGTCACCACCGTGCACACCATCGCGCGGCAGCACGGCCGGGCCGCTCTCGCCGTGGTGCAGGGCGAGAACCTGGTGATGGTGGTCAGCGGAATGCTCCACGGCGCCGCGGACGCCGTGGTGTTCCGGGAGGAGCTGATGCATGCGTTCTCCGACGATCCGGTGGTGATCGGGCCGACCACACCGTCGCTGGCGTCGGCGCACGCGTCGGCGGTCGAGGCGATGGCCGGGATGGAGGCGGTGGCCGGGTGGCCGGGGGCGCCGCGGCCGGTGCATGCCGCGGAACTGCTCCCCGAACGGGCGCTCCTCGGGGATCCGGGCGCGATCGCCGCACTCGAGGACGAGATCGTTCTGCCACTCGAGGGCGCGGGCCCGGCGCTCGCCGACACGCTCGACGCCTACCTCGACAGCGGTGGCGCAGTCGAGTCCTGCTCCCGAAAGCTGTTTGTTCATCCAAATACGGTCCGCTATCGGTTGAGGCGGATCACGGATGTCACGGGTCGGGATCCCACAAATCCCCGTGATGCGTACGTGCTCCGAATCGCGTCCACGGTGGGGCGTTTGGCACGAAGTCATAACGAACTCAGAACCCCATTACCACCAGTCACACGGTTCACACCTCGCGAACCGGACACGTAACGCGGGGCGGTGCTGATCCGATAGCGGACTCCCACGTGCGATTTTGTAAGAACCCTACAAATCCTGTGCCTAGCTTTCATTCCTACCGACATCTCGGAGGACCGGCCGCAAGGTGTTCTCTGATCTTCGTGATTTCGCTTCTCGCCCCCGGTCAGGGGTCCCAGACGCCCGGCATGCTCACCTCGTGGTTGGAGCAGGCCGGTGCCCGCGATCGCATCCAGCTCTGGTCCAAGAACACCGGCCTCGATCTCGAACGCCTCGGCACCGTCGCCACCGCCGAGGAGATCACCGACACCGCCGTCACCCAGCCGCTCGTCGTCGCTGCCGCACTCCTCGCTCACGAGGAACTGGAAAGCCGTGGGCTCGTCCCCGCCGACACGATCGTCGCCGGGCATTCGGTCGGTGAACTGGCCGCCGCCGCCATCGCCGGGGTGATCTCGGCCGACGACGCGGTGGCTCTCGCCGCCGTCCGCGGCGCCGAGATGGCCAAGGCCTGCGCACTCGAACCCACCGGCATGTCCGCCGTGCTCGGTGGCGCGGAGGACGAGGTGCTCACCCGCCTCGACGAACTCGATCTGACTCCCGCCAACATGAACGCAGCCGGTCAGATCGTCGCGGCCGGACGCCTCGAAGCACTCGAGGAACTCGCCGCGAACCCGCCCGCGAAGGCCCGCATCCGGTCGCTCCCGGTCGCCGGCGCCTTCCACACCCGTTTCATGGCTCCCGCCCAGGACGCCGTCGCCGCGGCAGCTGCGAAGATCACCCCCGGTGATCCCACCCGCACCCTGCTGTCGAACTTCGACGGCGCCCCGGTCACGTCCGGAACGGAGGCGCTCGAACGGCTCGCCGCGCAGGTCACCCGACCCGTGCGCTGGGACCTGTGCACCGCCCACCTGCGCGACGCGCAGGTCTCCTCCGTGGTGGAACTCCCGCCGGCCGGCACCCTCGTCGGCATCGCCAAGCGCGAGATGCGCGGCACCCCCACGGTGGCCCTGAAGACTCCTGCCGATATCGCGTCACTGACCTGACACCTCGATATCGATCAGGTTGCTGCGCACCCGTCGACCTCGACGCGTGCGCTGAACACCCCGGGCATCCCGGGCATCCCGGACGGGCATTCGTCCATCCGGTTTCTTGCACGACACAGTCGACCGAACCCAAGAAGGGAGCCACGACGTGGCCGCCACCCAGGAAGAAATCATCGCCGGTCTCGCGGAGATCATCGAGGAAGTCACCGGCATCGAGCCCTCCGAGGTGACCATCGACAAGTCCTTCGTCGACGACCTGGACATCGATTCGCTCTCCATGGTCGAGATCGCCGTGCAGACCGAGGACAAGTACGGCGTCAAGATCCCCGACGAGGACCTCGCCGGCCTCCGCACCGTCGGTGATGCCGTCAACTACATCCAGAAGCTCGAGGCCGAGGGCGTTCAGGCCACCAACGACAACGAGTGAGCCGAGCCGTGACCTCCCCCTCTCCTCGGACGCTGCGCAACGTCGTCGTCACCAGCCTCGCTGCGTCGACGTCGATCGCCGGTGACGCGGACGCCACCTGGAAGGGCCTCCTCGCCGGTGAAAGCGGGATCGGCACGCTCAGCGGATTCGTCGACGAATACGATCTTCCGGTCCGCATCGGCGGTGTCCTGAAGTCGAGCCCCGACGAGAGCCTCTCTCGCGTCGAGGTGCGGCGGATGAGCTTCGTCGAGCGACTGGCCCTCACCCTCGCCCGGACCGCGTGGTCGAACGCCGGTAGCCCGGACGTCGACCCCGATCGTCTCGGTGTCGTCATCGGCACCGGTCTCGGCGGCGGCGAGAGCCTCATCGAGGCCGTCGACAAGCTCCGCACCGGTGGATACCGCAAGGTGTCGCCGTTCGCGGTGCAGATGATCATGCCGAACGGACCGTCGGCCACCGTGGGTCTCGAACTCGGCGCCCGCGCCGGGGTCATCACCCCCGTGTCGGCGTGCTCGTCCGGCTCGGAGGCCATCGCGAACGCGTACCGCATGATCGCACTCGGTGACGCCGACATCGTCGTCACCGGCGGTGTCGAGGGCCAACTCGACGCGGTCGCCACCGCCAGCTTCGCGATGATGCGGGCGCTGAGCACCCGCAACGACGATCCGCAGGCCGCGTCGCGCCCCTTCGACAAGGACCGGGACGGCTTCGTGTTCGGTGAGGCCGGCGCGCTGATGGTCCTCGAATCGGAGGAACATGCGAAGGCCCGCGGCGCGACCGTCCACGGACGTCTCCTCGGTGCCGGGATCACCTCCGACGGCTACCACATCGTGGCGCCGCATCCCGAAGGCACCGGCGCGGCGCGGGCCATGGCCCGCGCCATCGAGACCGCCGGACTGACCAAGTCCGACATCGGGCACGTCAACGCACACGCGACGGCCACCCCGATCGGTGACACGGCCGAGTCCAAGGCGATCAACGCGGCCGTGGGCGACCACGCCGCGATCTACGCACCGAAATCCGCGCTCGGCCATTCGATCGGCGCGGTCGGTGCACTCGAGGCCGTCCTCACGGTCCTGGCGCTGCGTGACGGAGTCATTCCGCCCACGCTCAATCTCGACAATCAGGATCCAGAGATCGAACTCGACGTGGTCAAGGGTGAACCTCGTTACGGCCAGTTCGATTTCGCGCTGAACAACTCGTTCGGTTTCGGTGGGCACAACGTGGCCCTCGCGTTCGGCCGGGCCTGACCCGACCGACGCACGCCGCTCACCGCACCCCACCACCGCATCTGCCCGAGGAGCACACCCGATGACCGTTCTCGACCCCGCTACCCAGCGCAACGCCACAGCGGACCCGCGGGACCCGTTGGCACGTCTCGAGAATCTGTTCGACTCCGGCACCGTGGAACTGCTCCACCCACGCGACAAGTCCGGAGTTCTCGCCGCGCGCGGCCTCATCGACGGGCTGCCCGCCATCTCCTACTGCTCGGACGCCACCGTCATGGGCGGCGCCATGGGCATCGAAGGGTGCCGGCACATCGTCGACGCCATCGACACCGCCATCGCCGAGGAACTCCCGATCGTCGGGTTGTTCCATTCCGGTGGCGCGCGCCTCGCCGAAGGTGTCGAAGCCCTCCACGCCGTCGGCCTCGTCTTCGAGGCGATGGTTCGTGCCTCGGGGCGCATCCCGCAGATCTCCGTCGTCCTCGGCTTCGCCGCGGGCGGCGCCGCGTACGGACCGGCACTCACCGACATCGTGATCATGGCACCGGAGGGCCGCGTGTTCGTCACCGGCCCCGACGTGGTGCGCAGCGTCACCGGTGAGCAGGTCGACATGGAGTCGCTCGGTGGTCCCGACACCCACACCAGGAAGTCCGGTGTCGCACACATCGCCGCGGACGACCAGGAGGACGCACTGCACCGTGCGCGGCGGCTGGTGTCGATGTTGTCCGATCAGGGCGAGTTCGACGTCGACGCGGCAGCGCGCGGCGACACCGACCTCCGGGCGATGATGCCGGAATCCCCGCGCCGCGCCTACGATGTCCGGCCGATCGTGCACGAACTGCTCGACAACGTCGAGGGCGAGTCGAGTTTCGAGGAACTGCAGGGTGGCTGGGCCCGCAACATCGTCACCGGTTTCGGGCGGCTCGGCGGCCGCACCGTGGGCGTGATCGCCAACAACCCACTGCGGCTCGGTGGCTGCCTGAACTCCGAGAGCGCCGAGAAATCGGCCCGGTTCGTGCGGATGTGCAACGCGTTCGGGGTTCCGCTCGTGGTCGTCGTCGACGTTCCCGGCTACCTGCCCGGTGTCAGCCAGGAGTGGGAGGGCGTCGTCCGGCGCGGCGCGAAGCTCCTCCACGCCTTCGCCGAGGCGTCCGTGCCGCGGGTGACATTGGTGACGCGCAAGATCTACGGCGGCGCCTACATCGCGATGAACTCGCGGGCGCTCGGTGCCACCGCCGTGTTCGCGTGGCCCGAATCCGAGGTCGCCGTGATGGGCGCGAAGGCAGCGGTGGGGATCCTGCACAAGAAGGCGCTCGCTGCCGCCCCCGACGAGGAGCGGGACGCCCTGCACGACCGACTCGCGGCCGAGCACGAGGCGATCGCCGGAGGTGTCGGGCGTGCCGTGTCGATCGGTGTGGTCGACGAGATGATCGACCCGGCCACCACCCGTAGCACGCTCGCGGCGGCACTCGCGGCCGCGCCTGCGGCCCGCGGGGCCCACAAGAACATTCCGCTGTAGCGGTTCGGAAACGGCGGCGCGGGCGACGGCACCTCGGAGGAGGGGTGTCGTCGCCCGAGGGTGTCTCACCCGACGTTACGACGCAGCCAGGTCACCTCGGCGCCTTCGTCACCGGCGCGGTACGGTTCGAGTTCCTCGTCCCACGCCGTGCCGAGCGCACGGTGGATCTCTCCGGTGACGTCCGCGGAGGCCAGGATCGCGCGCATCCGCATCTCACCGATCACGACGTCCCCGTTCGCGCTGGTGCTGCCCCGCCACAGTCCGAGTTGCGGGACGTAGCTGAATCGTTCGCCGTCGACACCCTCGCTCGGGTTCTCGGTGACCTCGAAGCGCAGCATCTGCCACACCTTCAGTGCCTCCGCGAGACGTCCGCCCGTTCCGACCGGCCCGGCCCATTCGACGGACGTACGCAACAGACCCGTATCGGCCGGTTGGCCCGTCCACGTCAGGTCGGGCCGACTGTCGAGCGTGGCGGCCAACGCCCACTCGATATGCGGGCAGACCGCAGCCGGCGAGGAGTGGACGTAGACCACCCCCGATGTCGCATCCGCGAACTGATTCGATGCGCGCATACAGTCACCTCCGATTCGACGAGGACGTCTTCCCCAACGACCCCCACCGGGCGGTTTCTGCGTACGGTTAACGGATAGTGTGCCGCTGTTGCGCCTGTTTCGCTAGCGAACGGCAGAGGTTTCTGTGATTTCGCGAACGATTCCATCGTTCACCGTCGACCACAGCGGTTTCGCCCAGGGACCGAATGCTCGATCGGTGAGTACCACACAGGCGGTACCGATTTCGGGATCGACCCAGAGAAATGTGCCGGATTGACCGAAATGACCGAATGTCCGCGGAGAATTCGATGCACCCGTCCAATGCGGATTCTTCCGGCCCCGAATTTCGAATCCGAGACCCCAGTCGTTCGGTTTGAACCTTCCGTATCCCGGGACGATTCCGTCGAGTCCCGGGAACTGGACACTCGTCGCCGCCTCGAACGTCTGCGGTGACACCAGGTTCGGGGACACGAGTTCGGCGGCGAAACGCGTCAGGTCCGCCACCGTCGATCGGGCCCCGTGCCCCGCCGGTCCGGCGAGCTCCGAGTCGGCCATCCCCAGGGGCTCGAACACGGCTTCGGCGAGATAGTCGGCGAAGCGGAATCCGGTCTCGGCGGCGACGACCTCGGCGAGTACCTCGAATCCCGCGCTCGAGTAGATCCGTTTGCGTCCCGGCTCGGTCTGCACCACCGGCTCACCGAAGGCGAGCCCGGACGCGTGCGCCAGCAGATGCCGGATCGTCGATCCCGGCGGACCGGCGGGCGCGTCGAGTTCGATCGCCCCCTCCTCGACCGCGACGAGGACCGCGTACGCGACGAGCGGCTTGGTGACCGAAGCCAACTCGTACACCGTGGTGGTATCGCCGATCGAGCCGACGACGCCGCCGTCGCGGGTCAGAACCGCGGCGGCGGCGTGGTCGACGGGCCACTCGGAGATCACATCGAGACTGCGCACCCGCCCAGCCTAGAAGACCGCGGGGCGCGGAGCCTCAGCACCCGCGGAGCCTCGTCACCAATCGGCTTCGGTGTAGCGGATGACACCTCGGATGTTCTTGCCGTCGAGCATGTCCCGGTAGCCGTCGTTGATCTGCTCGAGGGTGTAGGTACGGGTGACCATGTCCGCGAGGTTCAGCTGACCGGACCGGTGGAGGTCGAGCAGGTTCGGGATGTCCACCCGAGCATTGCAGCCGCCGAAGATGTTGCCCTTGAGGTCCTTCTGCAGCATCGAGAACAGGAACGAGTTCAGCTTGACGTCCATGTCGGACATGAAGCCCATCGCGGTGACGACACACGTGCCGCCCTTCGCCGTCAGCGTGAGCGAGGGGTCGACGAGTTCGCCCTTCATCTCACCGACGGTGATGATGGTCTTCTGGCACATCTTGCCCCAGGTGATCTCCATGATCGGCACGATCGCCTCCTCGATGGAGGCGTATGCGTGGGTGGCACCGAACTTGAGGGCCTGCTCGCGCTTCCACGGCACCGGATCGATGGCGAAGACGTGGCGGGCACCGGACGCGACCGCGCCCTGCAGCGCGCTCATGCCGACACCGCCGATGCCGATGATCGCCACCGAGTCGCCGGCCTTGACGTCGGCGATGTGTGTGGCGGAACCCCACCCGGTGGGTACGCCGCAGCCGACGAGTGCGGCGATCTCGAACGGGATATCCTTGTCGATCTTGACGACCTGGGTCTGGTTGACCGTCATGTACGGCGCGAACGTGCCGAGCAGACACATCGGGATGACGTTCTCGCCGCGCGCCTGGATGCGGTAGCTACCGTCCGAGATCGCCTGTCCGCCGAGCAGCCCCGCACCGAGGTCACAGAGGTTCGAGTGTCCGGTCGCGCACGACGGACAGCGTCCGCACGCCGGGATGAACGAGAGCACGACGTGATCGCCGACCTCGAGTCCCACGACGCCGTCACCGATCTTGGTGATGACGCCGGAGCCTTCGTGGCCACCCATGGCCGGGTACGAGGGCATCGGGGTCGCACCGGTGACGATGTGGTGGTCGGAGTGGCACATGCCGGCGGCTTCCATACGGATCTGGACCTCACCCGCGATGGGATCGCCCAGTTCGATCTCCTCGACCGACCACGGCTCGTTGACGCCCCACAGCAGTGCACCCTTGGTCTTCATCTGAACTTCACCCTCCATCGCATTGCGGTTGCAGGAGTGACGATAGCCACAATTCCGCAAAATTGGAACAGGTTTCAGAAAGTTACCGGTACCGCGCGTCCCAGACGTGATGGACGTGTTCGTGCGCGAAGTACCGGGCGAGCGTCTCGACGGTGAATCGGGCGCCGTCACCGCGCCGACCGGTCCGCCCGCGCTCCTGCGGCGACACCGCCCCGAACGCGTCGGCGGCGACCCGACCCGCGACGGCGAGCTCCGCAGCGACCTCACCCGGATCCAGTTCGCCGTACTTCCCGGTCACGGCGGCGGCGTCCTGATCCCAGTTCTCGAACGGCGGATCCTCCGCGTCGAGCATCGACTCGAGTCGACCCCGGAACACGGCGCACACGTCACGCAGGTGCGCGGCGTACTCGAGCGGCGACCACGTCGCGTCGTCGGGCCGCCGCACGGCATCGGGGCGGGCCAGGATCGCCGCCCAGCTCGCCGACCGCTCCCGGACCAACGCCGGCAGATCGTCGTAGCTCTCCGCTTCGGGGTCGAATCCGCAATCGGGGCAGGCCCGTTCGACGACCCACGTCCAGTCCTTGTCATCCGGTCGAATCACCACGCCCCCATCGTAGAAGCCCCGCCGAACTCCGTTCGCACACCGCGGCACACGAGACGCTCGCCCGCGTCGCCGCGCAGAACTACCGTACCGGCGCCGAGAACTCGTCGATCACTGCGACAGTCGGTGGGCCGCCCTCCGCGGCACCGTCCCGGTCGAGAGTGCACGTGTCGACGCACGAACGTCGGATCGGCACCACCGCTCGGGTGCGAAAACACCGTCCGAGGTGGGGCGGGTGGGGCTCGAACCCACGACCAGCGGATTATGAGTCCGCGGCTCTGACCGACTGAGCTACCGCCCCGCCGCGACGTCGCTCGTCGCGGTTCACCGTCGCCTGGGCGACGCGTACGCATGCTACCCGAGACGTTCGGTGGGGTCGCGACCGTGTAGCCACCAGAACCGCGCCGAATGGCGATGACAACGGGAAATTACCCGCAGCGACCACCATTTTGCGTTGCTACGGCGGAACACGACGGACGACGACGCCCCCGCCATCCGCAGTGGATGACGGGGGCGTCGT
>NZ_JAIYEP010000116.1 GCF_020515525.1 Rhodococcus yananensis
GGTTCGAGCCCGGAGTCCGGGCTCGAACCCACCCGTTCCACCGGGATCCGACCGTGTCAGGGGTTCAGGAAGGCATCGACGATCAGTCCGGCGGCGTAGCGGCGTCCGGTGATGGTGGGGTGGTAGGGCAGTGCTTCGTCGCCGGGGCCGAGGCCGGTGATCGAGACGTGGCGTTGTCCGTCGGGTGCGCAGACGGAGTTGGTGCCGTCCTGCCACCGGTTGACCATGGTGAATCCGGCGCGTTCGGCTGCTCGGGCGACTTCGTCGTTGAGGCGGTGCTGGATGTGGTTGCCGAAGTCGACGACGTCCTGGCCCAACGTCACGTCGACGATGCATCCGGCGGCGCGGTCGGGGAGTAGTCGGAGGTAGCCCAGGACGACGATTTCGGCAGTGGGGGCGGCGGCGCGGACGGTGGCGTAGGTGCTGTCGAGTCGGGCGCCGAGACGGTCGAGTTTGTCTTCGGCTTCCTGCCGGACCTGGGGAGTGCAGGTGGCGGCGGTGACGAAGCAGTTCTGCAGCAGGTCCATGAAGAAGTCTTCGTTGTTGCCGCCGGTGGATATCGACACGTATCGAGTGGCGGGCGAGAGCGCGGTCGAGGTGTTCTCCACCAGGTCGGCGGTGGTGCCGCCGCAGGCCAGGTCGGTGAAGGTGACTCCGGGTAGTTGTGCGGCGACGAGGTGGCCGACGTCGTCGCCGGCCTGCGCGCAGTCGGAGTTCATCGAGGTGCTCTGGTACGACCCGACCGAGATGAACGAGTCTCCCAGTGACACGTATTCCGAGCCGGTGTCGGTACCGGTGTCGGTTGCCGGTTGTGCTGTCTCGACGGCTCCGGTGCTCAGGGCGAGGATCGCGGCGGCGGTGGCGAGACCGCGGGTGATCGGGCGACATTTCATGGCTGGCTCCTCGCGGAGGTGGTGGTGCGCAACGTGGTCGACGGTGCGGATGCGGATGGGGGTGTTCGGGCGAGAACGGTCTGGATGCGGTTCAGGTGTTCGACGAATTGCTGCGGGTCGAGGGGGTCGGGGCTGTCGATGAGCCAGGCGGCGAACGACATGGTGGTACCCGCGGTGAAGTAGGTGCCGATCTCGGTGGCGAGGTCGTCGTCGAGATCGCCGAACAGGTGTCGTGCTGCGGCTTGGCTGAACGGTGCGAACAGTTCACCCATCCGTCGGTGGACGGAGTAGGCGCACGAGCCGGTGAGCAGTGCCCGGTAGAAGCGGCGGTGGGTGGCGAAGTGGGTGGCGAAGTGGGTGGCGAACTCGGTCATCGGAACGGTGTGCTCGGCCGCCGGGTCGGCGGTGGCGCGGGCCAGTTCTGTCATCGCCGGTGCCATCTCGCGTGTCATCAGTTCGATCGCTGCGGTGACCAGCAACCCGTTCAGGTCGCCGAAGTGTTGGTAGAGCACTCGGCGGCTCACGCCGGCGGTGTCGGCGAGTTCGGTCACCGAGAGTTCGGTGGAGCCGTGTTCGGTCACCGCGGTCACCGCTGCTGTCAGCAGGGCGGTGCGGGTGCGCCGCACGCGTGGGTCGATGCCCGCGTCGGGGTCGTTGTTGTCGGGCGGATCACTCACAGACGCATTATGCACAACTGTTACTAAACTAACAAGTGTTATTCAACTTCGATCCACCGATACGGTGGCGAGGTGGGGCTCACCTGCTCGAACACGGCCCGCGTCGCGTTCGGTGGGTTGTCCGATCGTCGAAAGGATTCGGGCGCCCTGCGGGCGGCAGTGCTCGACCGTGCGGAGACCCTACGGGTCCCTGTGCTTGCCGTCGGCCCCTTCCCCACCGCTGCCCGGTCGCCATTCCCCGATAGACCCTCTCGGCCCGAACGTCTGGCCGCTCGTCCCGGGGGACGGCGGCGTGTACGGGACCCGGTCGTTCGTGTCGACCCTCACGATCGGGTGCTCCACCGCCAGCTGTGGAGACGAAGGTACTGGCGCCCAGTCGGTTTCACGCACGGGAATGGCACCCCTGCGCGCAGCGTCGAATGCGCTGACGTCGGACCCGGGAGAGTAGCGACGAATTGCTCGGCGCGCCGCGGTGACCGGACCGGCCCGCGCACACGTCGCAGCAGGAAACACCTCGAGCCCCTCGACCGGACTGGTCGGGAGGCTGCACAAGGTCAGGACGTCAGCAGAAACCCCGGTGGGGTGAGAAGGAGGGGGTCGGCGGGAACAGCCGAACCGGGAGGGGCGCCCCCTGGGGGCGTGTGGATAGACTCCACCGTACGGTGCATGACAGGTCCTGTTCTGTCGTGTGCCCAGACCCCGGTTCGGTGTTGGCGCACCTGCCGGGGTCGACCTGTAATCAGGTCGGTTCTGGGATGGTCTCACGTGCACCGATGGCCGTCAACTCGAACGGCTGTTCGCCCTGTGCGGGCATCGCCGAGACGTGGAAGAGTGCAGTCGAGCAACCGGACGAAAGGAACAGGCCCCACGGCCGAGGTCAGCATGACAGAGCTTGCGCGTGGACAGAACACCACCATCGGAACCGGATCCGTCACGGCGTCGGTGTCGGGCGCGAAACAGGGCACCGTCGATCTGATGGTGTTCCAACTCGGCGCCGACGGCAAGGTTCGCGGCGACAGCGACTTCGTGTTCTTCAACCAGCCGGCCTCACCCGAAGGGGCCGTACGTCTGCTCGCCGCCGACCGCGTCGCCATCGACCTCACCGCCGTCCCGCCCGCGATCGAACGACTGTCGATCGCCGTGGCCCTCGACGACAGTGTTTCGGGAAGTCTTGCCGCCGTGCACGATCTGGGAGTCGACGTCGCGCATCCGGCGGGCGCGGCAACGGCCCGCGCCGTCGACCTCACCACCGAACGGGCCGCGGTGCTCCTCGAGATCTACCGGCGCAACGGCGACTGGAAGGTTCGCAACGTCTCCGCGGGCTGGGACGCGGGACTGTCCGCGCTCGTCACCGAACACGGAGTGCAGGTCGACGACGCACCAGCACCAGCACCAGCACCAGCACCAGCACCAGCACCGGCTCCCGCCGCTCCCGCCGCTCCGGACGGTGTCCGCACCGTCGCGGGCGAAGAGAAACTCTCCCTCGAGAAGCGCCAGAAACTGGACCTGCGCAAACGCGAGGTCGCGAAGGTCCTCCTCGACAAGGGCGCACCCGGGGTGCGGGCGCGCGTCGTCCTCGTCATCGACAAGACCGGCAGCATGCGCCGGCAGTACTCGAAGAAGCTCATCCACGAGGTCGTCGAACGCATGGTGCCGATCGCCGTGCAGGTCGACGACGACGGCACCCTCGAGCCCTACCTGTACGCGAAGTCGTACGCGCGGCTGCCCGACATCACCGTGCACGAAGTGGAGGCGTGGTCGTCGACGTTCCTGCACCTGAACGGCGTGCACGGCGGCATCGACTACGGGCCCCTCGGCGCGATCAACGACGAACTGCCCATCATGGGTGAGATCCTCTCGTCCCTGACCGCGGGCGCTTCGCTGCCGACACTCGTCCTGTTCTTCACCGACGGCGGATTCCACCAGAGGAAGCAGATCAGCGACCTCATGAAGGAGGCGTCCGGGCTGCCCGCGTTCTGGCAGTTCGTCGGACTCGGCAAAGCGAACTACGGGGTCCTCGAACGCCTCGACACGATGGGCGGTCGCGTCGTCGACAACGCCGGGTTCTTCAGCGTCGACGACATCCGCAAGATCAGCGACGCCGAGCTCTACCGCCGTCTGCTCAGTGAGTTTCCCGACTGGTTGCGTGCGGCACGGGCGGCAGGGATCGTGCGGTAGAAGATCGGGCCGCACGCTTCGCGGTGCGTGTCGGTGGTCGGGGATATCGTCCGTGGTGTACCTCGAACGGACGGGAGTGGCGCCGTGTGTGGTCGGTATGCCAGCAGCAGCACCCGCGACGACCTGCTCGCGGCGTACGACGCCGTGGCGACGGTGGGCGACGAACTCCCGCCGTCGTACAACATCGCCCCGACCCAGCAGGTCAACGTGGTCCTCGAACGCGCACCCCGCGGCGAGCCGGACGCTGCTCCCGTGCGCCAGGTCAACAGCACCGTCAAGTGGGGGCTGGTTCCGTCGTGGGCGAAGGACCCGAAGATCGGGTCGCGGCTGATCAACGCCCGCTCCGAGACGATCACCGGCAAACCGGCGTTCAAGGCGGCGGCCTCACGCCGCCGCTGCATCCTGCCGGCCGACGGCTACTACGAGTGGACGAAAACCGAAGACGGCAAGAAGATCCCGTTCTTCCTCCACGCAGACGCACCGGTCGCGATGGCGGGCCTGTACGAACTGTGGCCCGACCGGGAGCGTCCCGACGACGATCCCGGCAGGTGGTTGTGGACGTGCACCGTCCTGACGAGACCGGCGACCGACGCGGCCGGGCAGATCCACGACCGATCCCCGGTGCTGCTGCCCGCCACGTTCATCGATCCCTGGCTCGACCCGACGCTCACCGACCGCGACGATGTCGACGCCCTCTTGAACTCGATCCCCGAGCCGCACCTCGAGACGTACGAAGTGGGTACCGCGGTGAACTCGCCGCGCAACAACGGCCCGGAACTCCTCCGGCCCGTGCCCCCGACCGATCTCGACCACAGCCGGTAACGATCGGGTCACGCCCTCCGATTTCAGGCATGAACGCGCCCGTCGGCGCGGAGGTCGTGCTGATCGCCGGAGGAAAACATGAAGCCCATCGTCCCGTACCTGAGGATCCTGGCGGGGATGTTGGCGGGCATCACCCTGTGGCTGGCGATCGTCGCCCTGATCAACGGTACCGCCGAGCAGGTCGTGGTGCAGCTGGTGTTCACGGTGATCCTGGTGTACCTCGCGATCGGGAAGCCGCTGCGCGATCGCCGCGCGCGGGCGAAAGCCGAACACGATGCGCTCGCGGCCCGCGCCGATGCCGGGCACCGCGCGTACCTGGCGGGCGACCCGGCCGCGTTCGCACCTCCGCCCCCGCCGACGCCGCCGTCGAAGATGCGGCGCGGCGTGGTGATCGCCGCGGCGCTCGCGGCGGCGTTCGTGGTCATCGGGATCGTCACCGACATCTCCGACGGGCTGGACCCGGCCGCCGACGACACCGCGAGCACCACCCCGCAGACGGCGGCGCGCACCTCGCAGTCCACCGCCGCTCCCACGCCGACCACCGCCGCGACCACCGCGCGGACGGCCGCCCCCGCGTCGAGCGTCACCACCACCCCCGTCACGAGCGTGGCGGCTGCGGCCGCATCACCGTCGCAGACGGTCGCGCCGAGCGCGGTGATGCCCGACGTGGTGTGCATGGATCTTCAGGCCGCGCAGGACGCCATCCAGGCGAGCGGGGTCTTCTACTCGCGGAGCGTCGACGCGAGCGGTGCCGGTCGCGCGCAGGTGTGGGATCGCAACTGGGTGGTCGTCGAGCAGACCCCCGCGCCGGGGGCGCTCTTCGGTGAAGGCGATGCGTTGCTGTCGGTGGTCAAGGACGACGAGTACAGCGGTTGCCGCTGACAGGACCGCACTGAATGTGCGCTCGTCGAAGTGCATTTCGATCGGATCGGGCTGCACCGACTCGCTCGGTCGGCGACGCAAACGGGTTGCTATACCACGCGAACGGGCAGTGCGGGCGCGGTCGGGAACATCGGCGATCGGCGAGACGCGGCCGACGTCCTGTTCGATACTGCTGATCATGGGCGTCACGGGGAGGCTGCGGGTCGCGTCGAGAGTTGCGGTGGTGGCGGGTATCGCCCTCGCGGCCGTTGTGGTCCCGGGATCGGTGGGGAGCGCCGACACCGCGATCAGGTATGCCGCGCTGGGGGATTCGCGGGCGGCCGGGCCTTATCTCGATCCGACGGCGGCGCTCAACGGATGTGGTCGTTCGGTCCTCGGCTACCCGGCACTCGTCGCGGAGTCGTTGCAAGCGGCGTCGTTCACGAATCTGTCGTGCACCGGCGCCCGCACCGACCACCTCACGAGCACCCCGCAGCAGACGTTCACGGGGCCGATGGTGCCGCAGATCGATGCGCTGCCCGCCGACACGACGCTGGTGACGGTCAGCATCGGAGGCAACGACATCCGGTGGAGCGGATTGGTGTCGGCCTGCTACACCGAGGCGCCGGGCGCCGATGCCGGCTGCCGCGACGATCCGGCGCTCGCGGCGCGTGTCACCGCCGCCCTGGACGGTCTGGGGCCGAAGGTGTCCGCGGCCCTCGCGGCGATCAAACGCAAGGCACCGGGCGCACGGGTCGTGCTCGTCGGTCACGGAGGGATCTACGACGGGCGCGGATGCTGGCCGAATCTGCCTGTCGGTGACGCCGACGCCGGGTGGATCACCGCGTTCTTCGGGCGGCTGAACAGGGTGCTCGCCGGTGCGGCGGGCGGCGCGGGCGCCGAATTCGTCGACGTCGCGTCGGGCGCGGCAGGGCACGACGCGTGCGCCGCACCCGAGGACCGGTGGTTCGCCGGGCGCGTTTCACTGTCGGAGGCCCGGCCGCTGCATCCGACGGCGCGGGGGATGCAGCACATGGCCGGCCGGGTGCTCGCGAGGTTGGGCGGAGCCTGAGCCGTTCAGTCGGCCGTCACGAGTTCCGGATCGTCGGTGGGGGAGTCCGACTCGATCGTCTTCCGTTCGCGTGCGACGGCGACGCCGGTGAGCAGCACGCCGACCGCGGTCCACGTGGCCAGCACGGTCCAGGGGAAGGCGGTGCTCGCGTCCGGGAAGTACGACAGTTGCCTCAGTAGGGTCGCGCCGGCCCCCGGCGGGAACCACTGCCCGACGGCACCCCACGGGGCGAGGAGGAACTCGACGGGCATGGTGGCCGCCGAGATGGGGTTGGCGACGAGCATCATCACCACCGCGCCCACACCGAGACCGGGAGGGCCGAGCAGGCTGCGCAGACCGACGATGGGTGCGGTGATCGCCGCGAGCGCCAGCCCGATCGCCACGGCGTTCGTCCAGTAGTTGCCCTGCAGCGCACCGAACATGCCCTGGAGGATGGCACCGAGCAGTAGGCCACCGGCCCCCGCGTACACCAGCAGTGCCACGATGCGGTGCGCCGCGCGGGCAACGCCGAACGAGATGAGGACGGCACCCGCCATGCCACCGAGGACGAGGGGGAACGCGGCGGTGGCCAGCTTGGCGCCGCGCGGGTCGGAGTCCGAGAGCGGTACGACGTCGGTCACCGTCACCTCGGCGTGCGGGATCGTGAACTCGGTCGGGGCGGTTGCGGGATCGGAGACGCGTTGCGCGATCGATGCTTCGGTGGCGGCGCGCAGCTGCGTGTCGATCTGTTGTTCCATGCCCGCGGCGATGCCCTGCAGCATCTGTGCGACCTGGGCGTTCGCTGCGGTCGCGACGAGCACCTCGGGCATGTCGGTGGGGGTGTCGCCGAGGACGAGTGCGCCGTAGATCTCGCGTCGTTCGATGGCTGCGACGGCGGCGTCGCGGCTGTCTTCTCCGGTGAGGGACAGTGCGTCGCCCGACTGCGCTTCGAGCATGCCGGTGGCCTGAGCGACCGAGGCGTCGGGCCCGACGACGCCGACGGGGAGGCCGCGCGGCTCGGAGGTGACGGCGGGCCACGCGAACGCGAGGAGGACGACGCCGACGATGACACGGCGGCGCCCGCGGCCAGCGCCACGGCGCGGATGAGCGGCGACGGGCCGGTCGCCGGTGCGGTGGCGTTCATGGGCTCACTCTCATTAAAAAGGAATGTTCGTTCTTTATAATGATTCGGATAGAGTGGCCTGTCAACAACGGTGTGTGCACAGGAGGAACGTCGTGCCGAGGGTGAGCGAGGCGCATCGGGAGGCACGAAGGGCGGAAATCGTCTCCGCCGCCCTGCGGTGCTTCACCCGCACGGGCTATCAACGCACGTCGATGGCCGAGATCATCGCCGAATCCGGGCTGTCGGCCGGCGCCATCTACGGGTACTTCAGCGGCAAACAACAGTTGCTCGTCGCGGTCGCCGACCACGTCCTCGGCGATCGGCAGACCGCGCTGGTCTCCGGTATCGCGTCCGCGGACGTACACGGGCCGGGCGACATCGCTGCGAGCATCATGAGGACGATCACCGAGAGCCTGCAGCCCGTCGTGGGTTCCGAGTTCGGCACGGCGATCCTGCAGGTGTGGGCCGAAGCGACCGTCGACCCCGAGATCCGCGACCTCGCCCACACCGTCCTCGGGCGACTGCTCGGCGTCGTCGCCGACGCACTGGTCGCGTGGGTGGACGCCGACCCGGACGCGCGACCCGCGGGGGTGACCGACGTCGAAGCCTGGGCGGCCGGATACGCACCCGTCGTCCTGGGGGTGGTCCAGGGCTTCATCGTGCAGCGATCGTTGCTCGACGACTTCGACGCCGAAGCGTACATCACAGCCGCAATGGAAGCTCTGTGAGACAGAACCGTGCTCCGCGAACTACGCTGGGGCACGACGGTGGGGCGGACGGCCCCCTGCGCCATCCGCCCCACCGTCCCGGTAGCTACGGCGCGCCGAACCCGTAGGTGTACTCACCGCTCGACCAGTTCATCGTCGCGTGGTACTTGTAACCGCGCATCCGGCCGTCGCCGACTTCTTCGGTGCCGACGAAACACTCGAAGACCGTGGTGGTTTCGGTCAGGTCGTCCGTGGACCCTCCGTTGACCGGTGAACACGTCACGCTCAGCACCGGGCCGTCGAACATGCCCTTGTTCATGTGTTCGTTCGCCATCTCCTCGACGCTCGATTCGATGTTCGTGACTGTCAGCTCACGCATGGCGCGTTCGGCGTCGTCGCGCTGCTGCTGCGCGGCCCGCTCGGCCGCGAGGCGATCGGCTTCGCGCTGCGCCGCCTCCTCCTGCGCTTCCACCTGCGCGGCGACCTGCGCGTCGTGGTTCACCTTCCACGCCACCGTCCCCCCGACGCCCGCGAGGACCAGCACCACGAGCGTCACGATGATCGGCTTCCAGCGGATCCGGCGCTTCACGACGGTGTCGGGAGCCGGCAGACCCAACCACGCCGCACCGTCCCAGTAGCGCTGCCCGCCATCCGGGCTCGGATACCAACCCGCCGGAGTCGGCCTGTTCTCGTTCTCGTTCGTCATGGTCGGGGTCCTTTCGGGAAGGAACGTCGGAAGGGTCGTCGGTGCGCCCGACCCCTCTCGGGCGCACCGAC
>NZ_JAIYEP010000117.1 GCF_020515525.1 Rhodococcus yananensis
CGCTTCTGGTAGTACCCACTACCAGAAGCGCGCACGGGGGAGGGGGCGGATCAGAGTCGGGCTCGGGACCGTTCGAACAGTTCGCGCAACTCGTGCGCGGACACCTCCGTTCCGGTGCGGTCGGCGTGATCCTGGACGTGCCGGGCGAGTTCGATCTGCGCGTCGCGGGGCAGGTCGATGCCGAACTCGGTTTCCAGCACGTAGGCGATACCGCCCTTACCGGACTGCGAGTTGACGCGGATGACCGCTTCGTAGGTGCGACCCAGATCGGCGGGGTCGACGGGCAGATACGGCACACGCCAGTCGACGTCGCGCTCGGCGCGGTCTTCGGTGTCCGCGCGGGCGCGGTGTTCGGCGAAACCCTTGCGGATCGCGTCCTGGTGTGTGCCGCTGAACGCGGTGTGCACGAGCTCGCCGGCGTAGGGGTGGCGGGGATGGACGTCGATGCGGTTGCAGTGCTCGACCGTGCGCCGGATCTCGTCGATGTCGGAGAAGTCGATCATCGGATCCACGCCCTGCGCGAACAGATTCAGGGCGAGCGTCACGATGTCCACGTTGCCGGTGCGTTCGCCGTTGCCGAACAGGCAGCCTTCCACGCGCTGGGCGCCGGCGAGGACCGCCAGTTCGGCGCACGCGATTCCCGTACCGCGATCGTTGTGCGGATGCACCGACAGGATCACACCGTCGCGCCGCGACAGGTTCTTGTGCATGTACTCGATCTGGTCGGCGTACACGTTGGGGGTCGCCACCTCGACGGTGGCGGGCAGATTGACGATCACCGGTCGGTCGGGCGACGCCTCCCACAGCCCGGTCATCGCGTCGCAGATCTCCAGCGCGTAGTCGGGTTCGGTCAGGTTGAAGACCTCCGGCGAGAACTCGAAGCGCACATTCGGTAGTCCGGCGGTGAGCTCGAGCACGTCGCGGCCACCGGAGAGGATCAGGTCGGTCAGTGCGGCACGCTCGTGGCCGAGGACCACCTCGCGCCAGGTCGGTGCCGTCGCCGTATAGAGATGGACGACGACCGGGTTCGTGATGCCGCGGACGGAGTCGACGGTCCGCTCGATCAGGTCTCGTCGGGCGGGGGTGAACACCACGAGCGTGACGTCGTCGGGGGCGAGATCGCTCTCGGCGATGAGCCGTACGAATTCGAAGTCGGTGCGCGACGCGGACGGGTAGCCGACCTCGATCTCCTTGTAGCCCATGGCGACCATGAGCTCGAAGAAGCGGCGCTTGCGGTGCGGGTCCATCGGCTCGGCGAGCGCCTGGTTGCCGTCGCGCAGATCGACGGGCACCCACAGGGGCGCCTCGGTGATGCGGCGGTCGGGCCACGCACGGTCGATGTCGGGGACCTCGACGCGGGTGAAGACGTCCCGGTAGCGGTGGGCGGGCATCTGCGAGTGACGCTGCCGGTTCCAGTGTGGGGCGGCGTCGGGTATGGCTCCCGCGGGAGTGGCGATACTGGGGAAGGCGGAAGTGGACACGGTGGATGTTCCTCGTCGTTCGGTCGGCGACCGGCATGATCGAACCCCACGACGGGAGCCGGTCGAACTACGTCCCGTCGTGGCGGCGAAGGAGAAGGAATCCGCTGGCGCACACGAGGAGAAAGATAGCACAACTCCTCAGACAAGTAGAGAGGTAGGGCGGGAATGGCCCAGGTGCAGAAGGTTCCGTTGGCGGATCAGGCGGCAGAACTGTTGTTGACGCGGATCCGGGAAGGGGAGTGGGAACTCGGCGGGAAACTCCCCGGTGAGACCACGCTCGCGCCGCAACTCGGGGTGGGGCGGTCCACCGTGCGCGAAGCCATCCGTCAATTGGCCGGTCGCGGTGTGCTCACGACGCGACAGGGTGCGGGCGTGTTCGTCGCGGCGCTCGACGTGCGCGACGACTGGGACGAATCGGTGCGCCGCGCCGACATCCGTGCGGTCGTCGAGGCGCGGGTCGCCATCGAGACGGAAGCGGCAGCGCTCGCCGCGGCCCGGCGCACCCCGGCAGACCTACGGGTGATCCGACGTGCACTCGCCGAACGGGAACGAACCCGGGAAACCGTCGACGGGCACGTCGACGCGGACACGGCCTTCCACCGCAGCATCGTCGTCGCCGCCCACAATCCGATCCTCGTCGACCTGTTCGACGGTTTCACCCCGCGTCTCCGGCAGGCCATGATCGACATGCTTCGGCTCCGAGGGGAGTTCGGCAGCGATGTCGATCAGGACGTGCACGCCGCGCTGGCCGACGCCGTCGCCGACCGCGACAGCGCCGCGGCAGCGCAGCGCAGTCGCGAGCATCTGCTCTCGCTCGCCGACTCTCTCGGCTGACGCCGGATCAGAACCGGCCGCCGCTGGAGCCCCCGAAACCACCCCCGCCACCACCGAATCCGCCACCACCGAATCCGCCACCACCGAATCCGCCGCCTCGGCCGCTGTTGAGGACACTGTTGATCAGGATGCCGCCGAGGACGGCACCGGCGACGTTGCCACCCGACGAACCGCCGCGCGGCGGGCGCTGTCGATCCTCCCACCGGCGCACATCCTTCTGGGCCGACCTCAACGCCTGCGCCGCGAACGCCGCGGCGGCCCGCGCGTGCTGCAGGGCCACCGCCGGCTCGGACTCCGCGGCGTGATCGGCGGCCTGCAGGTGACGCTGCGCCTCCGACAGCCGGGTCCGGGCCTCCGCGCCGACGACCCCGCGTCGCGTCGCGATGAAATCGGCCGCCGCCGTCACCTGCGACCGCGCCGCCGTCAGATCCTGTTGCAGTCGCTGACGGGCGCGCGCCTCCTCCTCCCGGGCCTGATGTGTCTGCTCACGCACCGCATCGAGACGCGCATCGGTCTCCACCACACGAGTGAAACTGCCCAGCGGATCGGTGTGCTGCTGCGCCCGCGCCTGCTCGAGCGCGTCCTGCGCGGCTCTGCGGGCCTCGATCAGTTCGGCGCCACCGGCGTCGCCCAGCGCGACGGCATCGGCGATACCCTCCTCGGCGTCCGCCATGGCCGCCGGCAGCGTCGCGATCGCATGGCGGATGTCGTCCGCGGCGTGCTCGAGGGCGTCGAGCAGGCTCGTCGCATGACCGAGTGCGCCCTCGGCCTCCCGGATCGCACGTACCGCATCGCCCTGCTCGCCGACCGGGCGCGCCGCGGCGGTCCGTCCCTCGTCGACGGACTTCTCCGCGAACGTCACCTCCTCCTGCGCCAGCACCACGTTGTCCGCGACCGGTGCCAGAGCATCCGCGGGGAACTCCGACCGCAACGCCGCAAGCGCCTGCTCCGCATGTGGCAGGCGGGCGCGCACCCCGATCGCCCGCTGCGTGAGGGCATCGAGTCGTTTCGGGGCGTCCAGCAGCAGATTACGCATCGCATCGAAGGCATCGATCTGGGCGTCGAGCTCACGATCGGCCTGCCCGCACGACGAGATGAGTTGCACCAGCAGGTCCCGCTGCTGCGCCGGGGTCTCCGGAATGTCGTCGTCGAGGCGCTGCCGGATCGAGAACGCCGCCGCGAGAGCCGCCCGGGCCTCCCGGTGCGCTCGATCGAACGGTGCGACCGCATTGTCACCGAACTCGCCGCGCGCCAGTTCCAGTGCCTCCGCGCTGGACCGCACCGCGTTGTCGGTCTCCACCAGCACCTTCTGCGCGTGCAGTTCCAACCCCTCGATCGGGAGCCGGCGCAATGCATCGACGTCGCTCGGGTCGATCTGCTCGGCCTGCGCTGCCCCGGCCTGCGCGCGCTTGGACCGTGATCGCCGCGTGTACAGGTACACGCCGCCCGCGCCGGCCGCGATCACGCCGCCACCGACGAGCAGCGTCGTCACCGGCGCGCTCGACGGAGCCAGGGCATCGCCGAGTCCGTCGGCCGCGGCCACCGCGGCGTCCGCCCACAGGTTCGTGCGCAGCGGCGGCGTGATGTCGTTCGTCGCGATCCGGTCACGCTCCGATGCACTGATCTCGGATCCGTCGGGTGTCCACAGCGCGAAGTCCCGGTCGTCGGTGGCGACGGCGAGCAGAGCCGTGTCCGAACCGAATCCGCTGGCCTGCGCGGCCGTCCTCACCCAGGCGTCACGGTCGTATCCGTCGAACGTCGCCACGTACGTCACCCACAACTGCACCCGATGCTCGTCGTACAGGGCGTTCGTCGCGTCCTGGATCCTCGCGACGTCGTCGGTGCTCAGCACGCCCGCGGTGTCGGTGATCGGTTGCGGGAGTCGCGACGGCTGCTCCGCGGACGCGAGCGCGGGTGCGAGCAGCCACACGGCGACAGCCAGGAAGACGGTGATCAACGGGAACGTGGCGTTCGTGCGCGGGCGGGGCGCGTCCGATACGTGTGGCATGGGATCGAATCTAGTGGAGCACGGGGCCCGGCCAGGACCGGAGCGCCGTTCGCCCCGGTCAGGGCGCCGGCGGCCGGCGCCTCGGCGCGTCCACGACGGTGAACCGGCGAGCGCACTGGCAGAATCGGGAAGGTGAGTACCGCATCCCGCCGCCCCGGCACCGCAGCGATCCTCGACGAGGAACGGCGCAGCGTCGGTGCGCGGCTGGCGCGCTGGTGCCGGCGACTCCTCGCCGGACTCGTCCTCGCGGCGATTCTCATCGTGGGCGGCACGGCCGTCCGCGTCTGGCAGGTCGCGCGCATCGACGACCGCACCCCCGCCGACGCCATCGTGGTGCTCGGCGCCGCCCAGTACGCGGGCACCCCCACCCCCGTGTTCGAGGCCCGCCTCGAACAGGCCCGCAAACTGTACGAGGCCGGTGTCTCCGATGTGATCGTCACCGTCGGGGGCAAACAGGAAGGCGACCTGTTCACCGAGGCGGCATCGGGCAAGAACTATCTCGTGTCCGCCGGCGTACCTGCCGACGCGATCGTGGCGGTCGAGGAGGGCTCGGACACCCTGCTCAGCGTCGAAGCGGTCAGCCGGGAAATGGGCGAACGCGGCCTCACCTCGGCGGTCCTGGTGAGCGACCCGTGGCATTCCCTGCGCACCCGCACGATGGCGCGCGACGCGGGACTCGACGCCTGGACGGCCCCGACCCGCCAGGGGCCCGCCGTGTTCACCCGCGAATCCCAACTGCACGGCATCGCCCGCGAGACCGCCGCGCTGATCTGGTACCAGATCGCCCACCACTCGGCCGATTTCCCGTATACAGCAGATCAGTGACCCCGATTCGTTCGGCGAAGGACGGTCCGATGCACGGCTACAGCGAACCCGATCTCGAACGCCGCGTCACGGAGACGCCGAAACGGGCCGCGCTCGACGGCACCACCGGCGCCGCCACCATGCGTTCGGCGTTCGCGCGCGACCGCGCGCGGGTCCAGCACAGCGCGGCGCTGCGCCGACTCGCCGACAAGACCCAGGTGGTCGGCCCCCGCGACGGCGACACCCCGCGCACCCGGCTCACCCACTCGATCGAGGTCGCCCAGATCGGACGCAGCATCGCGGAAGGGCTCGGCGCCGACCCGGACGTCGTCGACCTCGCCGGGCTCGCCCACGACATCGGGCACCCCCCGTACGGGCACAACGGTGAACGTGCCCTCGACGAGGTCGCGGCGCCCTGCGGTGGATTCGAGGGCAACGCACAGAACCTGCGGATCCTGACGAGTCTCGAACCGAAGGTGCTCTACCCCGACGGCACGAGCGCCGGCCTGAACCTGACCCGCGCTTCGCTCGACGCCACCCTCAAGTACCCGTGGATCCGTCCCGCTCCCGGCGCGAAGTTCGGCGCGTACGACGACGACGCCGACGAACTGGCGTGGATCCGCGACGGTGCGCCCGGCCGGAGACGAAGCCTCGAAGCGCAGATCATGGACTGGTCCGACGACGTCGCCTACTCGGTGCACGACGTCGAGGACGGCGTCACCGACGGACGGATCGACCTGAGGGTCCTCGGCGACGCCGATGCAGTGTCGGGCCTGATCGCGCTCGGGATGCGCGAGTTCGCCGGCCTCGACCCGGCCGACCTCGTCGAGGCCGCCGAACGCCTGCACACGATGCCGGTCGTCGCCGCCGTCGGAACCTACGACGGAACCCTCGCGTGTTCCGTAGCGCTCAAACGCCTCACCAGCGAACTCGTCGGCAGGTACGCGACCGCCGCGATCGGGGCGACCCTCGACGTCACCGGCGGCGACCCGGTCACCCGATTCGACCAGGATCTCGTCGTGCCGCCGGTGGTCGCAGCGGAGGTGGCGCTGCTCAAGACGATGGCGTTGCAGTTCGTCATGTCCGATCGGTCGCACCGTGCGCGTCAGGAAGCGCAGCGGGAACGGATCCACCGCGTCGCCCGGCTCCTGCTGAGCACGGCGCCGAACGGGCTCGACCCGATGTTCGCGGCCGCGTGGAAACGTTCCGCCGACGATGCCGCCCGGGTTCGGGTGGTCGTCGACCAGATCGCCTCGTGCACCGAGTCCAGAATCGAACGCATCGACCGCGCCATCGACACCGGAACCCTGGGTGTCTGACGGCACACCGGGTCGGTTCCGGAGGACGACCTAGACTCGTGGGCGTGGCCGGACGCATTTCAGACAGGGACATCGCGGCCGTCCGCGACCGCGTGCGCATCGAGGACGTCGTCGGTGACTACGTGGCTCTCAAGCGGGGCGGCGCCGACTCGTTGAAGGGACTGTGCCCGTTCCACGACGAGAAGTCCCCGTCGTTCCACGTCCGTCCCAACCACGGGCACTTCCACTGCTTCGGGTGCGGTGAGGGCGGCGACGTCTACTCCTTCCTGCAGAAGATCGAGCACATCAGCTTCGTCGAGGCCGTGGAACAACTCGCCGAGAGCGTTGGCTACACCCTCAACTACGAGGGCGGGGGACCGTCGGTGCAACGCGACCGGGGAACCCGCGCGCGGCTCGTCGCCGCGAATGCAGCCGCGCAGGAGTTCTACGCCGAGCAACTCGCCACACCCGAGGCGCGGGCGGCCCGCGACTACCTCACCGAGCGCAACTTCGACCGGTCGGCCGCGGAGGCCTTCGGCTGCGGATATGCCCCGGCCGGGTGGGACGGCCTCACCAAGCATCTGTTCCGGCGCGGCTTCGAGTTCGCCGAACTCGAAGCGGCAGGGTTGTCGCGGCAGGGGCGGCGCGGACCGATCGATCGGTTCCACCGCCGGTTGCTGTGGCCCATCCGCAATCTGTCCGGCGACGTCATCGGATTCGGCGCGCGGCGCATCCACGACGACGACACCATCACCGCCAAGTACATGAACACGCCGGAAACGGTGCTGTACAAGAAGTCCCAGGTGCTCTTCGGCCTGGATCTCGCGAAGCGGGAGATCGCGAAGTCGCATCAGGCGGTGATCGTCGAGGGGTACACGGATGTGATGGCCATGCACCTGGCCGGGGTGAAGACCGCGGTGGCCGCCTGCGGAACCGCGTTCGGGGACGAGCATCTCGCGATGCTGCGACGGCTGCTGATGGACGACAGCTACTTCCGGGGCGAGGTCATCTACACGTTCGACGGCGACGACGCCGGTCGCGCCGCCGCGATGAAGGCGTTCGAGGGGGACCAGAAGACGGCGGCGAAGACGTTCGTCGCGATCGCTCCACAGGGCATGGATCCGTGTGAGTTGCGGCAGGAATCCGGCGATGCCGCCGTGCGTGATCTCGTGGCCCGCCGCACTCCGATGTTCGAATTCGTCGTCACGTCGATCCTCGCCCAGCACGACCTCGACACCGCCGAGGGGCGGGTGGAGGCGCTGCGACGGTGTGTGCCGGTGGTCGCGAAGATCAAGGACCGCACGTTGCGGGACAACTACGCGGTCCAACTCGCCCACTGGGTGGGCTGGGACGATATTCCCACCGTGCGGCGGCGGGTACAGGAGGAATCGCGGCGTGGGACCGCGGCCACCGCGCCGGCCCGGAACAAGGGGGCGGGGTCGGCGGAGACCGCGACGGTGCTGCGGCGGCCACGCCCGAAGGACCCGGTCCTGTGGCCGCAGCGGGACGCCCTCAAAGCGGCCCTGCAGTACCCGGCGATCGCGGGCCCGGTCTTCGATTCGCTGCCGGGGGAGACGTTCACCGATCCCGCGTACGCGGCGGTGCGGGAGGCCGTCGCTCGCGCAGGTGGTGCCGGTTCGGGACTCGGCGGTGCCGAATGGGTCGACGCGGTGGGTCGCGCCGCCGATGATCCGGTCGCGCATTCGCTGGTGATGGAACTGGCCGTCGAACCGCTGCCCGCGGAGGAGGAGCGGATGCCCCGCTACATCGGGGGTGTTCTCGCCCGGCTGCAGGAGGTGTGGGTGGGCGAGCAGGTCGCCGAGCTCAAATCGAAGCTGCAGCGGATCTCACCGGCCACCGAATCCGACGAGTTCCATGCCTTGCTCGGCGACCTCGTGGCGCTCGAGCAGTACCGCCGCAGTCTGCTCGACCAGGCCATCGGCGATGCGAACGGCGACGGCCTGGCCGGCTGAACGGTTACTTCTGGAGCTGATCGCGGGGCACCATGATCGTGGTGGTCTCGTCGATCGGCTTCATCGGTTCGAGCTTCGGTTGCGGGTTCAACGCGTCCGACAGCTTCTGCCGCCCCACCTCGATGGCCTTGTGGGTGACGGGGCTGGCTGCGACCGCCTTCGCGGTCTTGCTGATCTGCTCGTACCGCGCGCGCCCCGCTCGGGTGCCGAGTACGTACCCCGCTGCGACCCCGACCAACAATCCGAACACTGTGTCGTCCCTTCCGCCTGTGCCTGCGACTCTCCCATCCTGCCCGATGCGGCACCACATGCCCACATGCAGGCGATTTGGTGCAGCGGCGGGTGTGGCGCTAATGTTTTCCACGCACCCGGGGAAACCGCGGGTGCAGCAGGACAATCCCCTGTAGCTCAATTGGCAGAGCATTCGACTGTTAATCGAACGGTTGCTGGTTCGAGTCCAGCCGGGGGAGCTCTCGACGACGCCCCCGTCATCCACTGCGGATGGCGGGGATCGGAAGA
>NZ_JAIYEP010000118.1 GCF_020515525.1 Rhodococcus yananensis
GTCGAATCTCGTTCCGGCTCGCATCACCTGAGGGGTGAGCCGGGCGATCCATGCGCTGGTCCTCGCCCGTGGCGACACGGTGACCACCGGGCGGTTGTGGCGGACCGCCGCGACGACGGTTTCCGGCGGCATCGTCGCGTCACGGGGCAGTTCCCGCTCGCCCGCGGACGCGTCGTCCCATTCACTGCGGACGCGTCGTCCCATTCACTGCGGACGAGTCGTCCCATTCACTGCGGACGCGTCGTCCCGCTCACCGGGCGACACCACTCCCGCAGAGCGGATCGGACGACCGATCATCGTGACCGCGTGTTAGACAGATCGAGCAGTCGATCGTTGCGCACGCGAACGGATTCACGAGCGCGGACCGAGAAGGAACCATGACCGCCGAGACCACCGCGCGTACCCGGCAGGTCTCACGTGCGCTCGTACCGGTCCTCGCCCTGTGCGGCATCGGTGTGGCGCTCATGCAGACGCTCATCGTTCCGCTCCTGCCCCAGTTGCCGGTGCTGCTCGACGCCACCCCCGAGAGCACTTCGTGGGCGGTCACCGCGACCCTCCTCGCGGGCGCGATCGTCACGCCCATCAGCGGCCGTCTCGGCGACATGTACGGCAAACGCAGGATGCTCGTGGGCAGCCTCGCCGTGATGGTCGTGGGATCCGTGGTGTGCGCGATGACGACGAGCCTCGTCCCACTCGTCGTCGGCCGCGCGCTCCAGGGAGCGGCGGTCGGTGTCATCCCGCTGGCCATCGCGGTACTGCGCGACGAACTCCCGGCGCAGCGTGTGCCCGGCGCCATGGCGACGCTCAGTGCCACGCTCGGCGTCGGCGGATCCGTCGGGCTTCCCTTCGCCGCGGGCATCGCTCAACTCACCACCTGGCACATGCTCTTCGTGGTGTCGGCGGTCATCGGTGTCCTCGGGATCGTCCTGACCCTGTGGGTCGTTCCGGAGTCGGAGGCGCGCCGTCCGGGCCGATTCGACTACGTCGGCGCCGTCCTGCTCTCGGTCGCGTTGATCCTGCTGCTGCTGCCCGTCAGCAAAGGCAGCACCTGGGGGTGGGCGAGCCCGGTCACGATCGGTATGTCGGCCGGGGCGGTCGTCGTGGCCGTCTGCTGGGTGTCCTTCGAGTCGAGACAGCCGCGGCCCCTCGTCGACGTCCGGTTGTCCGGGCGTCGGCCGGTCCTCATGACGAACGCGGCGTCCATCGCACTCGGGTTCGCGATGTACGCCAACGTGCTGGCGTTCCCGCAGTTGCTGATGGCCCCGCACGAAACCGGTTACGGCTTCGGGCAGAGCATGCTCATGGCGGGAATCGCGCTCGCCCCGAGCGGGCTGGTGATGATGTCGCTGTCGCCGGTGTCCGCGCGCATCACCGATCGATTCGGCGCACGAACGACCCTCGCGTGCGGTGCGGTCACGCTCGGCGCGGGCTACCTGTTCGCGTACTGGTTCCACACGGAGGTCCGGCACATCGTCGTCGCGGCGATGCTCGTGGGGGCCGGCGTCGGGCTCGCGTACGCGGCGATGCCGGCGCTGATCATGTCGGCGGTGCCGCTCAGCGAATCGGCGGCGGCGAACAGCCTCAACACGCTCATGCGGTCGATCGGTACGTCGTCCGCCGCCGCCGTGGTCGGCGTGGTGCTCGCCGCGATGACGGTCCGGATCGGCGACGCAGTGGTCCCGTCGCTCGCCGGGTTCCGGGCCACCTTCCTGATCGCGGTTGCCGCGACCGCGGTGGCGTTGGTGTTCACCGCGATGATCCCCCGGTCCCGACCTCCGCTCGAGGCGGTCGCCGACACATCGGCGCGGTGACCGGCCGATCCGCTATCGGGCGCTGAGCGACCACTGACCGTAGTCGGAGGTGAGCACATGGTTGACGTCGATGCCGATGCCGTCGATCTCACCGCCCGACACCTGGTGCAGGTTCGCACGCGGATGCACGTGGCCGGCGGGGGTTCCCCAGTTGTGCTGCCAGAAGTACGCGCCGAGACCGACCGCGGACGCCCACCCGATCGTCGGTGAGTTCGCGTACACCCCGGTGTTCTCCGGACCCACCACCTCCTGCCACGCCAGCAGGTACGGGGCGATCTGCGTGGTGAACTGGACGAACGTCGGGTTGTCGTCGATCGACGCGTAGATCGGGCGGTCGTCCGGACCACCCGCGGCGCGGTGCAGTTCGAGTCCGCGGCGCGCGTGCTTGAGACCGGCGTCGTAACCACCGAGCCAGTCGGAGGTCTCGCCCTTACCGAACTGGTAGCACGACACGACCTCGAGCCCGCTGTCTGTGAGCGCGTCGGCTTCGACGGCGGTCAAGGGTTTGGCGCGCATCCATTCCGCACCGGGCCGCCGATCCGACACGTAGCGGATCGCCCCGCTGTGCCCCGCCGCACGGATGGACGCGGGTGACGGCACCGCCGCCGAATAGTCGACGATGGTCCCGAGCACCTCCCTCCCCTGGGCGACACCCGGTGCGCCGAGGGTGGATGCCAGCGCGACACCCGATCCGATCATGCTGTAGCGCAGTATTTCCCGACGGGTCAGTGCCATGCGGTGCCTCGATTCGGTACGGCGACGGACGGGCCACCCGGTATTGCACCACAATCCCGCCCGTCACATCCGCCACATCGCGCGGCGGGCCCGATTCACCCGAATCGAGGTGCGATGTGATCGCGGTGCGTCAGCGGTCGGCGAGTTCGGCGAAGAACGCCGGGACCAACGCGACGTCCTCGACGGTGCGCACCGACGTCCGCACCCCCAGTCCGTGTTCCTTGAGCAGGTCGCACAGCCCTTCACCGTCGACGAGGTCGATCGGCGGTGCGCCGTGTCGGTGCGCCTCGGCGCGGGCGTCGTCGGTGAACGAGCCGGTGGACACGAGCAGACCCTTCTCGCCGCGACCCACCATCGAGGCCCGGAACTCCCGGACCACGTCGGCACCCACCCGGTCGCGTCCGCGCAGGAACCGGAAGAACACCGAGAAACTCAGCAGCGACACCCGCACCACACCGGTGCCCTCCACCGCGTCGTCACCCACGGACACCGTCCCCGGCGCCGGGATCGTCAGTGTCGTGAATCCCGTCGACCTCAGAACGACGGTGACCAACCGCTCGAATCCGTCCGCCGGAAGGTCCGCGACCGCCGCGAGCACCGGATCACGCCACAGCTCCGGATCCTCGGGCGCCGCGACCAGCGGAAACACCTGCGCTCCGGACGAGGATCCACGCACCGTGCGCTTGCGTCGCTTCTCCGCCGTGTAGGCCATCAACATGGGCTTGATCTCGGATTCGCGCACGGTGCGTCCCTGCTCGGTCACACTCCACACACCGCGGCGGGCGTTCTCGAGCAGCCCCATCCCCTTGAGGTAGGTGCGCGCCCACGCGACCCGGTATTCGATCTCGGTGCCCGGACCCTCACCGTGCAGGACCGCCCGGGCCGCCGCCGACAGCTCCTCGCGGTCGACGACCGCCGTGTCGATCTCCTCGATGGCTCCGGAACCGCCCAGGCCGATCACCGACTGCAGGGTCGACCACAGCAGATCCGTGTAGGGCGGCAGCACGATCTCATCGCCGGTGGGGTCTCCGACGGGATCTCCGGCCACGTTCCGACGCTGCACACCTTCCCCTAACGTCGCGGCCCGCCACCTGCGCCGACCGCTTCCTGCACGTCACCGACCACCCTATCGGATCGGGCACGCCCGTTCGGGCCCGGGCACCACCGGCACGCACCTACGATGATCACCGTGAACCGTGCATCGCACACCGGATCCGCGGGGTCGTCGTGAACCGCCCGCCGCCCGTCGACACGGCCCACCACCCGCATCTGAGCGGGGTGTTCGCGCCGCAACGCGACGAGGTGGACGTCCGGGGTCTGCGCGTCGACGGTGTCCTTCCCGACGACCTGCACGGCACCTATCTGCGCAACGGCCCCAATCCACGCTTCGATCCGATCGGCACGTACGTGTACCCGTTGGACGGCGACGCGATGGTGCATCGGATCGACCTCGGCGACGACGGACTGCGGTACACCAACCGCTTCGTGCGCACCCCGTGCGTCGTCGCGGAGGAGCGGGCCGGTCGCGCACTGTGGGCGGGCATCACCGACCCGTACCTCCCACCGGCCGAGGAGGTCGGGCCCGACCTGGCCGGCACGATTCGCGAACTACCCGACATCAACGTGATCCGGCACGCGGGTTCCCTGTTCGCGCTCGCAGAGTCCGCTCCGCCGTACACACTGGGCTCGGACCTCGAAACCCTCGCCCGCGACACCTTCGACGGGGCATTGCCCGTCGGGATCACCGCGCATCCCAAGGTCGATCCCGCGACCGGCGAGATGGTCGTGTTCTGCTACGTCTTCGAGGCGCCCTATCTGACGTGGGCGGTGATCGCCGCCGACGGAACCGTCACCCGCGAACCGACACCCGTAGACGGCGCCGACCGCCCGCTGATGATCCACGACATGGCTCTGACCTCCCGCTACGCGGTGCTGGTTCTCGCACCGCTCGTGTTCGACCCGAGCGCACTGTTCTCCGGCGGATCCCCGCTGACCTGGCATCCGGATTCCGGCACCCGCATCGCACTGATCCCCCGCGACGGCGGGCCCGTGCGCTGGCACACCACCGATACGTTCTGGATGTGGCATACCGCCAACGCGTTCGACCGGGACGACGGTGCGGTCGTCCTCGACTACGTCGAGTGGACCTACCCGGGTGGGTTCGCCGAGGTCGACGAGCCGAACAGGTCGACGCTGCAGCGCGCGGTGATCACCGACACGGGCGTCACCCGCGCCCCGTCGGCCGACGGGGCGATGGAATTCCCTCGCATCGACGACCGTGCCGTCACCGGACGGCACCGCACGGTCGCGACCATCGGCCGCAGCGGCACCGCCGACCTCGTCGCGGGCGACGCCGACGCGCTGCGCTGGTTCGACGTCGACAACGGCGCGGAGACGACGTGGCGCGCCCCGGAACTGTCGGTGGGTGAGCCGTGCTTCCTGCCGAGTTCGTCGGGCGGCGCGGGCTACTGGGGAACGTTCGCAACCGACCGCGCCGACCTGACCAGCCGGTTCGTGATCCTGCCGGCCGATGATCCCGGCGCCGGCCCGGTCGCGCAGATCCACGTGCCCCTCCGGGTTCCCGCAGGCCTCCACGGCACCTGGATCCCCCGCACCTGATCTCCCGATTCCGAGCGAATGTATCGCTCACTCGAATGAGTCGATCAAGCGGTACATTCGCTCGACGCGGGGGTGGCGAATCCGAGGGCCGGATACCGCGCGCGGTGACCGCGAACCCTCCCGTTGTGACCCGGGTCACGGTACCGTTGCGGGAGGCGGTTTCGAGCACTTTGCGGAGGCACCGGTCATGAGCACAGCGAAATGGTGGGTTCTCGACGCCCGAGGCAACGGCTTCGCCGTCGAACAGCGCCCCAGCGGCGACGTCGTCGTCAGCAACAGCACCACGTCCGAGGAACACGTGCTGCACGGATACGTGTGGAAGCACTCAGCGTCGTTCGGCATCCAGATCCAGAGCGAGGGGCCACCACCGTACGGTCACTGGGTGGAGAACCCCGAGGATTGACGACACCGGGTGACGCTCACGGAAGCGTCACCAGCCTGCGGCGCCCACCGGTCGTCGTGTCGACGAGCGCGGCGCCGACCACCGACGCGGAGACCGGCAGCAGGTCGTACACCTCGGACACCAGGCGCGGCAGCTCCTCGCGCCGCACCCGTGGACTCAGCGTGCAGTGCGGTGTCCAGAGTCCGGGTCGATAGTGCCGGTGCAGTTGCGCGCCAGTCTCCTGGGCGACGCGGACGACCCGCTCCTGCCGCGCCAGCAGGTCCGCGGACGGGGCTGGGACGAGCGACGCCCGCCCGCGGCGGAACAGGCCGACCGCGTCGAACGTCAGGGTGTGCGCGGGGTGGTCGGGCAGTGCTTCGAGAGCATCGGCGACCCGGTCGGTATCGTACTCACGCAGCACCGCATACGACAGGTGCGCGACGTGGTTGCGGTGCGTGTGGGTGAGCAGCGTGGCGATCCCGGCGTCCTCGAGCCGCTGCCACAATCGACGCAGCATCCGATCGGTGCTGTCGTCGAAGAGCAGGCAGACCGCGAGCGCCATCGGAAATCACCGCGGGCTTCTCACCGCACCGTGACGTGCCAGACCAGCGCGGCCGCCAGCGCACCCGCGCCGTTGAGCGACCAGTGCAACGCGATCGGGGCGAGGATGCTTCCGCTGCGCCGTCGCAACCAGGTGAACACGAAACCGGCCGCGGCCGTCGCGGCGACGGCGCCGGCGATACCGAGGATCTGCCCCCACGGTCCCGCACCGAGGAAGGCGGTCAGTCCGGCGTTGCCCGACGTCAGACCGAGCGACGACGCGATGTGCCACAACCCGAACAACAGCGAGCCCGCAGCGAAGACCCCGCGGGCACCCCACACCCGTTCGAGGCTGCCCTGGAGGACGCCGCGGAAGGCGAGTTCCTCGGGGATCACCGTCTGCAACGGGATGATGATCATCGATGCGACGAGCGCACCCGACACCGTCGCGTACCGCTCGGACAGGAAGAACTGCCGGGTGAACGGCAACGCGATACCGATTCCGACGACGAGCGCGACCAGCCCGATCGCCGCGACGGAATAGAGCGTGCCCCGTTTCCAGTGCCGCGGCGACAATCCGAGCTCACTCCAGCGCATGCCGCGTTGTCGCATGATCGCGACCAGGATGCCTGCCGCGACCGGCACGGTCGCGATCGACGCCCATACGGTTGTGAAGTGCGCGACGAGGTTCGTCGCGACGAGCACCGCGACGACGACCGCGAGGTCGATCCATGCGTGGAAGTGCGGGATACGCCGGATGATCGGGACGATCCGCTGGGCTTCTGCGACGGTCACGCGAGGGCACCGCCGATCCGACGGGTACGGACCGGTGTGATCTGGGAGTGCGTGTTCGAGCGAGGCATCCGTTCAAGTGTACGGAATCCGCCCCGCAGCCTCCGTGATACGACTCACATCGAGACGGGTCGGGAGCCGGATCACATCCCCCGTTGTCAAGGCCTTGCGTCGCCGCCACTACTGTGTTTTCGGACCCACAGCCCTTTTTCAGGAGAGACAATGGCCGACTTCCTCTACGAGGACCTGCTGCCGATCGGGGACGACCCCACCGAGTATCGGCTGCTGACCAGCGAGGGGGTGTCCACCGTCGAAGGACCCGACGGCCGCACCTTCCTGAAGGTCGAACCCGAGGCGCTGCGCCTGCTCACCGAGACCGCGCTGCACGACATCTCGCACTATCTGCGCACCGATCACCTGAAGCAGCTCGCAGGCATCCTCGAGGATCCGGAAGCATCGAACAACGACAAGTTCGTCGCGCTGGATCTCCTGAAGAACGCGAACATCGCCGCCGCCGGTGTCCTGCCGATGTGCCAGGACACCGGCACCGCGATCGTCATGGGCAAGCGCGGGCAGCACGTGCTCACCCCCGGCGACGACGAGGAGTCCATCGCACGCGGTGTGTACGACGCGTACACCCGGCTGAACCTGCGCTACTCCCAGAACGCCCCCCTCACCATGTGGGACGAGAAGAACACCGGCTCCAATCTGCCCGCGCAGATCGAGTTGTACGCGGACACCGCGAAGGGCCACGAGAACTCGTACAAGTTCCTGTTCATGGCCAAGGGCGGCGGATCGGCCAACAAGTCGTACCTGTACCAGGAGACGAAGGCCATCCTGAACCCCGACTCGATGATGCAGTTCCTCGAGGCCAAGATCCGGTCGCTGGGCACCGCCGCGTGCCCGCCCTACCATCTGGCGATCGTCGTCGGCGGCACGTCCGCGGAGTTCGCGCTCAAGACCGCGAAGTATGCGTCGGCGCACTACCTCGACGAGCTGCCCACCGACGGCGCGATCACCGGCCGCGGGTTCCGCGACCACGAACTCGAGAAGAAGGTCTTCGAGCTCACTCAGAAGATCGGAATCGGCGCGCAGTTCGGCGGCAAGTACTTCTGCCACGACGTCCGCGTCGTCCGTCTGCCCCGGCACGGTGCGTCGCTGCCGGTCGCGATCGCCGTGTCGTGCTCGGCGGATCGTCAGGCCAAGGCGAAGATCACCCCCGAGGGTGTGTTCCTCGAGCAGCTCGAGTTCAACCCCGGACAGTTCCTCCCCGAGATCACCGACGAGCGACTCGACGCGGAGACCGACGGCGTGTCGGGCACCGGCAAGGGAGCTGCCGTCAAGATCGATCTGACGAAGCCGATGCCGGAGATCCTCGCCGAGCTGTCGAAGCACCCTGTCAAGACCCGGTTGTCGCTGACCGGGCCGCTGGTGGTCGCGCGCGACATCGCGCACGCGAAGATCAAGGAACGGCTCGACGCGGGCGAGGAGATGCCCCGGTACCTGCGCGACCACCCGGTCTACTACGCCGGCCCCGCCAAGACCCCCGAGGGCCTGGCGTCCGGTTCGTTCGGTCCGACCACCGCCGGCCGGATGGACTCGTACGTCGAACAGTTCCAGGCGGCGGGCGGTTCGATGGTGATGCTCGCGAAGGGCAACCGGTCGAAGCAGGTCACCGACGCGTGCCACACACACGGCGGCTTCTACCTCGGCTCGATCGGTGGCCCCGCCGCCCGCCTGGCACTCGACTGCATCAAGAACGTCCAGGTCGTCGAGTACGAGGAGCTCGGCATGGAGGCGGTCTGGAAGATCGAGGTCGAGGACTTCCCCGCGTTCATCGTCGTCGACGACAAGGGTAACGACTTCTTCGCCGGCACCGGCGAGGTCACCCTCACCGTCGGCAAGCGACCCGGTCTGTAATCCCCCGCATTCCAGCGGTTTCCGCTCGCCCCTCCTGAGCGAACGTACCCCTCGATCGAGTGACTCGATCGAGGG
>NZ_JAIYEP010000119.1 GCF_020515525.1 Rhodococcus yananensis
CAGCCGGGACGGGCGCGGGCCGCCGAGTGCGCGCTCAGGACACGGCGATGACGGTCGGCACGATCATCGGGCGGCGCCGGTACGTCGCGGCCACCCAACGACCGACGACCCGGCGGATCCCCTGCGCGATGCGATGGGTCTCGGTGATCCCCTCCGCCGCGAGTTCGTCGAGTGCCTTGTCCACGAGTTGTGCGGCCTCGGTCAGTGCACCCGGATCATCCGAGAATCCACGGCCCGACACCTCGGGGGTGCTCACGGCCCGACCCGTGGTGGCATCCACCGCCACCGAGATCGAGATGAAACCGCCTTCTCCGAGGATGAGCCGGTCCGAGAGTGTCGATTCGCCGACGTCACCGACCGACAGTCCGTCGACGTAGACGTGCCCGACCGGCACCCGACCGACGATCTCCGCGAGTCCGTCGACCATGTCGACCACCACACCGTCCTCGGCGAGCACGATCCGTTCCTTGGGCACGCCGGTTGCCTCGGCGAGCGCCGCGTTGGCACGGAGATGCCGCCATTCGCCGTGCACCGGCATCGCGTTGGTGGGTCGGACCGCGTTGTACAGGTAGAGCAACTCACCGGCCGATGCGTGGCCCGACACGTGCACCTTGGCGTTCTGTTGGGTCACGACGGTGGCACCACGCTTGGCGAGCCCGTTGACGACGGCGAAGACGGAGTTCTCGTTCCCGGGGATCAGCGACGATGCGAGGACGACGAGGTCGTCGGCGCGGATGTTGATCTGCCGGTGCTCACCGCGCGCCATACGCGAGAGAGCCGAGAGCGGTTCGCCCTGGGATCCGGTGGACACCAGCACGATCCGGTCGTCGGGCAACGTCGCTGCGGTGTCGAGGTCGACGACCAGGCCGTCGGGGACGCTCAGGTATCCGAGGTCCTGCGCGATCTGCATGTTGCGCACCATCGACCGGCCGACGAAGGCGACGCGACGGTTGTACCGGTGGGCGACGTCGACGACCTGCTGGATTCGATGGACGTGGCTCGCGAAGGACGCGACGATCACGCGATTGCGCGCTTTGCCGATGACATTGTCGAGGACCCCGCCGATCTCACGTTCGGGGGTGACGAACCCGGGCACTTCGGCGTTGGTGGAGTCCACGAGAAACAGGTCGACGCCCTCGTCGCCGAGCCGCGAGAAGCCCGCGAGGTCGGTGAGCCGGTTGTCGAGCGGAAGCTGATCCAGCTTGATGTCGCCGGTGTGCAGCACGACCCCAGCGGAGGTGCGGATCGCGACGGCGATGGCATCGGGGATCGAGTGGTTGACGGCGAAGAACTCGCACTCGAACGGACCGTGGGTGGTGCGCTGCCCCTCCGTGACCTCGACGAGGTTGGGACGCTGACGGTGTTCGCGACATTTCGCCGCGACGAGGGCGAGGGTGAACTTGGAACCGATCACCGGGATGTCGGGGCGCAGACGCAGCAGGAACGGCACGGCACCGATGTGATCCTCGTGTCCGTGGGTCAGCACGATCGCCTCGACGTCGTCCATGCGGTCCTCGATGTACCGGAAGTCCGGCAGGATCAGGTCCACACCCGGTTGCTGGTCCTCCGGGAAGAGGACACCGCAGTCCACGATGAGCAGTCGTCCGCGATGCTCGAACACCGTCATGTTGCGGCCGATCTCCCCGATTCCACCGAGCGCCACGACACGTAGGCCGTGCTTCGGAGCCTTCGGCGGGGTACCGAGCCGGTCGGTGGGATCGACGGGCCGCGGATCGGGTCGGCGCGCGGCCGCCGAGTTCTGCGGTGTGCGCTGGGCCGGGCGGGTCGCCGGGGGTCCTGCGTTGCGGGTCGCGCGGCCGCGGCCGCGGCTGGGGCGGCTCATCGGAGCACCCCCGCGGCCTGCAGATCCGCTGCCAGCGAATCGATCTGCGCGGTGTCGGGCACCACCTGTGGCAACCGGGGCTCGCCGACGTCGATGCCGAGGAGCCGCAATCCGGCCTTCGAGGCACTGACGCCGCCGAGGCGCGCGACGGCGCGATAGATCGGGATCATCGACAGGTTGATACGGCGGGCCAGCTCGAGGTCGCCGGCGGCGTGGGCGGTGTGCAGTTCGCGGAGGCGTCCGGGAACGAGATGCCCGATGACACTGACGAATCCCACGGCACCGACCGACAACCACGGAAGGTTCAACGGGTCGTCACCGGAGTAGAACTGCAGATCCGTCGTGCCGATCAACTCGGCGCCCGCATTGAGGTCGCCCTTGGCGTCCTTGACGGCCAGGATGCGCGGGTGCTCGGCGAGCAGGCGCAGAGTCTCCGTCTCGATCGGTACCACGGAGCGCGGTGGAATGTCGTAGAGCATCACCGGAAGGTCCGTGGCATCGGCAACGGCGGTGAAGTGCGCGTAGAGACCGACCTGCGGCGGGCGCGAGTAGTACGGCGTGACGACGAGCAGTCCGTGCGCGCCGGCCCGCGCGGCGTCGCGGGCGAGTTCGACGCTGTGCGCCGTGTCGTTGCTTCCGGCACCGGCGATGATCTTGGCGCGGTCGCCGACGGACCCGAGAACGGCCCGCATCAGTTCCATCTTCTCGTTCTCGGTGGTCGTCGGCGACTCACCGGTCGTGCCGGCGAGAACCAGTGCGTCGCAGCCACCGTCGACGAGGTAGTTCGCCAGACGCACGCCCGCATCCACGTCGAGCTTGCCGTCGGCAGTGAACGGGGTCACCATCGCCGTGGCGATGGTGCCGAACGGAAGCTCGACAGCAGTTGCGGAATCACCGTTGGTCATGGTCAGAAGGCTACCGCGTGTGCCGGACGTCCCGTTACACGGATGGGGCAGATCCGTCGCGTGTCCACCACACCCCGGGCGGACGCCATGATGGCGTCACTTTCACCCTTGACCGACATCGTATGTGACGTCAGACTGGCGTCATGAATATCGATCGGTACATCGACGCGATCACCGGTTCCGTCACCACCGCCGCCGAACTCGGGGACGACGAGACCCGTCGGATCGCGGCCGCACTCGCCGGAGCCGCAGCCGCACCGGCACGACTGGCCCTTCTCGGCGCCCTCTCGGACATGGCCGCCGAAGTGTCCTCCACGCTCGGGGACCGCACGGTGACCGTGCGCCTCGTCGGCGACGAGGCCGTGCTCGACGTCCACTCGGGCCCCGAACCCGCAGGTGGCGACACACCCCCGACCTTCGAGGAGATGACCGGCGACATCAGCCGGGTCACCCTCCGCCTCGTCGAACAGATCAAGTCGCGCGCGGAGGAAGCTGCCGCGCAGAACGGGGTGTCACTCAACTCGTGGGTCGCGCAGGCCGTGCAGGGCGCCCTGCGCGACCAGATGCGCTACCAGCAGCGCACCGCCGAACACTGGCGCCGGACCACTTCGCGGGCCCCCGAAGACGGTGCCGCGGGCACGGCCGGAACCGACACACCCGGCGACGACCGGGACGAGAAGCAGGACTGACACCCATCGCCCCTCGGAACGCCGCGCATCCACCCTGCCGAACCGGGGCGGGCGAGGGTCCGTACGGTACATTGCCCGGGCATCAGAGCGGTCCAGATGAAAGCAGGAGGGGCGATGGCACACAGCAGCACCAGGAGTTTCGAGATCACTGCGACGCCGCAGCAGGTCATGGCGGCGATCGCGGCGGTCGAGCGTCTGCCCGAGTGGTCGTCGGCCCACAAGTCGGTGACGGTCGAGACCACCCACCCCGACGGCCGACCGAACCGGGTGCGGATGACCGTGTCGATCATCGGGATCACCGACGAACAGGTCGTCGACTACACCTGGAACGGCGACGACTCGATGTCGTGGACCCTCGTCGAGAGCACCCAGCAGAATCAGCAGGACGGCTCGTACACCCTCGCCGCCGTCGAGGGCGGCACCCGGGCCGATTTCAGTCTCACGATCGACCCGAAGATCCCCGTCCCCGGATTCCTGGTACGCCGCGCCGAGAAGACCGCGATCGAGACCGCAGCCAAGGGCCTGACGAAATTCGTCGAGAAGAACTTCGTCTGATCGTCCCGATCCCCCGCCGACGTCGGGTCAGGCATCACGCACGGTGAAGCGTGTCCTCACGTGGGCGGGGTTCTCGATCTCGTCGATCAGCGCAACGGCCAACGTGCCACTAGTGACCGACGACGAACCGTCCGGCGCGACGAGCAGTTCGTCGCGGCCGAGCACGTAGTCCGTCGCCGCGCCCACGACGAACGTCAGGGACGGCGACACCGCGACCCAGTCCACGTCGTCGACATCACGCAGAAACCGCAGTTCTTCGAGTTGACTCTGCGGGATCGCGATCCATGCCTCGGCACCGGGAACACCCCGGATGTCGTCGAGTGCGAGATGCTCGTCCGGTCCCGTGGTCAGACTTCCGGCGCCCAGGATGAACACCAGACGGGGCGCGTCGACGCCGCGGAACATGGCAACCAGCCGCGCAGCCAGGTCGACGTGAAGGTGGGCGTGTTCCGGTGCCGTCGCGAAGGCGTCGACCACGACGTCGAAGTCGCGGAGATCGTCGACCACCAGATCGAACGCATCCCGTGTGAGCACGGTCGCGTCGGCTCCGAGGACCTCCCGTGCGCGATCGGGATTCCGGACGACCGCCGTGACGTCGTGACCCCTGCGTGTCGCCTCGGCGTGTATCGCGCGGCCCGCGTTGCCGGTCGCTCCGATGATTCCGATCTTCACTGACTCTCCGATCCGTCGGGTGCGGGAGAACGACGCGGGCGCGTGGCCGTCGGCGCCCGCACCATCCCCGCGTACCCCATTGTCCCCAGAATCGGCTCAGTCGGCCGTCAACCCGGCGGCGAGAGTCGCACCGAGTTCCCAGCACGCCTCGAGATCGTCCTTGGTCGGCTTGTTCGACGCGATGACGTACTCCGCCGCTTTCTCCCAGCCGAGCCCCGCCGTGATGGCGTCCACTGCTCGCACCGCCCCTTCCGATCCCTCGTTCCCGTGCAGATACAGCCCGTACGGCCGTCCTCGGGTCGCGTCGAGAATCTGGTAGTACGCACAGTCGAAGGCGTGCTTGAGGGCACCCGAGATGTAGCCGAGATTCACCGGCGACCCCAGCAGATAGCCGTCGGCCCCCAGCAGTTCGCCGGGAGAGACCGACAACGCCGGACGGCGCACGACGTCGACACCCTCGATCTCCGGGTCCGTCGCCCCCGAGACGACCGCCTCGAACATCGCCTGACAATGCGGTGAGGGAGTGTGGTGGACGATCAGCAGGGTCCTGCGCCGCGCGGTGTCTTCGCTCATCCCGGCAGCGTACGACGCCGCTCCGCCGAAATCGGGCCGCAACCGCGGAAGTGATACTCGGCACAGACATCCCCGGCCACCCTCGTTCCGGGGCGCACGCGACCCCGAATCCTCACCGGCACAGGTGTTTACCGGCGATCACCTCCGTCGCGGAACGTTACACCTTCTCCCGTCTCGTTAATCACGGTGAATTCCGGAAAAATTAGGCTGCGCTGCGCGTATCTGTAGACATGGGCGGCGACAGGATCGCCCACCACTACGAGAAGAGAAGACAGCCATGACAACCAACGACCAGGCCCGCAGTCGCAACAGCCGGAAACGGCGGGCGCTTCTCGCGTCAGGGTTGGTACTCGGCGTCGGCGTAGTGATCACCCTCGCGGCGTGGAACGACAGCGTGTGGGGCAGCTCGGATTTCGGCACCGGTGAGAACTCGTAGAACATTCAGGGCTCCGTCGACGCCGGCGCCACCTGGGCCGAGTTCCAGACCCAGGAGGGGGCAGGATGGATGGCCTTCACCATCGATCCCGAGGGCATGACCCCCGGCCATGAGGTGCACGCGCTGTTCGGGCTCAAGGAGACCGAAGGCAACATGGGCGCCACCGTCACCGTGAAGGCCCCGATCACCGCGGGCGATACCCTCGCCCAGAACCTGACCGTCACGATCGTCGACCTCGGCGCCACCAACCCGGGATCCTTCGACGGCACACAGACCGGCACCACGATCGCCACGTACACGCTGTCGCCCGGCGCGGACTCGACCGCGGTGACCCTCGACGCCGGCGGCGAACAGTGGCTCGGATTCACTGTCGAACTGCCCGACGGCACCAACCCGTCCGGCCTGGCGCAGAGCACCAGCGCAGCCTGGGAGATGTCCGCCGTCAGCGTCGACAACTGATGCCCCCGCGGTGGCCGCCATCGCGGCCGAGGCCGTGCCCATCATCGTCCGAGGCGACGTCATGCCCACCCTGACCCCCGAACCGCAGACGGCGCATCCGCGCCCGCGGCGTCGCAGACTGTGGTCGACCGTCGAGAACGTCGTGCTCGACGTTCTCGCCGTTGCCGGCCTCGTCTGCATCGCCCTGACGATCTGCGCGTTCGTCTTCCACTACTCGCTGATCATGTTCAAGACGGGATCGATGGCACCGACGATCCCTCAGGGTTCACTCGCCCTCGTCCACAAGGTGCCCGCCACCGACATCGAGGTCGGCGACATCGTCACCGTCGACCGCCCCGGCGAACGTCCGGTGACGCACCGCGTCATCGAGATCCATCCCCAGACCGGCGGCGAGGTTCTCATCGCCATGCGCGGCGACGCGAACCCCAACCCCGACCCCGGCATGTACCGGGTCACCGAGGTACGCGAAGTGGTCTGGCACGCACCCGGTCTCGCAGCGAAGGTCGTGTGGCTCTCCGATCCCCGAGTCCTCGGCGGCATCACGATCGCGGCATCGGGACTCGTCCTGTGGGCGTTCTGGCCGCGACGCGACGAACGCGACGACGGCGAACGCGCCCCGGAGGGGGTGCTCCACGATGACCGGCACGGCACACGCGCTGCGGCGCAGGATCGCCGTGATCGCCACCGCCGTCGCCGCCGTGGGCGCTCTCGTGGCCGGGGCACCGGTGTACTCGCCGCGTGGCAGATGCCGGTGTGGGGCTCCGCCACGTTCGGTGTGGATCCCGACTACATCCCCGTCGGGTACGCACGCGGCATCTCGTCGGCGGGCACGCTGGATCGTCAGATCACCAGTGCGACGTTCGACGGTACCGCGGCCGTACGTGACGACACCGACCCGGGAACGGACGACACCGGGTGGCAACAGTTCTCGTCGTCGGGTGTCGCGGGACTGTTCTCGATCGAGAGCACCGGCACGTCCTGTGCGTCGTACTACGCCGACGACGGCACCACCTGTGTCGCGGGGGCGGACGGCGCCGCCAATTCGAGCGCCCAGGTCCGGGACCTGCGGATCCGCAACACCGCCATCTCGAGTTCCAACGCGGTCGAGACGTCTGGCACGTTCGCCGCCAGCGCGGTGTGTCCCCTCGACGGCAGCGCCCCGCAGGCGGGTGACCTGACCGCGGGCACACTCGTGATCGGCGGTACCTCCGTTGCGATACCCGCTCCGAACAGCAGTACAACCTTCGATATCCGGGACGGGACACGCCGCTACACCGGAACCCTCGACTACGTGCGGGACTCCGATGCGCAGTCCGCGGTCACCAAACTGCGGCTGTACGTCGAGGAACGTCTCATCCTCACACACGAGTGGACCCTCGACATGGACCTGATCCGCACCGACTGCGGAATCGGTGTCGCACCGACGTCCGTGCTCGGCGGAGGGACCGGGATCGCCGCAGCACCGGAGACCGATGGAGCAGGAAACGGCGACGCAGCGACCGAGGACGAGCAGGCGGTTCCCGGTGAAGAGACGGACCGGACGGCCCCCGAGGACGAATCTACCGTCGACACCGCGCCCACCGCGGTACAAGTGGGACAACGCTTCCCGCTGACCACCACCGACGGGACCGACCTGGGGTCCGCAACGATCCACGAGATCGCCCGCGAGGACGACGGCACGGTGGCGGTACGGATGACCGTTGCCACCTCCGAGGAGTCCGGCGACCGCCGGCTCGGCAGTATCACAGCGCGGGACTTCCGCTGCCTCACCCCGGACGGCATGCGCACGGTGGCGAGCAGAAGCAGTGAACGACCCGCCTTCCCGAGCGTGTTCGAACCGGGATCCGAGTACACGGGCTGGGTCACGTTCGAGGCCGCAGCCGATGCGACGAGAGCCGTCTGGATGCCGGACGGCACCACCGGCTGGGTGTTCGATCTACCCGCCGTACCCGACGGGGAGGCCCCACCGAGCGAGCCCGGAGTGACCGAGCCTCCCGAGGTGACCGAACCGCCTGCCGTGACGGAACCCGGGATGCCGGAGACCCCCGCGCCGGCACCCGAGAGCACCCCCGACGTGACGGAACCCGAGGAATCCGCACCCGGTGTATCGTCGCCGGGCACCACCGAACCGGACACCGACACCGCGACCGGCGAGGAGGAGCAGACCGGAAACACCGAGTGACCGACAGGTCGGGACCGGGCGGTGGCAGACCGCCCGGTCCCGCTGCGTGTCACTTCGTGTCGGGTCCGGCGGAGTCGTCGCGCTCGAGCTTCTC
>NZ_JAIYEP010000120.1 GCF_020515525.1 Rhodococcus yananensis
GCGTTTGTGGTAGCTCCGACCACCACAAACGCGCACGGCTAGAGGGGGGTGCGGGCGAGCGGGCACGACATGCATCGCGGTCCGCCGCGCCCCGAACCCAACTCCGAACCGGCGATCCGCAACACCTCGATCCCCGAATCTTCCAACCTCGCATTCGTTTCGACGTTCCGTTCGTACGCGACCACCACACCCGGTGCGAGGGCGAGGGTGTTGTTGCCGTCGTCCCACTGCTCCCGCTCGGCGACGACCGAGTCCAGGCCCGTGTCGATGATCCGCAGCTTCTCGATGCCCATCGCGTCGGCCGCCGCCTCCAGGAACGGGCGGGGACCGGAGATCCGCACCGTCTCGTCACGGCGGATCGTGAACGCCTGCAAGGTGTCGCGGATCGCGGGATACATCACGACCGCGTCGACGTCGACCATCGTGCACACCGTGTCGAGGTGCATCGACGCGCGCTGCTGTTCGATCGGTACCGCGAGCACGGTGTGCGCGAGTCCGTCCTCGAATACACTGCGCGCCAAGGCTTCTGCACCGGCAGGGCTGGTGCGCTCCCCCACCCCGACCGCGACCACCCCGGGAGCGAGGAGCAGCACGTCGCCGCCCTCGACCGGCGCGGTGTGCGATTCGTAGGCACGCCGCACCCCCAGGAACCGTGGGTGGAACGCGTAGATGAGGTCGGTCAGATTCGTCTCGCGCCGTCGCGCCGGCAACGCGAGGGTCGGTATCGCCACCCGCGACCCCACCCAGAACGACGAGTCGCGGGTGAACAACAGGTTCGGCAGCGGGTCGATCACGAAGTCGGCACCGTGATGCATCATCCGCACCAGCGACGGCGCGACACCCGCGCCCGTCACGGGCAGCTCGTCGAACGTCATTCCGGCGACGAGGATCGTCGCGAGGTCGGGCGCGGGCATGGTGCGTAGATGCGCGACGAGTTCCTGCGCGAGTGCGTGCCCGAGCCTGCGCGGATCGACGGCCGACGAGATGGACTGCACCCGCGCGGCGCCGCTGACGTCGAGGGTCTCGGTGAGCAGATCGGAGAGCAGCAGGACTTCCACACCGCGACCGCGCAGCACGTCGGCGAACGCGTCGTGTTCGTCCTGCGCCCGCGCGACCCACGGCAGACCGTCGAACAGCAACTGGTCGTTGTTGCGGGGTGTGAGGCGTTCGAGTTCCGCCCCGGGCCGATGCAGCAGTACCGATGTCAGCGCACCGACCTCGGATTCGACACCCCACTGATGGTTCATGCGACAACGGTAGACCGGCGAACGGTGCCGGGAGATGACATGCCTGCGCCGGGCGACGAAGATGTCGGTGAGCTCTCACAGCCCGAGTGCTCGACAACCGATGTGCGAGGAGATCCATGTCCGACGACGATCCGCTCGGTCACCTGGCCCCGTTCGCGGGCCGCTGGGTCGGTGGCGGCGACGGCCACTATCCGACCATCGACGATTTCACGTACGACGAGACGATCGAGTTGTCGCCGATGCCCGCGAAACCGTTCCTGATGTACGTCTCCCGCACGAAGCATCGCGTGGAGGGTCGCCCCCTGCACACGGAGAACGGGTATCTGCGGCGCAGCGGCGACGACGTGGAACTGCTGGTGTCGCAGCCGACGGGCTTCGTGGAGATCCAGCGCAGCCGTCTCACGCACGGGGTGCTCGACTTCGTGACGGTCACGCTGCAGCGGTCGGCGGACGCGAAGCCCGTCCACGAGGTGAAGCGCCGTTGGGTGCTCGACGGCGGCACCCTCGTCTACGACCTGTGGATGGCGCACGCCGACACTCCGCTCACCCACCATCTCCACGCGGAACTGCGGCGCGAGGGGTGACGCGGTTCCCGCGGGCCGGATCGCTTCCCGCGGATGCAGATGTCCCGGAGGGAAACCATTCGGTCCGCGGGAGCGTCAGGGCTCGGAGCGTGCCGTCCGCAACACCCGACGGAAGTAGTCGTTCGCGCCCTGCATGACGAGGTTGTAGGGCGGCGCGAACTTGCGGGCCCACCAGTATCCGAATCGGGTGTCGAACGACGTGTACACCATGAAGCGGTTCTTGCGGATCCCGGTGAGGATGCACTCGGCGACCTTCTCGGGTGACGCGGCGTGCTCGACGAACCGCCCGGTGAGTTTGCGGACGGCGGGAGCGTCGCGGTCCACCCCGACGATCTGCACGGTGTCGACGAGCGGGGTCGCGACCGCGCCGGGCACGACGAGCGAGACCCCGATGTTCTCGCGTCTCAGGTCGAACCGCAGCACCTCCGACACCCCGCGCAGCCCGAACTTGCTGGCGCTGTAGGCCGAATGCCACGGCAGCGCGAGCAGACCCGCCGCCGACGACACGTTGACGAGGTGCCCGCCGCGACCGGCCGCGATCATGGGTGGCACGAAGTTCTCTATGACGTGGATCGGGCCCATGAGGTTGACGTCGACCATGAGCTTCCAGTGCTTGTGTTCGAGCCGGTCGACGGTGCCCCAGACCGACACTCCCGCCACGTTCGCGACGATGTCGACGGCATCGCACAGTGCGTGCACGTCGTTCGCGAACGCGGTGACGGCGTCGTAGTCGGAGATGTCGAACGCCGCCGCGTGCAACACCGTCCCGCCGCGGTGCCGGATGTGCCCGACGACGTCGTCGAGTCCGTCGGAGTGCAGGTCGGTGAGCACCAGCTCGGCGCCTTCGTCGGCTGCGGCGACGGCCAGAGCACGACCGATACCGCTGGCCGCACCCGTCACGAGGAACCTGGTGCCGCGCAGATCCTTGATCGCCATGTGCGCCACACTAACCGTCACGACGCGGCCGGTGCCGTGTTCGTGACGGGTCCGGGCGCGTCACAACCGCTGTGCCATCTCCTCCTGATAGGTCTGCACGGTCCGCTCCAGCATTTCGGCGTCCTCGGCACGCCCCTCGGACCGCGCGAGATCTATGCGTTCGCGCAGCACCCGGATCGCCCGCCGCAGCTCCTCGTCGCTCATCCTGTGATCCATGACACCCAGTGTGCCGGGTCCGGTGCGCGGATGCCACGCCGCTTACCGGATCGCAACTGTGCTCACAGCGGGGTCGGCTCGGGAGCGGCCCCGTACCCGCCGATGGTCACGGATCGCAACGAACGCTAACGTGGTCGGTGGACTCGACACGGGGTGCCGGACACGGCTGAGAGAACACCCGTCGAACCTGCTCTCGATCATGCGAGCGAAGGGATGCCGAGCCGGCGGAGGACGCGCCGCGTCCGTCGCTGTCGCGTATCCCTTCCCACCACGGGAAGGCGAAGAAGATGTCACTGCAGAACCGGATCGTTCTGGTCACCGGTGCGGGCCGCGGACTCGGCCATCACATCGCGCGGGCCTGCGCCGACGAGGGCGCGTCCGTCGTCGTGAACTATCGGCGCAGCGCGGAGGCCGCTCGGGCTCTCGCCGAGAAGATCGGCGCCGACCGCGCGGTCGCGTTGCCCGCCGACGTCACCGACCGCGCGCAGGTCGACGAACTGCTGGCCCGCGCGCGGGAGCATTTCGGGCGTCCGGTCACCGCGGTGATCAACAATGCGCTGCCCGATTTCGCGTTCGACGGCGACGCCCGCGCGAAGGCCGACGAGATCGGGTACGCGGCGTTCGCGCAGCAACTCGAGGGCATCGTCGGCGGCGCGGTCAACACCGTCCAGGCCACGCTGCCGGGTATGCGCGAAGCCGGCGGCGGCAGCGTCGTCAACATCGGCACCAATCTGTTCCAGAACCCGGTGGTGCCGTACCACGACTACACCGCGGCGAAGGCGGCGCTGCTCGCGATGACGCGCACGTTCGCGGCGGATCTGGGCCCGGACGGGATCCGCGTGAACATGGTGTCGGGTGGGTTGTTGCGCACCACGGATGCGTCGGCGGCGACGCCGGAGGCGGTGTTCGATCTGATCGCGTCGTCGACTCCGTTGCGGAAGGTCACCACCCCCGACGATTTCGCGGCGGCGGTGTTGTTCTTCGTGTCCGACTGGTCGCGGGCCGTGACGGGGCAGAACCTCGTGGTCGACGGCGGCCTGGTGATGGACTGATGGCCCGGACCCTGCACCTGGGCGCGTTCCTGCACGGCGTCGGGCATCATTCGGCGGCGTGGCGTCATCCGGAGTCGGCCGCCGAGCGGCTCGGCGACATCGCGTTCTTCGAGGAGTCGGCGCGGGTCGCCGAGAAGGGCCTCCTCGACGCGGTGTTCTTCGCCGACGGGCATTCGGTCAACCGCACCTACACCGCCGGCACCACGTGGTTCCTCGAGCCGATCACGGCACTGTCGGCGATGGCCCGCGCGACCTCCCACATCGGGTTGGTCACCACGGTGTCGTCGAGTTTCTGGACGCCGTTCCACGCGGCGCGGATGCTGGCTTCGCTCGATCACATCAGCGGTGGACGGGCGGGCGCGAACATCGTGACGTCGATGTTCGATGCGGAGGCCCGCAACCACGGTTTCGACGCGTTGCCCGCGCACGCCGAGCGGTACGCGCGCGCAGCCGAGTTCGTCGAGGCGCTCACCGCGCTGTGGGATTCGTGGGGCGAGGACGCCCTGCTCGTCGACCGCGACGGGGGGCGGTATCTCGACGGCGACGCGGTGCGCGCGATCGACCACCGCGGCGATCATTTCCGTGTCGACGGCCCGTTGACGGTGCCGCGCTGCCCGCAGGGGCGGCCGGTGCTGTTCCAGGCGGGGGCGTCGGAGACCGGTCGGGATCTGGCGGCGCGCTGCGCGGACGCCGTGTACTCGGTGGCGTGGGATCTGCCGGCCGCGCTGGAGTATTCGACGGATCTGCGTGCGCGTGCCGCAGCGGCGGGCCGCGCACGCATCGCGATTCTTCCGGGGCTGGTCACGTACGTGGGGCGCACGGAGGCGGAGGCGTGGGCGAAGAAGGCGGAGCTCGACGCCCTGCTCGACGTCGACTCCGCGATCGCGCAGCTCGGGGTGTTCACCGGCCAGGACTACACCGGGCACGATCTCGACGCACCGGTCGCGCAGCTGCCACCGATCGACACGTTCACCGGGCCGCAGGGTCGGTACGCGACGGTGCAGCGGATCATCGAGACGCGGAATCCGACCCTGCGGGAGCTGCTCGGTTATCTGTCGGCCGGGGGTGGGCACGCCACCATGATCGGCACACCCGAGTCCGTCGCCGACGGCATCGAGGAGTGGTTCGTCGCCGGGGCGTGCGACGGGTTCAACCTGATGTGCCCGACGTACCCGGATTCGCTGGTGGATTTCGTCGACCTGGTCGTGCCCGAACTGCAGCGGCGCGGGTTGTTCCGCACCGAGTATCCGGGCACCACGTTGCGTGAGTCACTGGCGCTCTGACCGGGTCGGTGCGCAGTTGTCGCCGGTCCTGCTCGACGACGACTGCGCACCCGACGGCGGGGTCACTGCACGGTGGCGGCGAGGATCGGTACGAGCTGCTCGGACGCCCACCGTGCCGCGAGCGGGTTGCTGCCCGACAGCGCCCACGGCAGGTTCCCCTCGTGTTCCACGCCGTCGTGGACGTACGCACTGCGCTGCTGCGAGAGGTTCTCGACGAGTGCCCAGCGACCGTCGCGGACCGCGGGGATGTTCTGGAACAGCGGCTGCGACGTGATCTCGTCGATGTGACCCTCGCTGTTGTCGACGAGGATCAGCACGTCGGCGTCGAGTTTCCCGATCAGTTCGTTGCTCACCGCGTCGTCCTCGACGAACTCCGCGGCGATGGGGTTCGCGGCGAACCCGAGGTCGAGGAACAGTTGCTCGACGTCGCTGCCCGCCCAGCTGGAGTAGGCCAGCCCGTAGCCGCCGCCGTAGTAGAGGGCGAACGTGGCGGTCTTGCCCGCGAACTCGGGATGCTGCTCGCGGAAGTCCGCGTAGAAGCCTTCCTGGTCGGCGATGAACTCCTCCGCGGCGTTCGACAGGTCGAGGGCTTCGGCGATGATCCGCAGCCGATCCTCCCAGCCCGCCGCGAAGTCGTCCTCGGTCTCGCCGGCGAGCACCGGTGCGATGGCGGACAGTCGCTCGTACGAGTCCTCGGGCTCCCAGCCGCCGACCATCACGATGAGATCGGGGTCGGCGACCGCGATCGCTTCTGCCGGATACGGATTGTCGTAGTCCAGTTCGTAGGTCTCGGGTTCGCCGGGCGCGACGTCGGGGACCCACACGGTCGCGCGTTCGGTGGTGGACGGCGCGATCACCGGTTCCACGCCGAGGACCGCCAGCAGTTCGCTGGTCGATCCGTCGGGGGCGATGGCGGCGATCCGCTCGGGCCGTTCCTCGAGGACGGTGTCGCCCCACGGGGTCGTCAGGGTCAGCGGGTATTGCGTCACACCCTCCGCCGCCGGCAGAACGCTGTCGGTGTGCGCCGTGTCCGCGGCGTCGTCGGTCGAGCATCCGGTGAGCACCAGGATGCCGGTGACTGCGGCCGTGAAGAACGCGCGGGTTCGGCGCGTGGCGGTGAAGACGGTCATGAATTTCCTCGATCTGAGAGTTCTCGTGGTGCGGCGCGCGCGGCACCGCCCGAGAAGGTTAGCCAAGGCTATACTCACCGACCGTGCAGTTTTCGACATCGAGCGTGCAGAATCCGACGGGCACGTGCACGGGCGGCGCGAGATCGGCGATCCGGTACAGCCGGTGCCGACACGACCTCGGCGGCATCACCACCATCGACCGGAATCACCCCCGTCGGTGGACATGCTCTGCGACGGTGGACAGAGGAATGTCGGTGCAGCAGCATGCCGGAGAGGTGGCCGCGCCCCTACTGGAGCGGTGCCGGTGTCGTGCTGCTGTGTCGAGATAGAATTGACAGTGACGGCGTCCGCGAGATCCGAAGCGTCCCGTCACTGGAGTCACGCCCATCCATGCGTGCGATGTATCTGTGCCGCGTTGAGATGAGGCGTTCATGCTTGATCCACACTGGGTGTTCGCGGCGGCGTTGCTCGGCGTGGTGGGCAGTATCCGGTACGCCATCGCGATTGTTCGGGGCGCTGTGCGCCCGAACCTGGTCACATGGTCACTGTGGGCGGCGGCGCCGCTGATCGCGTTCTTCGCTCAACTCGATTCAGGTGTTGGGTTGCCTGCGGTGATGACCCTTGCGGCAGGTGCTGGGCCACTGATCGTGATCATCACCAGCATGATCACCCGGCGTCACTACGCACACCTGAACATTATCGATCTGGTCTGCGCAGGGGTTGCTGTGGCTGCTCTCACGGTTTGGCTCGGGCTCGGTGCAGCGCCGTTGGCGGTGCTCTTCGCCGTGGCAGCCGATGCAATCGCCGCGATCCCGACACTCGTCAAAGCGTGGCGACATCCCGACTCGGAGAACATCTTCTTTTTCGTCCTCGTCGGAGTGGCCGCTACGATCACGCTCTTGACGCTCACGGCATGGACTCCGCAATCATTCGCCTTCGCCGTCTACCAGCTCAGCATCTGCTTGATACTCACGACCCTTATCGCCACAAGAAGACATGCCCATCAGCGTTCCCCGAGCGGGCGAGCCTGAGACAAGCCGGGAGCCTGCACTCCTGACGCGCAGGCTCACAGCCGCGCGGCAGCACGGTGAATCGGAAACCTGCAGATCATCACTGCGCGACGTTGAACGGGTACTGGCGGCGCGCGAGGTATTCGGCGGTCCGCGAGTCGTGGATCGTCAGCAGTTCGCAGGGCGTACCGGAATGGACAATGCGGCCGCCGTCGATGATCCAGTCGGCGCGGGAGATGACGTCGAGATTGCGCTCGTGTTCCTCGACCACAACGTCCAGGCCCTCGCCGTCCGCCGACAGTGACGCACGGCGGAATCTGGAACTCAAACCGGTGATGTCGTTGGTTTGAACAACGACCTTCTGGTGGAGCTGAGGGGAATCGAACCCCTGACCTCTTCGATGCGAACGAAGCGCGCTACCAACTGCGCCACAGCCCCGTGGCCCCTCGCGGAACCAACTCGCAAACCTTAGCAAATCAACCCGACGATCACGAAATCGGACCGTCTTCGCAGGTCAAGCGACATGCCACCGGTTTTCGGCCGACGCGCGACGAGGGGCCCGCACCGTGCGGTGCGGAGATCGGAAGAGCGTCG
>NZ_JAIYEP010000121.1 GCF_020515525.1 Rhodococcus yananensis
CGGAGGTGCGGTCCAGATCGTTGTCGGCCCGGTCGGTCGCCGTGTCCGCGTCGTCGTACGGGGCAGGCCCGGATCAGATGTCTCGGATCAGATGTCTCGGATCAGATGTCGGTGGCGACCTTCCACGCGGTGTGCACGGCACCTTCGATGTAGTCGACCTTCCCGGCGTCGCCGACGACGCGGACGTCGAGACCGGAATCGGCGAGCCGATCGGCGAGCGGTGCGGCAGCCGACACCCCGGACGCGACGATCACCATGCGCGCCGGTGCCGTCATCGTCTTGCCGTCGACGGTGAACTCGACGCTCTTCGGGTCGATCCGGGTCACGGTGGCGTTGCGGTGCACCGTCAGGCCCAACTCACGGGCGTGTTTGACGGCGGTCCAGCGGCGCGGCATCGCCATCGGCACACCGAGTTGCTGTCCCTCGGCGAGCAGCGTGACCTTGCTGCCGCGTTCGGCCATGAACTCGGCGAGTTCGAGACCGACGAGGGAACCGCCGATCACGACGACCTCCTTCGCCATCGGCAGGAACCTGAGGAAGCGGGTGCTGAGGGATCGGATCCGTTCGGCGCGGCGCGTGATGCCCGCCAGCTTGCCGAGCCTGCTCGCCACCCGCAGGAACAGCGGTTGGCCGGACACGTCACCCGAACCGGTCATGAGCGCACGCATGCTGTCGCCGGTGTGCACGTGCGGGAGGTTCCCTCCCGGGATGCCCGGTCGTTCGCGGACCGCGCCGGTCGCGACGATCACGACGTCGGGGTTCAGCGACCGGACCAGTTCCGGGGTGGCCTCGGTGCCGAGCCGGACCTCGATGCCGAGCCGTTCGATCTCGGTGGTGAGCCAACGAAGCAGGCGACCGTTGTCGGGGGTGGTCAGCGACGAGAACCACAGGGTGCCGCCCAGACGATCGGTCTTGTCGACGACGGTGACCCGGTGCCCGCGCTCCGTGGCGACACGCGCCGCCTCGAGCCCACCCGGGCCCGCACCGATCACGACGACCCGCTTGGACTCGGCGCCGCGCACGAACGGTACGAGACCCTCGTTGCCGAGCGCCGGGTTCACCGCGCAGATCGGGGTGTCGTCCCAGAAGTTCTCCTGCACGCACACGTAGCAGTTGATGCACGGGCGGATCTGCTCCACCCGACCGGACTTCAGTTTGTTCACGAGCTCCGGGTCGGCGAGCAGTTGGCGGCCCATCGCGACGAAATCGGTGTTGCCCTCGGCGATCATCCTCTCGCCGACCTCGGGAAGCATGCGTCCGACGGTGATGACGGGAATCGACACGGCCCGCTTGATGGCGGTGGCGTTGTCGACGTAGTAGCCGATCTTGTCCGGCAGCGGACCGTCGGTGAAGTTCGCGAACGCGTTCAGTGCGGTACCGGAGACGTGGATGGCGTCGGCGCCGGCGTCCTCGAGCATCTCGGCGGCACGGGCGGATTCGTCGACGGTCAGGCCGTCGGTCTCGCCGTACTCCTCGCCGGCGATGCGCACGATGATCGCGACGTCGTCGCCGACCTCCGCCTTGACCGCGCGGACCACCTCCACCGCCAGCCGGGCACGGTTCTCGAGCGACCCGCCGTACTCGTCGGTGCGCTGATTCGAGTAGCGGCTCAGGAACGCGCCGAGAACGTAGTTGTGGGCGCAGTGGATCTCGACGGCGTCGCCACCTGCCTTCTTCACACGACCCGCAGCCTCCGCGAACATGCGGACCAGCCACGCGATGTCGTCCGCGTCCGCGACGTGGTAGGTGGTCTGTTTGCCGCCCATGATGGCGGCCATCTTCTTCAGTTCCTCGGGTGTGTTGTCGGCGAACGCACTCATGTCGCTCGGCGGCTTCGGCATGCTCGGAACGAGCTGCGGTCGATCCTGCAGGGTGTCGATGCGGGCGACCTTGCCGTGGTGCGTCATCTGCACGCACAGCGTGCTGCCGGCGGCGTGCACGGCGTCGGCGAGCGCCTTGATGCCGGGGATGAACCGGTCCTCCGACAGGCCCGGCTCCTTCGTGCTCGCGCACCCCGCCGGGTAGGCGACGGCGCAGCAGCCGGTGATGATCATGCCGGTGCCGCCGGCGGCGCGAGCCGCGAAATGGTCGATGTCGCCCTGCTCGATCTCGCCGTCCTCGCACAGGTTCATGTCCATCGCCGGCATCACCACTCGATTGCTCAACGTGAGGGGGCCGATGGTGCCGGGCGAGAGCAGATGGGAGTACGTCACCGGTGCATTCGTCACAGCCGAGAACGGTATTCCCTCCGTCGCCGGCCTGCGGAAACATCCCGATGACCGGGACGGGGGGACGTCACGACACTGCCGGACCTGCGTAGACGCCGATCACGGTGCCGCTTCACGGCCGATCGTCACCGGCACCGTGGTGAAACCGCCGGCGGGGTACGCGGCGTGGTGCGCGGTGGTGCCCGGAACCGGATCGATCGATGTCGTCGACGCGAGCAACTCCTCGACGAGAACGGTCAACTCCAGACGCGCGAGCGGCGCACCGGGGCAACGGTGGATGCCGCGCCCGTAGAGCAGATTGTCGTCCGGATCGCGGTCGAGCCGGAACTCGTCGGGATCCCCGAACACCTTCTCGTCGCGGTTCGCCGACGCCCACAGCACCATGATCCGTTCGTTCTCCGGAACGACCCGGTCGCCGATCGTCACCTCACGGGTGGTGCGTCGGCGGTTCGCGATCAACGGTGCCCGCATCCGCAGGATCTCGTCGCACGCCGCCGCGATCGGACCCGGATCCGCTCGGAGTTGCGACTGCAGATCCGGGTGCTCCGCCAGATGGTGCACGATGATCCCGACGCACGCGGCGATCGTGCTGAGCTCTCCGACCGTCCAGTTGCGGATCAGCGACACGAGTTCGGGATCGGTGAGCGGACGGTCGTCGACCCGATCGGCGAGCAGTTCGGCGGTGACATCGGCGGGAGCGCCCGGTGCGGCCGCGCGGCGCTCGTCGAGTTGCTCCCGGATGTATCCGTCGAACTCCACGGCGATCGCCGACATCGCCTCGCGGTCCAGCGCGCGGGTCGCCTCCCGGTTCTTGCGGGTCCACTGTCGCAGCGGCTCGTGCAAGCGGTCGGGCCAGCCCATGAACCGGCACTGGATGTGGTTGGCGAACGGTTCCGCCAGCGCCGCCATGATCTCCGTGTCCCCGTCGGGGAGGGCGTCGACGAGGGTGCGGGCGACGTCGCGACACTCGGGTTCGAACGCGCGCATCCGGTCGGGTGTGAAATAGCGATCGTTGATCGCGCGGTACCCGGTGTGTTCCGGGGGATCCATCCCGTTCGGGACCGACAGGTGCGCCGACACCGCGTTGCTGTAGGTGGCGGGATCGTCCAGGATGCGGATCGTGTCGGCGTGCCCGAACACCGTCCAGTTCCGGTACGGGCTGTGCGCGACAGGGCAGCGGGCGCGCATCGCGTCGTACGCCGCGATCTGGTCTGCCTGGACCTCCTCGGAGCGAGGATCCCAGTCGACGGGTAGTTCGTCGGGCATCGTCCACCTCATTCGTGCCGGTTACCGGAATTCGATCGCCTACGAGTGTGCTCCCGAAATCGGACTGTGCGACGAGGTTTCCATCACACGTCGGTTTCCGTTCACCCGCGTGGTGCAGGGTGGGGTGCATGAGCGGACGGATGATCGTATCGGTGTCCGGGATCCGGGACACGACCCGCGATGTCGTCGACGGATTCGCGAAAGAGATGGATGCGCGCGGTGTTCCGCTGTCGCTGTTCGTCGCGCCGCGCCTGTCGGACCACTACCGTCTGGTGCGGGATCCCGCGACGCAGGAATGGCTCCTCGAACGTCGCGAGGGTGGCGACGCGATCGTCCTCCACGGGTACGACCAGGCCGCCACGAAGCGGCGTCGAGCCGAGTTCTCGTCGTTGCCGGAGCACGAGGCGACCCTGCGGCTGCTCGCCGCCGACCGGGTCCTCGAGGACACCGGGCTGCGTACGCGACTGTTCGCCCCGCCGCGGTGGACCGCATCGAAAGGTGCGGTCGCCGCGTTGCCTCGGATCGGATTCCGGTTGCTCGCCGATATTTCGGGAATCCACGACCTGGAACGCGGAACGGTCGTCCGGTCGCGGGTGTATGGGATCGGTCAGGGCGCCAAGGCCGAACCGTGGTGGTGCCGGGCCATGGTGATCGGCGCCGGCCGTGTCGCTCGACGCGGTGAACTGCTGCGGCTCGCGATCTCCGCGAAGCACCTGGCCGCGCCGGGGCCGCGGCAGGCGATGCTCGATGCGGTCGATCTCGCCCTCCATCACGGTGCCGAACCCACCGTGTACCGGTGGCGGCGACGCTCGGAGTCCCGCGAGGCGGCGTGACCCGCTCCCCGGGAGGGCCGGTCTCGCCGGTCGGGGGCCGGGGCCGTGCGTCGAACGGGCCGCCGGAGACACGTCCAAGGGCACTCCCGCTCGGCCGTACCCGACGGTAAGGTCAGCGATCATGGACGCAGATGTGATCGTGGTGGGGGCGGGGCTGGCCGGACTGGTCGCCACGTGCGAGTTGATCGACGCCGGACGCAAGGTGATCCTCGTCGATCAGGAGAATGCGAACAACATTGGTGGCCAGGCATTCTGGTCGTTCGGAGGACTGTTCTTCGTGGACAGCCCCGACCAGCGGCGGCTCGGCATCAAGGACTCCTACGACCTGGCGCTCCAGGACTGGATGGGCACGGCCGCGTTCGACCGGGAGCACGAGGACCGCTGGCCGCGCCGCTGGGCGCAGGCGTACGTCGAGTTCGCGGCCGGTGAGAAGTACTCGTGGCTCGCGCGCCGCGGACTGAAGATGTTCCCGATGGTCAACTGGGCCGAACGCGGCGGCTACGACGCGGGCGGCCACGGCAACTCGGTTCCCCGCTTCCACATCACGTGGGGGACGGGCCCCGCCCTCGTCGATGTCTTCGCCCGCCGTGTCCTCGACGGCGTGAACCGAGGTCTCGTCACCTTCCGTCACCGTCATCAGGTCGACGAACTCGTCGTCACCGGCGGTGCCGTCACCGGTGTCCGCGGCACCGTCCTCGAGCCGAGCACCGCGGCGCGCGGTGTGAAATCGTCACGAACCGCCGTGGGGGAGTTCGAGATCTCGGCCGGGTCCGTCATCGTCACCTCCGGCGGGATCGGCGGCAACCCCGAACTGGTGAAGGCGAACTGGCCCGAACGTCTGGGGGAGCCCCCGAAGAGCATGCTCACCGGAGTCCCCGCACACGTCGACGGCCGCATGCTCGGGATCACCGAGAAGGCCGGCGGCAGCATCGTCAACCGCGACCGCATGTGGCACTACACGGAGGGCATCACCAACTACGACCCGGTGTGGCCGAACCACGGCATCCGCATCCTGCCGGGCCCCTCGTCGCTGTGGCTCGACGCCACCGGCAAGCGTCTACCGGTGCCGCTGTTCCCCGGATTCGACACCCTCGGCACCCTCGAGCACATCATGACCACGGGCCACGACCACACCTGGTTCGTGCTCGACCAGAAGATCATCGAGAAGGAGTTCGGGCTCTCCGGCTCCGAACAGAACCCCGACCTGACCGGTCGCGACCTCAAACTGCTACTGCAACGCGTGAAGCCCGGCGCACCCGGTCCCGTGGAGGCATTCAAGCGGCGCGGCGTCGACTTCGTCGTCCGCGACAACCTCGCCGACCTCGTCGCCGGCATGAACGAGCTCGCCCCGGAAGCGCCCCTCGACTACGCGACGGTGCGGTCGGTCGTCGAAGCCCGCGACCGTGAGATCGCGAACAAGTACACGAAGGACCTGCAGGTGGTGGCGATGCGTGCGGCACGCGCCTACAAGGCCGACCGCATCGCGCGGATCGCGTCACCGCACCGCATCCTCGACCCGAAGGCCGGACCGCTCATCGCGGTCAAACTGCACCTGCTGACCCGCAAGACGCTCGGCGGTCTCGAAACCGACCTGTCGTCGCGGGTGCTGCGTCCCGACGGGTCGGTGTTCGACGGGTTGTTCGCCGCCGGTGAGGTCGCGGGATTCGGCGGTGGTGGAGTGCACGGCTATCGGGCGCTCGAAGGAACCTTCCTCGGCGGCTGCATCTTCTCCGGTCGGGCCGCCGGTCGCGCCGCCCGGTGACGTTCAGATCTGCTGGTCGGTCTCGTATCGGAGCACCCGGAACTCGGTGCCCTCCGGTGCCATCTCGCCGTAGCGACCGTAGAAGATGCCGTCGGCGCGGTCGGCGATGATCCCCATGTGGATCGGGAACGCCACCCGTGGGTTCACCGCGCGCAGGTAGTCGACGGATTCCCAGACCTTCAACCACGGGGCGGCGGCGGGCAGCGCCAGCACGTCCACGGTCTCGTGCGGGATGTACAGGGAGTCGCCCGGATGCAGCAGCCGCGCGGGGTTCTCGTCGTCACCCACCAGGTACGCGGTGTTGTCGATGACCGGCAGATCCGGATGGATGACGGCGTGCCGCCCGCCGGTGCCGCGGACGGTCAGCGACCCGACGGTGAACGCGTCGCCGGGCCGTACCGCAGTCCAGTCACCCTCCAGTGTCGCCGCCGACTGCGGATCCGAGTAGAGCGCGGCCCCCGGATTCGTGTCGAGCAGCGCCGGCAGTCGCGCGGGGTCGGCGTGGTCGGGGTGTCGATGGGTGACGAGGATCGCATCGAGACCGGTGATCCCCTCGAAACCGTGCGAGAAGTTCCCGGGGTCGAACAGCATCCGGACGCCGGCGTGTTCGACGAGTACGCAGGAATGGCCGAAGTGCGTAAGTCGCATGTCGCCGAGTATGCCCCGCCTTCTGGGGGAGGGGCACGAACTCTCGGGTGGGGGAGGCGCACGGACCGGTGGCCGGTCCGGCGCTTCCGACCGGTAAACTGCAGCATGTCCGGTGTCCGTTCCCGGGCGCCAGCACTACTACCGAGGAGCAGCACGTGGCGCGTGTCGTCGTCGAAGTCATGCCCAAAGCCGAGATTCTCGATCCCCAGGGTCAGGCCATTGTCGGGGCGCTGTCGCGACTCGGGTTCGCGGGCGTGACCGACGTCCGCCAGGGAAAGCGTTTCGAGCTCGAGATCGACGGCAGCGTCGACGACGCCGAGCTCGAGAAGATCGCCGAGGGACTGCTCGCGAACACGGTGATCGAGGACTGGACGGTGCGCCGGATCGACGGTGACGCATGAGCCGCATCGGGGTCATCACGTTCCCCGGCACCCTCGACGACGTCGACGCCGCGCGGGCGGTCACCCTCGCCGGTGGTGAGGCCGTGAGCCTCTGGCACGGCGACGCCGACCTCAGGGGTGTCGACGCGGTCATCGTTCCCGGCGGCTTCTCGTACGGCGACTACCTGCGGTGCGGTGCGATCGCCCGATTCGCTCCGGTGATGGGGAAGGTTGTCGAGGCCGCTCGGGGTGGCATGCCGGTGCTGGGCATCTGCAACGGTTTCCAGGTGCTCTGCGAGGCCGGGCTGCTGCCCGGCGCGCTCACCCGCAACGAGGGCCTGCACTTCATCTGCCGCGACCAGTGGCTGAAGGTCGAGACGTCGAACACCGCGTGGACGTCCCGCTACGAGGCGGGCGCCGAGATCCTCGTCCCCCTCAAGTCCGGTGAGGGCCGCTACCAGGCGTCGGAGCAGGTTCTCGACGAACTCGAGGGTGAGGGCCGGGTCGTGTTCCGCTACTCGGGCGACAACCCGAACGGGTCGCAGCGCGGCATCGCTGGTATCGCCTCGGCGAACGGGCGGGTCGTGGGTCTGATGCCGCACCCCGAGCACGCCACCGAACCACTGACCGGCCCCAGCGACGACGGGCTGGGCATGTTCTACAGCGTCCTCGACGCGGTCGTGAACGCCTGATCGAGGAGCCTGCGACAGGGCACCGTGCCCCGCCCGGGCGACAACAACGCGAAATGGTGGTGACCGCGGGGAATTCCCCGCGGTCA
>NZ_JAIYEP010000122.1 GCF_020515525.1 Rhodococcus yananensis
GCCCCGCACCGCAAGGTGCGGGGCCTCCTCGGTGGTGGATCGACCCACCGACCGTTCGACGGTCGGGGCTAGCCCGCTTCCTTCGACGTCGAGGTGGCTCGTGATGCCCGATCTGCTGCGACGATCTGATCGAGCAGGCCCGGGAACGCGGTCTCCAAGTCGTCACGGCGTAGGCGCGTCATCCGGCCGTTGCCGACGTCTCGCTGCCAGACGAGGCCGGCAGTCCGCAGCACCTTGAAGTGGTGCGTGCGCGTCGACTGTGCCCACGGCAGCCCGAACACGCTGCAGAATTGTTCCGTATCGTCGGGCTGCTCTGCGAGCTGCACGATGACGCTTCGACGGTTCTCGTCGGAGAGCGCGTTCAGAATCTTCGACAGGTCGAACTCGTCGAGGTCAGGGTGACCATCCTTGTCAGCCATGACGACCACGTCCCTTTCCCAACACTCCGGTACCTACGACTCTCATGTTACCTACTGAATGCGCAATTGGTTGCATTCTGCTGGTCGGCGCCTACGCGGTCACCGGCAGGTTGAACGGCCGGTGGACGAGAACGCCGGTGTCCCATTCGATGCTCTCCGGACTAGCCGCCAACCGAAGGTCGGGCAGGCGCGTGGTGAGGGCCGCCATGGCTTCGATGATCTCCATGCGCGCCAGTGCTGACCCCATGCAGTGGTGCATTCCGTACCCGAACTGCAGGTGACGCTTGCCGTCGCGTGAGGTATCGACCTGCCACGGCTCAGGGAACACCTCGGGATCGCGGTTCGCCTCGTGGGCATCGGCGTAGACGGTCTCGCCTTTGTGGAGCGTTCCACCCGGGAACTCGATGTCGCGTGAAGCGATGCGCGGGAAGGTGGAGATCCGGCCGAGGGGGAGGAGCCGCAGGAGTTCTTCGACCACAGAGGGGATGGACTCGGGGCTGCGGGCCATCGTCTCCCACAGCCGGTGTTCGACGAGCGCGGTGTAGACGATCTTGGACAGCACCGACAGCACGTTCTGGTCGCCGCCGACGAGCGATCCGAGAAGTGTCGCGGCGTACTCGGCGTCGGTGACGGGCGGGTCGACCGAATCGCGGGCGTCGAGGAGGTCGCGGATCAGACCTGCGTTCAGTGCACGTCGGCCGGCGACGAGGTCTTCGAGGTAGTGGTAGAGCAACCAGAAGTCCTCGAGGAGTCGGGGGACGTCGACGTCGTGGGCCAACTGCATCTGGCGGGACAGGTGCCGGAATGTCGGGATGTCCTCCGGCGGGATGCCGAGGTAGTCGGCGTTGACCCCGATGGTCAGCGGGTCCAGGAAGTCGACCATGAGGTCCATGGTGTCGCCGTTGGCAAGCTGGCCGGCGAGCTCGTCGAGTGCCGAGTCGGCGCGGCGGCGTACGGCCGGGGCCAGCCCGGCCATGGTGTTCGCGCTGTAGGCGGCGGCCACGAAGCGTTTGAGGCGTCCGTGGTCGGGGTGGTCGAGGTTGAGCAGCATGTCCTCGGGCATGACCGTGGGCAGGAAACTCGGCCCGTCGTCGACGTTGGTGTCGCTCCGGATGAAGGTGGTGTCGGTCAGCACCTGGTGCACGTCGGCGTAGCTGGTGAGGTGGACGGCGGTGTGGCCGGTCGGGAGGGTGACTTGTGGGAGGCCCCCGCTGATGGCTCATCGCGGGTCGTGATCATCGACGGCGGATGGATGTTGGCGACCGTGCGAATGTCGAATCTGACAGCGTTCTCGCGGGTGGGTGCAGACATTACGACTCCTCTGAGGTTCGGTTGTTCTTTCCGCGGACGAGGACGATAGCGAGGGTGAGAGCAACGAGCAGTCCGACGAGACCGACCACGGTGGTGTCGAAGGCGGTGCGGTACACGTCGGGTCGGCCCGGCTGACCGGCTGCGGTGTCGTTTGCTGCGGCACCGGTGAGGTGTTGGCCGACGATCGTGGAGAGCACGAAGGCGTAGCCGGCAACGAAGATGGCTTCGCTGCCGATGCGGAAGAAGTTCAACAGGCCCGCGGCGGTGCCGGTGCGTTCGGCGGGGACGACGGCGAGTGCGTGCCCGTCGACGAGGCCGATCGGCAGACCGAAGCCGAGGCCGAGCAGGATCATCGGGACGATGATCCAGATGATCGAGCGGTCTTCGGAGAGCAGCAGGATTCCGATGTTGCCCAGGATCAGTGCGACGAGGCTGACGTACACCACCGAGCCGACGCTGACTGAGCGGAAGGTGTTGACGAGTTTGGCGACTGCGGTCGGAGCGAGCAGCACCGGGATGGTCATGGCGAGCATCGTCAGGCCGGCGGTACCGGGGCTCATGGACTTGATGCCGCTCAGGGCGGAGGGCAAGTAGGTCAGGAGCGTGACGAAGCCGATCGAACCGGCGACCGGAACCAGGCACATCGCGAGGAACTCGCGGTTTCGCAGGAGCGAGAGGTCCAGGATCGGCGGGCGCTGAACGTCTTCGGGAGCGTTGGGGTTGCTGGCGGGCAGGGTCCGGGACCCGATCGCTGCGAGGGCGAGAACGGCGGCCTGGACGAGGAACACCCCGCGCCAGCCGACGCCGGCAACGAGCAGTCCGGAGATGGTCGGGCCCAGTGCCAGGCCAAGGCCGTTGATGGTGCCGAACAAGGCGAATGCCTTCGTTCGTGCCGAGCCTTCGAAGGCGTTGGACAGCATCGAGCTGGCCCCGGTCAGGATCGCGGCCGCCCCGATGCCGGCGACGATGCGCGCGCCGTCGAGCAGGAGCAGCGATGGGGAGGCAGCGCTGATCACGCTTCCGACGGCAAACAGAACAGCGCCGATCGCGAACGTGGGCCGGTAGCCGATCCGATCGCTGAGCGAGCCCCAGGCGAGAACTCCCAGAGCGAAGGCGACGTTGAATCCGTTGACGACCCACTGCAGTGCGGTGGGTTGCGCACCGAGACTGCCGGAGATCTTGGGCAGGGCGATGGCCGTGCCGGCGATTGCCATGGGCGTGACGAACTGGGCGATGAGCACGATCGGCAGCGTCCATCGGCTTGGTGCCGGCGTCTGCTCCTCGACGGTGGAGACATGCGAAGTGGCGGTCACAAGGCTTCTCACTTTCTAGTAGGTTCGATTGCTATAGTAGCTATCATGCAACTTGTACCTACGCAAGAGGGGTGCGCGACGTGACCGACCCAGCAACCACCGTCGACGTCGCCATCGTGGGAGGCGGACCAGTTGGAATGCTGCTCGCCGCCGAGCTCTCCCAGCACGACATCGCCGTGCTGCTCGTCGAAACCCGAACCGATGTCGACGACCGCCCGCGCGCGGGAACCGTGCACGCCCGCTCCCTCTCGCATCTGGCTCGCCGCGGCTACGTGCCCTCGGTCCCGCCGGCGCAGATCCCAGATGCGGCCGGTTCCGCGCATCGCACACCGTTCCAATTCGCCGGCGTCGCAGGTCTCACCATTAGCGCCCCCGCAGTCGAACCAGCACCGATAGCCGGTATCGGCCAGGCCGCACTGGAAGCGGCCTTCGAACAGCGAGCCCGCGAACAGGGGGCAGACATTCGTCGCGGCAACACCGCCCTATCGGTGACACCCAGCGACGACGGCACGATGGTCGAAGTCCACGCCTCAGACGGCACCACCGAGTACACCGTCAACGCCCGGTACTGCGTCGGCGCCGACGGCCCCCGCAGCCTCGTCGCCGCCTCCGGACACTTCCCGTCCGTCGAGACCCCGGCGACGATGAACGCCATCTCCGGCCTCGCGCACGCAGGCATCGACGGCCCACCGCCAGGCTGGAACTCGACCAGCGACGGTTGGACAATGCACAACCCGAACCCGATCGGCCAGGGCCGGGTGATCGGAATGGACTTCCGCGGACCAGCCCCCGATCGTACGACACCCACCCAAGCCGAGTACCTGACGATGATGACGCAGATCCTCGGCAAGAACCCCGACCTCACCGCGATCTCGCACCTCACGCGATTCAGCGACTACGGCCGGTACCGATCCCAGATGAGAGACGGCCGACTCCTAGTCATCGGCGACGCCGCACACGTCCACTACCCACTCGGCGGACAGGGCCTGAACACCGGAATGCAGGACGCATTCACTCTCGGGTGGCGCCTTGCCGAAGTACTGGCCGGCACCGCCGGCCAGGCGTGCCTCAACAACTGGTCGCGACGCAGGGTCGCCACCGCGGCAGTCGTCGTCGGCAACACCGTCCTGCAGTCACGGATGATGAACCCCGCAATGACCGATGTGCGGGACGCAGTCCAGGCGATGCTCACAGTCCCAGCCATTCACGACGGGTTCTCAGACATGATCTCCGGTCAATTCCAGTCGGGATTTGTCACCGACCTCGCCATCACCGACCAGACCACGCACGAAACGACGAGCCTGGCACGCCTCTTGCGCAGCGGCCGGACAGTCGAACTGCGCACAGACGACGACGCGCCACGGCTGAACGAGAACGATTCCAACAGAATCTCGGTGACCGGCCAGATCTCCCCCGCTCCGCCGTGGCGCGCCGCGCTAATCGCGCCGGATGGCTACCTACGTGACAGTCGCGCCTAACAGTCCCCGCACGTCGGCAACCGCCTGTTCTGCATCGACGAACTGCACCGCCGTCCACCCGGCAGACCGGGCCGATGCACAATTTTCGGCCAGATCGTCGATCAGAATGCAATCCTCCGGGGCGATCTTGTTCCGTCGGGTGGCCAGCGCGAAGATTTCCGGATCTGGTTTACGCACGCCAACTTTGCACGAATCGACGAGATCGGTGATCGCATCGTCCAAGTCGACCATCGCGCGCCAATACGGTTCCCACTCGACCACGTTGTTGCTCAAGATCCCGACGGGAACACCGCGCTCGACCAGCTCAAGGGCGAACTCTCGAACCGGTTCGTTGACGTGGTGCCCAGCGAACCACTGCCGACCAAAATCGAGCTGACTGCGCGACACGTCAATGCCGGGATAGTCCTGGGCGATCACGGCGTGGAGTTTGCGCACCCACGTTCGTTCGTCAACGACGCCGAGTTCGATCGGAGCCAGAGTCGGCATCCCGTACTCGGCGCCGACTGCTGCCATCGCCTCGTGGAGGACGGGCGTCGGAATGCCCGTGCGGTCTGCGTAGCTGTCGAAAAGCTCGTCCAACGGCGGGGACAGCACCCCACCGAAGTCGAACCAGACGAACGATCCGCGTCGACTCACTGGACCATCGTCCAGATGTCGACCGGCATCACCTGCAGGTAGACGCGGCCGGAGGCGATGGACTCCTCACCCTGAGTGATCCGGATCGTCGCGACGAGGGCACCTTCCTCGTTCGGGTCCGCTTCCACCGTCGCCCGCGCGAAGGTATCGATCTCGAACTCGCCGAACTTCTCGAACTTCATCTCCAGGCGGTGCATGACCATCCGGTTCGTGTCGAAGCCCAGGCTCGCGTTCGCTGCCGCCATCGCGATCTGGCGGGCGGCCTCGAACTGCAGCATGCCGGGAACGTGGTCGAGCGCGTGGTCGAACAACGACGGGTGGTTGGTGTCGATGACAGTCAGCGCACTGATCTCCGCACCGCCCTCGTCAATCGTCGGATTCGCCAAGATAGCGTTACGCGGATTGTGGCGACCGACCGCGCCCGGACGCATCCGCGCGACCGGCGCTGCGGCCGGCACCTCGTGGGCATCGGGGAGCCCGAGGCTGTTGCGGCCGCGGCAACGGATCCGGCCCCACACCTCGGGGGGCATCCACTGGAACGCCATCTTCTCGCGGGCCGCGACCTGGCCTTCGATATAAGCGGTCATCTCCAACGTCAGACCGATCACCACCTCGTCGCGCTTCTTCTCCTCGAGGACCTCGGCGGTGATGGTGCAATGCCCGGGACACGAGCCGATCCTGAACGTCTCGCGATCGACGATCTCGAAGTCCGCGGCACCGAAGATGAACTTCTGTGCGCGCTCGACACCGACGAAGGTGTGCGCGTAGTAGATCGCGACCTGCCGGAACACCTCGATCAGCAGCAGCGGATCGTACGTCGTCGCCGTACCGCGGTGGTCGCTGAAGTACGAGTGGTTCCGCGGGAGCTGGGCAGCGAACACTGCGCCACTGCCCGAAGGCTGTGCGTCGGTCAGAAACACCTCTGCGATCGACTCGCGGTGGACGATGTCGCGCGGGATGTTTCGGTCGAAAGACAGAGCTGGTGCTGTTGCGGTCACGGTATTCCCCTTCGGGTTTGGACATGCAAGGTCACGGGCTGTGGACACGTACGTACATACCCATTAGTAGGTTCGTGCTGTGTAGTACCTGCCACACGCATAGTGGCACCACCGGCGATGAGGGCCTGCAATCCAGGAATGCACCGAGGGGAGATAGATCACACCTACCAGCGGGCGTGGACGAAATTGACCCCCAACCAGCACCGATGCTCGCCGGATCGAACACGACGTTGTACGCCAACACCGGCTCGCCCTGGTCGCGTCGGATCAACGCAATCAGCTCCTGGTCCCGCAGCGCACGCTTCGAGGGCGGGCGGGTCTTGAAGACCTGCATCACCAACCACTTCCGTCTTCGCGAACAGAACGTCCCCGCCGAGTACCCGATCGTCCACCGACAACTCGCGGCCGATCCCGAAACACCGAAGAACGTCCGTGCTGGACGTCGTAAGAAGAAGCCCAGCGGCTGACACCTCGACCCGCCCACCGATGACACACGACCGGCAACCGGATCGTGGCTCAACCATGGACTTCCACCACAAACTACGCAGAACGACGTCGTCGGACGCCTAAGCCTGGATGCACCGAACCGGCGGAGATAACCAGCGCGTCGTAACAACGAAATGCCCTGTCGTAGTGAAAGAATTGAACTTCTCACAGAAACAATTCGGCCACCACGAAGGGCATCTCGCAGATGCAACTCTCTCACACCCGACCCGTCACCGCGGCGAGGTTCGACGACGCGAATCTCGTGTCGACCGCCGGACTGGTCCCGATCATGGCCTTGGCTCGCGACAACGGCCTGCTCAGCCTCGCGGACGAGCATCTGAGCGTCCCGACCGACAAGGGCGCCCACGCCGGCCACAAGATCGGATCACTGGTCGCGGGGATGGTCGCCGGCGCCGATAGCATCACCGACATGGCGCTGCTGCGGCACGGGGCGATGGGAACACTCTTCGACCGCCCCTACGCACCGTCGACGTTGGGATCGTTCCTGCGCACCTTCACCTTCGGACATGTCCGCCAACTCGATGCCGTCGCCTCCCGGTTCCTGCGCGGCCTGGCCGCCCGCACCCCGCTGGTGGCGGGTATCGACACCGGGCGGGTGCTGGTCGACATCGACGATTCGATCATCGAAGTGCACGGCCACGGCAAACAAGGCTCCGGGTACGGTTACTCCGGGGTCCGCGGACTGAACGCGCTGATCACCACGGTCACCACCGGCACCGCGGCGCCGGTGATCGTCGGACAACGCCTCCGTAAAGGTGCGTGCGGATCTGCGCGTGGGGCCAGCCGGATGGTCGCCGACACCCTGACCACCGCCCGGCACCTGCGCCGGGCGGCTACCGACCCAGCAGCGCGCACCACGCCGGTAGCAGCGTCGAAACCGCTGGTGCGGGCGGATTCGGCGTTCTACGGGCATCCCACCGTCTCGGCCGCGCTCCGCGGCGGAGCCGACGTATCGGTGACCGTGCGTCTGACCTCGACCATCAAGACCGCGATCTCCTCGATCGGCGACGATGCGTGGACGCCGATCGAGTACACGAATGCGGTCTACGACCAGGACACCGAACGATGGATCTCGGCAGCCGAGGTCGCGGAGATCCCGTTCACCGCGTTCGCT
>NZ_JAIYEP010000123.1 GCF_020515525.1 Rhodococcus yananensis
GTGCCCGCGTGACCCGGTGCCCGCGGGAACGCGGGCACCGGGTCCGGATTACCGGCAACCGCCGCAGGAGCGGCGAGGTCGTGTTACGCGACGGCCGTACCTTCGAGTTCGACCATCTGGCCGGCGATCGCCAGTCGTGTCACCTCGAGCATCGTGGTCGTGGGAGCGACGGAGGCCGCGCCGAGTCTTCCGGCGAGCACGCCGTAGTGCGAGAACAGTGCGTCCACGTCGGTGGTGTACACGTTGAGGCGAACGAGGTTCGCCAGGGACATGCCGGCCTCGGTGAGCACGGCTTCGAGATTGTCCACGGCCAGCGCGAGCTGCGCAGCGATGTCCCCCTCGTGCTCGGGCCGGCCGTCCTTGCTCATCGAGGTCTGCCCCGAGATGTAGAGCGTCCGGGTCTCCCCGGAGACGACCTCACCCTGGTTGAATCCCATCGCCAGCGACCACGTCACCGGGTTGACTGCTGTTCGTTCCATCACCACTCCCATCGCCTCGCCTGCGTGCGCCCGGTGGCCCGGGTGGCCGCCGTCCTCGACGCCCGCACAACGAGCCTCCCGACAAATCCCGACACCTTCTGTCATATTTTTGGTAGGAAGTGATGCTGTGCGCGCCGATCGGTTGGTCTCGTTGGTGCTGTTGTTGCGTCGGCGAGGTCGGATGACCGCGGATCAACTGGCCGAGGAATTGGAGGTGTCCACGCGCACGGTGCTGCGCGACATCGAGGCACTGTCCACGGCCGGCGTGCCCGTGTACTCCGATCGCGGGCGACACGGCGGGTTCTCCCTGCTACCCGGTTTCCGCACGGAACTCACCGGGCTGAACCACGACGAAGCCCTTGCTCTGCTGACCGCGGGGTCGCGCCGAGACGAGAAGACCTTCGGTCTCGGTACCGCCCTCGCCTCCGCGCTGCACAAGGTGGTCGACGCGCTTCCCGACGGCCACCGAGCCCGCCTGGACGATGCCGCCACGCGATTTCTGGTCGAGCCCGAGACCGACCTTCTCTCACGACGGACGGTCACCGAGGAGGTGGCGCGCGGCGTCATGAGCGAGGTCCGGCACGCCGCGCTCACCGGGCACAAACTCCGCTTCCTCTACACCGCACCGGGCAAGGAGCCGCGCCGGCACACGGTCGATCCCATCGGGCTGGTCACCGTCCGCGACCGCACCTACCTGCTGGCCACCGAGTCGGGGGAGGATCGCACCTATCGACTCTCTCGCATGACCGTCGCCGAGGAGCTTCCGGAACCCGCCGAACGTCCCGCCCGGGTCGACCTCGACCGGATCTGGGCCGAACGCAGCGCCCGGTTCCTGTCGGCGAACCACATCCCGGTGGTGGTCAGGGTCGAGCGGACGCGACGAGAAGAACTGTTGGACACGGTGCGCGCGGTGCGCGCCGAGGAACCGGAGACCGACGGCCGGGTCCGTCTCGACGTGACGTTCGAGGATCTACGACATGCAGTGTGGGCGATCTGGCAGCTCGACACCGCCGCCGAAGTCCTTGCGCCCGAGTCCGTGCGTGCGGCCCTGCGCGCCCGGGCAGCAACTCTCGCTGCCAGATACGAGCATTCCCCGGAATGAACGGGAGTCGCCGACGTCGAGCCGGACCTCCACGTGATCACCTCAGCTCGGGCGGTAGGTCGCGCGCCTCGAGCTCCATTCGACGATCGTTGGTGGCGCTGATCCTCTCGGCCATCGCCACCTTGTCCTTCAGCAGCTTCCACTCGGATTCGGCGATCGCGGCGGTCGCGTCGGCGATGACCTTCTGGTCGCGGGTGCCCCAGGAGATCGGCATGGGGCTGACCATCTGCCACACCTCGGACTTGTTCTTGCTGGTGCGATCCGACATCACCGCGACCGACGGCACGCGTTCACCCACCCGGGCCCGGTGTCCGGGGATCGCTGCCACGTCGCGGGTGACGAGTGCGTAATGGTGTGCACCCGACTCGGGTTTGGCGATGTCGACCAGCGCCAGCAGGGTCATCCCGCGTGGACGCGCCACGGCGACGACGGCCGGCACCAGCGGACTGTCGTGGTACAGCTCCTCGATGGTGCCGACCTTGCGGGGCACCCACAGTGCCACCCACACCGACGTCGCCGTCATGACCAGCAGCACCGTCCCCACGACGTACGACCACGGTCGGCCCAAGTAGAACAACCACACCGCGACGGCAAGGCACAGCGCGGCCACGACGACAGCCGACCAGCGGAGGCTGCGGACCTCCGCGAGGGTCTGGTTGACCGACTTGGCATGGGACATGTCGACGGGGAACTCGAATCGGCGCACGCGGCCAGCTTATGGGACCGTGTCCGGCTGCCGGCCGGGTGTGCAGGTGCGGACCGACCCACCCGCGCCCACCCGGACCTCCGCCCACCGGCCGCCCGGGTCAGCCGATCGCCGGGCCCAGCAGATCGTCCGCGTCGGTGATCCGGTAGGCGTACCCCTGCTCGGCGAGGAACCGCTGCCGGTGCGCGGCGTACTCGGCGTCGAGCGTGTCGCGGGAGACCACCGAGTAGAAGTGCGCCTGCCCACCGTCCTGCTTGGGACGCAGCAGTCGCCCGAGCCGCTGGGCTTCCTCCTGTCGGGACCCGAACGTGCCGGACACCTGCACCGCCACCGACGCCTCGGGCAGGTCGATGGAGAAGTTCGCGACCTTCGACACCACCAGCACCTTCAGCTCACCCCTGCGGAACCGATCGAACAGCGCCTCGCGTTCCTTCGTCTTCGTGGAGCCCTTGATCACCGGTGCGTCGAGTGCCTCACCGAGTTCGTCGAGCTGATCGATGTAGGCGCCGATCACCAGCGCCGGAGAATCCGGGTGCCGGTCGAGGATCGACCGGACCACCGCCGTCTTGGTGCGGGCCGTCGAACACAGCTTGTAGCGCTCGTCCGGCTCCGCCACCGCATACGCCATGCGCTCGGCGTCGGTGAGGGTCACGCGCACCTCGACGCAGTCGGCCGGCGCGATCCAGCCCTGCGCCTCGATGTCCTTCCACGGCGCGTCGTACCGTTTCGGCCCGATCAGGGAGAACACGTCGCCCTCTCTGCCGTCCTCCCGCACCAGGGTGGCGGTCAGCCCGAGCCTGCGGCGGGACTGCAGGTCGGCGGTCATCCGGAACACCGGGGCCGGCAGCAGATGCACCTCGTCGTAGATCATCAGCCCCCAGTCGCGGGAGTCGAACAGCTCGAGGTTGCGGTACTCGCCCTTCGACTTGCGGGTGATCACCTGGTAGGTGGCGATGGTGACGGGGCGGATCTCCTTCTTCTCCCCCGAGTACTCGCCGATCTCCTCCTCGGTCAGCGACGTGCGCGCGATCAGTTCGCGTTTCCACTGTCGGCCCGCGACGGTGTTCGTCACCAGGATCAACGTGGTGGCCCCGGCCTTCGCCATGGCCGCCGCACCCACCATCGTCTTGCCGGCGCCGCACGGCAGCACCACGACACCGGATCCGCCCGCCCAGAACGAGTCCGCGGCCATCTCCTGATAGTCGCGCAGGTGCCACGGGTGTGTCGCGAAGTCCAGTTCGATCGGGTGGGCCTCACCGTCGACGTAACCGGCGAGATCCTCGGCGGGCCACCCGACCTTGAGCAGCATCTGTTTGAGACGGCCGCGTTCGCTCGGATGCACGATCACGGTGTCGTCGTCGATCCGTGCGCCGAGCATCGGCGCGATCTTCTTGTTGCGCATCACCTCGGCGAGCACCGCGCGATCCAGGCTCGCCAGGGTCAGTCCGTGCGCGGGATTCTTCACCAACTGCAGCCGCCCGTAGCGGCCCATCGTGTCGACGATGTCGACGAGCAGCGGCTGCGGCACCGCGAACCGGGAGAACGTCACCAGGGCATCGACGACCTGCTCGGCGTCGTGCCCCGCCGCGCGTGCGTTCCACAGGGCCAGCGGGGTCACCCGATAGGTGTGTACGTGCTCCGGAGCGCGCTCGAGCTCGGCGAACGGTGCGATCGCCTGCCGTGCGGCGTCGGCCCGCTCGTGGTCGACTTCGAGGAGCACGGTCTTGTCGGACTGGACGATCAGCGGGCCGTCGGGCACGGACGCCTCCTGGGAGAACGGTGGAGAAGCAGAACTTCACCATTGTCCAGGCGAGCAGGGTCGCGCGCCACCTCCGGACACCGCGGACCGGCGCGGATCGACCGTCGCTGCGAGGCGACGGACGCGAAGGGCGGCGCGCTGCTGCGCGCCGCCCGTGCGTCCGGACATCACCTGCCCGGGCCCCTACCCCTCGAGGTCAGCCCGCGAGTGATCGGCGCACCTCCATCACGCACACGAGGGCCTCCGAGATCCCCGATCGGTACCCGGCGTCCTTCTCCGACGAGGCGGGACACGAATCCAGTTCGCTCTCGAGTCTGTCCTGGATCCTGTCCAGTGCGTGCATAGTTCTCTTCATCGGTAGTTCTCTTCGTCTTTCATGCCGGGTGGTCTTTCATGCCGGGGTCACGAGGGCGCCGGCGCGTTCGTCGAGGACGAAGACCCGGGCGCGTGCCAATGCGGCACGGTAACCGAGATCGTGCGGGTTCGTCCCCCGTCGAGGGAGCGTGTTGATCTTCTCGTACAGTGCTTCGAGCACTGCGATTTCGGTACTCATCACGATCGCGAAATCAGCTCCGCTTCCGCTTACGGATGAATTCTCCGTCCTCCGAGGCTTTCCGGCGCTTCTCCGCGCGCCGTTCCTTCGCGCTCTGCGCGGGCTTCTTCAGGGCTTTTCCCTTGTCGGCCATTGTCGCTCCATCTTCCGAAGTGGCAATCACTCAACAGATTCACACCATACGTCATTTCCACAGGAAAGCCAGTCGCGTGAAATGTGCCGTCCCGCGGGAACTTCTGTCGATGTGACGCCCGCCGTCGAGGTGAGCGGATGTATCGCTCGATCGATCGAGTCGATCGAGCGATACATTCGCACGCAACAGGTTTCGCTCGGATGCGGTGGAAGTGTGGGTGGTCAGTCGACGAGCGCGACCGAGGTGATGCGGTGCAACACGAAACTGCGCACCTCGTCCGCGGCCGGGTCGAACGCGTCGAGCCGCCCACCGCCGACGGACACCGGGTCGACGATGCGTCGGGTCGCGACACCCTGCGCGTCCACGTACCCGATGTTGACGCTGCGGTGCTTCCCGACGGCGAGCTGCAGCAGAGCCATCGTCGCGGCACTGCCACCGCGGCTACCGTCGCCGCGCACCGATGCGGTCGACGGCGCCGAGGCCGCGCGGTCGCCGGCGCGCAGGGTCCGCACCAGCGTGGCGAGTTGGTCCTCGCTCGGTGGCTGCGGGCCGGTGTAGCGGGGGCGGGCGCGGTGCGCGACGACGCGGGCGCCGCGCGGACGCAGGTCCAGCACCGCTCCGGACGCGTCCTCCCCGGCGGGGGAGAAACCGGCGCCGCGGAGTGCGGTGAGGACCTCGGCGAGCGGGGCCTGCGAGATCGCGACCGTCGGTGCGACCGCACGCAACGCGAGGGTGGTCGCGACCGGGGCCGCCAACACCTCGGCGAGCAGCGCGGGATCGTCGGCGCGCACGAACGACGACGCGATCCCGGCGCGCAGCCGGCCGTGCCGGCGCGCGACGTCGTCGATGAGGTAGGTCAGCGATTGGGGGACCGGTGTGCGGGAGTGTCGTGTGAACAACGCGTGCAGCTCGTCGGCACCGAGCCCGGTGTCGAGCGCGCGCCGCACGGTGGCGTCCCCGATGCGGTAGACGGTGGCGGCCCCGGCGGATTCCACGTCGGCGACCAGTTCCATGCGGGCGGCGAGGTCGGGGACGAGGGGGCCCGGCGCGACGACCGTCAGGTCTGCCTGGACGAGGATGTGGTCGACCGGTTCCGGGAGGACGTCGGCCATCTCCCGCTCGGCGTCGCCGCCGTGCAGCAGGGCCTTGCCGGGGGAGGAGAGCCGTCCGTGCGCGACGAGCGCCAGGGTCGTCGCCTCCCGGATCGTGCCGGTGACCGTGTCGGCGGTGAGCCTGCCCGCCCAGCGGGGACGCCGCCACGCGGCAGCCGCGCGTACCCGCGCGGGGTCGTCACCGGTGTGGTCGGCGAGAACCTCGAGCAGCAGTGCCCGGTCGCGGGCCGCGGTCGGGTGGGTGACCTCCTCCGAGAGCGCGGCCACCGGTTTGTCGTTCTGGTCGCGCTGCCCGATCAGCCACGGTCGGCGCGGTGAGGCCAGCCAGGCGCCGGCCAGCACGGCCCACCGGTGTGCGGGAGGGGACGCGAGCCACGAGTCGACCGACGTCGTCGGAGCCCAGAACTCGTCGTGGTCGCCGGGAGGTTCCGGGTCGGGTACGCCGCGACCGACCAGTCCCGCCGCGGCGAGTACCTCCACGAGCAGCGCGGTGTCCTCGTCGCTCCGCCGCAGCGACTTGGACAACCGATGCAACTCCCGGACGCCGAGCCCGCCGGACTTCAGCGCCGGCGCCGGCTGGTCGCCGAGGACGGTGAGCAGGTCGCCGCAGTGCCGGAGCAGTTCGAGCGCTGCGCCCGCCGCCGTGGCGTTCACATCGCCCACCGTGCCGGTGGCTTCGGTCGCCGGCGGGGCCGTGAGGGTGTCCGGGTCGAACGGGGCCTCGCCGCGCAGGATCTGGCCGACGCGGTGCGGCAGTTCCACCGTCTCGTCGTCGATGCGGTGCAGCAGACCGGCGGCGAGGAGTTTCTGCACGGGGCGGTCCGGGTCGGTGTCGACCGCGGCGTCCCGGGTGCGTCCGACGGGGGAGGTGCGCGCGAGGGTGTCGAGGACGCCGCGCTGCGCATCGTCGAGTTCGGTGAGCAGTCGACCGATCTCGTCGTCGTCGAGCGTGCGCGCACCGGTGACACGGCCGACACGCCACGGGACGGTGTCGACGGCGGTCGGTACGAGCCGCAGCGAATCGGCGGTGCCCCACACGAGCAGGTGTTCGCGGAGCCGGTCGAGGATCCGGTCGACCGAGCCGGCGGTCAGGCGTCCGCGCAGCGCGGCGACGAGAGCCTTGCGGGTGACGTCCTCGCCGGTGGCGCCGAGCCGGGACAGGGCTTCGATCACCCCGAAGTCGGCGGTGGTCAGATCGTCGGCGGCGCGGAACACCGAGGCCCGCTGCCGGGCGCGGCCGGCCAGCACGGTCATCGTCGCAGGTGGCGGCACCACCAGGTCGGGCCGGGCGCGCAGCAATACCGTCAGATCGGTGTCGCGACGGGACGACAGCCACCGGGCGAGGGAGTCCTCGCCCGACGCGGTGTCGGGAGTGCCTGGTGCCATTCGTCCCAGCCTAGAGACCTGGGATGGCCTCGTCCGAACGGACCTGCCAAAATGAGCGGCATGGCTGACAAATCGAAGAACCAGTACGTCGACCGTGGGTGGCCGCAGCTCGCCGACGGCGACCATGCCGTGACGGAACTGTCGTCGACGCGTTCCGGACCGCTGTCCCCCTACGGCGAGGACACCGAGTTCCCGCTGCCCGTCGAGGACCTGCCCTACACACACCCGCACACCGTCGTCAATCGCTGATCTTCGATTCTTCCGCGCCGAACCGCGTCCACCGCGACCGCGCTGTTCATCGGGGTGACGCTCACGTCCACGATCGTGGTGGGTATCGGCACGTTGAAAGCGGGTGCGCCCGCAGTGATCGACGAGAACT
>NZ_JAIYEP010000124.1 GCF_020515525.1 Rhodococcus yananensis
CGGGCAGTTCATCGAGGCTTACAGTCAGTTGCGTGACGCGATCAAGGGTGGAGGTGAGGCGTTCCTCGGTGAGGAGTTCGAGTTCGTTCGGCGTCTCCGGAGCGCGGAGGGTGACCGGTAGGGGCAGGACGCGTTCCGGGGGGGGGTGGATGCCTGTATCGAGGCAGCACTCCGAAAGACAAACCCCGACGCTGCTTTCACGGATCTCGTCGGTGAGATCGTGCCCCGGTCACGGGAAGTCGGCGCGTCGGTCCGCGTGAGTGTGCGCGGACCCGTCACCGGGCAGACGGACCTCTCCGCGGCGTCGCCGCCGCGCGTTCGTGAGCACTCGCGACAGCTCGGCCTGCATCGTGCTCGACGATGCCGGTGACGCTGTCGTATGGGTGCCGGTGGTGAGCAGGTAGCGTCCGTCGCCCGCCACGTCGATCCACCCGACGTCGGCGATGCCGGTGGTGCGGCCCACCGCGTCGGTGACGAGGACGCGGATGTTGCCCCACCCGGATCGTTCCAGTGTCAGCAGATGTCGCAGTGCCCGCGGTCCGTCATCGACGAGTCCGACCCGCACCGACCGGAAGTCCGTGGGTTCCGACAACAGTCGCGTGGGCGCCGAGCTCGACGGCTCGCGACCGGGCGTCGCGGCGGGGATCTCGGTGAGGACGGCTGAGGCGAGCGTGTCGGCCGACGTCGTCGTGAGGTCGATCGCGCGGTCGTCGCGTTGTACGGCGAGCATCGCGAGCGTGTCGCCGCAGGCGGCCCGGACCCGGATGTCGCGGTCGCCGTGCTGCCCGTACATCTCCACCGAGATATGACCGGAGTGCAGTAGGCGGATCGCGCGGTCGAGATGGATGTCGCGATGTGCACGGCACCAGTCATCGGCGGCGTGCATATGCGCGGCATGCTCGTCCTCCCATTTCGCGGGGGTGCGATACCGCAACGGAAAGGGGAAGCGGTCGCCGCCGACAGCCGTCCACAGCGACAGGAACTGGTCGAGCGTGACGGTGCGGTTCACAGCGGATCCACCCCCAGTACCGGTGGGACGGTGTTCGGCAGGTCGCCGATCAGTTCGTTTCCGTTCTCGTTGGTGACGAGGTACCCGGAGTTCTGCCGGGTTTCGCCCGCGTCGTTCCGGCTGGGAGGCACCATGCCCGGGTACATGCCCATCGGGCGCATGCCGGTGCGGGCCGCGGTACCGGAGGACGGTGCGGTGGCGGGCGGGCTGGACGCTGCGGTGGGGACGCCGACACCACCGGTCGCGCCGGGGCCGAGCGTGGACGGGCCACCCGCGTGGCCACCTCCGTATCCGCTGCCTGCAGTACCGGATCCGGGGTGTCCGAGGGTGGAGCCGTACGGTTGACCGGTTGTTCCAGTGGCGCCGGGAAGGGTCGATGCGGGCGCGGTCGCGGCCGGATCGGTGGGTGCACCCTGTCCGGTGCCCGAACCGGATCCGGTGCCCGAACCGGTGCCGTCCGGTCGTGTGTCCGGATTTCCGCTACCGGTCGTGGCGGTGGTACTTCCCTGCGCCGACGGCGCCGTGCTGGAGTCCGGGGCGGACCCGGCAGACCCGTCGGCGGCGGTGGTTCCGCCGGACACCGATTGTCCCCGGACGGATCCTCCACCGGAATCGTCGTAGTCGGAGGTCGCCGTGCCGAACGGTGAAGGCAGGACCGGCACCTCGGATCCCGAATCCCGGTAGTACGGCTTGTACACGGTTTCCATCAGCCGGACCGCCTCCTGGCGGGAATCCTCGTCGGCTGCGGTCTGCTCGGCGAGTTCCGCCGGTGTGAGGAGCACGCGCGGCAGGGGGATCGACGGCATCAGCGTCTTGACGTGTTCGCCCACCTCGGTGGCGATCTGCGCTTTGGCGGACACTGCCGAACATGCGGCGAACAGTTGGCTTGCCGAGTCGTTCAGGAGCCGGGTGGTCGTTGCGGCTTCCGCACCGGCACCGCCCAACCAGCTTTCGAACAATTCGTACATCCGGGGTGAGTGGTCGCTCACAGCGGTCGATGCTGCTGCGCTGAGGGTGGCCCAACCCGTTGCGACCGTCGACATGGCCTCGGGGTGGATCGACTGCGCGTAGGCGTGGAGCTGGGCGCGATCCAAGCCGGCGAAGTTCTCGAACGTCTGGATGTAGTCGGGGTCGACGCCGTTGTGGAGATCGGCGGCGAGCTCCGCATAGCGGGCCTGCTGTTCTTGCGCCGACGTGAGTGACTCGAGCGTGTCGAACGTGGTGAGCAGGTGATCGAACCAGCCGGGTGCGCCGTCCGACACGGTCATGCTCCCCGAACTTCGTCGACGATGTGTTCGCGGGATGCGTCGCCGGTGTCCGGTTCGGTCGCGGCACTCGAAGTGACGTCGAGGTACGTGTGTGTCGGTGTCATGGATCCCCCCGATCCCTGAAGTCGTCTGCTCCCCTGGTGACACGGTGCCCGGGATCGTCCGTCGATCCCGTCCGGTCGCGCAGATCGTAGCGCAGCCGGCTCCCGTGTGCTGTCCGGTTTGCCCGACCGATTCAGGGGTGGGGTAGGGCCCCGACGAGACGCAACGCGAGGTCGCTGTAGAGCGCGCCGATCGTCGCGGGTTCGTTGTATCGCCCCGACGGGTACCACCGGCAGATGTCGACGCACAGCGACATGAGGGCGAGCGTGACTCCTTCGGCGTCGGGCACGGTGAATTCGCCGCTGTCGAGTCCGGCTTCGACGATGTCGCGCACCACCTGTGTGGTCTGCCGGCGCAGTCCGGTGATGACGCGGTAGTGCTCGGGGGCGAGCGCGGTCAGTTCGTACTGGATGACGCGGGCGCGCCCGTGATTCTCGGCCTGCCACGCGGCGAACTGCCCGATGATCGAGGTCAGGCGGGTGGTGGGGTCGGCGTCGGGGAGGTCGGCGTCCTGCACGACCCGCAGCGCGAGGTCGTGGCCCTCGTAGGTGATCGCGTAGAGCAGCTCTTCCTTGGAGCGGTAGTGCGGATACATCGCGGCGGGGCTCATGTCGAGGCGCCCGGCGATCTGGCGGGTGGTGGTGGCGCCGTAGCCGTTCTCCGCGAACGCTTCGACGGCGGCCTCCCGCAGCCGTGCCGCGGCCTTGCTGCCGCTGATCACGCCGCTGCCGTCCACCGCGTTCCTGGGCGCGTTCACGTCGTACCGGCCTCCTCGTTGAGCTGTGGTTGACAAGCAAACCACAACGAATACTATAAGCAGGCGCTTAGAATCTAAGCAGGTGCTTATCTATTGAGGAGCGGTTGAATGCGACGCACCCTGTACGGCCCCGACCACGAGGCGTTCCGCGAGTCCGTCCGCGAATTCGTGAACAGGTTCGTACTGTCCCGCGCGGAAGAGCTCATCGAGCGACACGAGATCCCGCGCGACATCTGGCTGGAAGCGGGCAAGGCGGGACTTCTCGGACTCGAGATCCCCGAGCGGTTCGGTGGCAGCGAGGCGGGTGACTACCGCTTCAACGCGATCGCCGCCGAAGAGCTGGCCCGTGCGAACATGGCGCTGTCGTCGTCGTTCGGCATCCACTCGGACATCACCGTCCCGTACATCGTCCACCTCGGTAACGAGGAGCAGCGCGAACGCTGGCTGCCCCGTTGCGCGTCCGGTGAGTTGATCTGCGCCATCGGGATGACCGAGCCGTCCGGCGGCTCCGACCTCGCGAACCTGAAGACCACCGCCGTCCGCGACGGCGACGACTGGGTGCTCAACGGGGCGAAGACCTTCATCACCAACGGCTACAACTGCGACCTCGTCGTCGTCGCCGCCCGCACCGACCCGAGCAAGGGTGCGAAGGGCATCTCGCTGTTCGTCGTCGAGCGCGGCATGAAGGGCTTCGAGAACGGTCGCAAGCTCGACAAGGTCGGACAGCCCGAGGCCGACACCGCCGAGCTGTTCTTCGAGGACGTCCGCGTCCCCCACGCCAACCTGCTCGGCGAGGAGGGCATGGGCTTCATCTCGATGATGAAGCTGCTGCCGCAGGAACGCCTCGGCTCCGCCGTCAACAACGTGCACCACGCCAAGCAGATCCTCCTCGAGACCATCGAGTACTCGAAGGAGCGCAAGGCGTTCGGTCGGGCCATCGGCACGATGCAGTACAACAAGTTCCTGCTCGCCGAGCTCGTCACCAAGATCGAGGTCGCCGAAGCGTACGTCGACCAGGCGGTCGAGGCCCATGCCGATGGCGAGCTGACCGCGGTCGACGCAGCCAAGGCGAAGTGGTGGAGCGCGCAATCCCAGTCAGAGGTATTGGACGCCTGCGTGCAGATCCACGGCGGCTACGGTTTCATGAACGAATATCGTGTGGCCCGTGCCTGGAAGGACGCCCGTGTGACGAAGATCTGGGCCGGAACCAACGAGATCATGAAGGAACTCATCGGCCGCGACCTGGGACTGTAGTGCCCGGGAGCGACTACAACGAGGAGCTGTGATGCCCGAAGCCGTCATCGTGTCCGCCGTTCGCTCGCCCATCGGGCGCGCAATGAAGGGCTCGCTCAAGACCGTCCGCCCGGACGATCTGGCCACCCAGATGGTCGCCGCCGCCCTGGCGAAGGTGCCCGAACTCGATCCCCGCGAGATCGACGACCTGATGCTCGGCTGCGGCCAGCCCGCAGGACAGTCGGGCTTCAACATGGCGCGCGTCGTCGCGGTCGAACTCGGCTACGACTTCCTGCCCGGCGTGACCGTCAACCGGTACTGCTCGTCGTCGCTGCAGACCACTCGCATGGCGCTGCACGCCATCAAGGCCGGCGAGGGCGACGTGTTCATCTCCGCCGGTGTCGAGTCGGTGTCCAGCTTCGTCACCGGCAACGCCGACGGCCTGCCCGACACCAAGAACCCGCTGTTCGACGACGCGCAGGCGCGCAGCGCCAAGCTCGCCGAGGGCGGCGTCGCGTGGACCGATCCGCGCGAGGAGGGCCTGCTGCCCGACGTGTACCTGGCGATGGGCCAGACCGCGGAGAACGTCGCGTCGCACACCGGGATCTCCCGTGAGGACCAGGACCGCTGGGGCGTGCGCTCGCAGAACCGCGCCGAGGAAGCCATCAAGGCCGGCTTCTTCGAGCGGGAGATCACCCCGGTGACCCTCGCCGACGGCACCGTCGTCTCCACCGACGACGGCCCGCGCGCCGGTACCACCTACGAGGCGGTCAGCCAGCTCAAGCCGGTGTTCCGTCCCGACGGCACCATCACCGCCGGCAACGCGTGCCCGCTCAACGACGGTGCGGCCGCACTGGTCATCATGTCCGACACGAAGGCGAAGGCCCTGGGCCTGACCCCGCTCGCGCGGGTCGTCTCCACCGGCGTGTCGGGTCTGTCGCCGGAGATCATGGGCCTCGGCCCGATCGAGGCCACCAAGAAGGCGCTCGCCAACGCCGGGCTCGGCGTCTCGGACATCGACCTGTTCGAGATCAACGAGGCGTTCGCGGTGCAGGTGCTCGGCTCGGCCCGTGAGCTGGGAATCGACGAGGACAAGCTCAACGTCTCCGGCGGTGCCATCGCGCTGGGTCACCCGTTCGGCATGACGGGTGCGCGCATCACGAACACCCTGATCAACAACCTGCGTACGCAGGACAAGCAGTACGGCCTCGAGACCATGTGTGTCGGTGGTGGCCAGGGCATGGCAATGGTGATCGAGCGCCTGAGCTGATGCCCCTCGTCGTCGAACCATAGGTTCGACCGAACACACCATGAGGCCGCACGTCTGAAAAGGCGTGCGGCCTCGTGCTTTTCGAAATGCAATCGTTTGCGAACGCAAGTCCGGTGGGCTATACACGGGTGTAGCCCCGTCACAACGAGGAGATCGCGCATGTCCGTACTCGACAAGTTCCGCCTCGACGATCGCGTCGCGATCGTCACCGGAGCGTCCTCCGGGCTGGGAGTCGCCTTCGCGCAGGCGTTCGCGGAGGCCGGAGCCGACGTGGTCCTCGCGGCACGGCGCGCCGACCGGCTCGAACGGACCGCCGAGCTCGTCCGGGCCGCCGGTCGCCGAGCCGTCACCGTCGAAACCGACATCGCCGACCCCGACCAGGCGCAGCGCATGGTCGACGTCGCCGTCGCGGAACTCGGCTCGGTGGACGTCCTCGTCAACAACGCCGGGATCGGCACCGCCGTCCCGGCGACGAAGGAGACCCCCGACCAGTTCCGTCGCGTCATCGACATCAACCTCAACGGGTCGTACTGGGCGGCGCAGGCCGCCGGTCGTGTCATGCGCCCCGGCAGCTCCGTCGTCAACATCTCCTCCGTCCTCGGCCTGACCACCGCGGGGCTGCCGCAGGCCGCCTACTCGGCCAGCAAGGCCGGCGTCATAGGCCTGACCCGCGACCTCGCGCAGCAGTGGGGTGCCCGCAAAGGCATCCGTGTCAACGCGATCGCACCCGGATTCTTCGCGACCGAGATGACCGACGAATACCCGCCCGGATACCTCGACAGCATGAAGCCGCGAATCATCCTGGGCCGCACCGGAGACCCAGCCGAGATCGCCGCGACCGCAGTGTGGTTGGCGTCCTCGGCGGCGGCATACGTGACGGGGCAGACCATCCCCGTCGACGGCGGGCTCACCCTCACCTGACGCGACCCACCCCGCACGGCACCCACACAACAGGAGGTTTCCCGAAGTGAGTTCTGCAGTTCGTACCGCCATCGTCACCGGCGCCGCGCGCGGCATCGGCGCGGCCGTCGCCAAGCGTCTCGCATCCGACGGCATGCAGGTCGCCGTGCTCGACCTCGATGCCGCAGCATGCGCCGACACCGTCGCCGCGATCGAGGCCGCGGGCGGCAGGGCGCTCGCCGTCGGCGCGAACGTCGCCGACGAGGAGTCGGTGGCCGCGGCCGTCGAGAAGATCGCCACCGAACTCGGCGAACCCACGGTGCTGATCAACAACGCCGGGATCACCCGCGACAACCTGCTGTTCAAGATGACCGTCGAGGACTGGGACGCCGTGATGAGCGTGCACCTGCGCGGTGCCTTCCTGATGTCGCGGGCCACCCAGAAGTACATGGTGGACAACAAGTTCGGTCGCATCGTCAACCTGTCGAGCACGTCTGCGCAGGGAAACCGCGGGCAGGCGAACTACTCGGCGGCGAAGGCCGGCATGCAGGGGTTCACCAAGACCCTGTCCGTCGAGCTCGGCAAGTTCGGTGTCACCGCCAACGCGATCGCCCCCGGGTTCATCGAGACGGAGATGACCGCTGCCACCGCAGAACGCGTCGGTGTTCCCTTCGAGGACTACAAGAAGGCCGCGGCGTCGATGATCCCCGTCGCACGGGTCGGTAACCCCGACGACATCGCGCACACCGCGTCGTTCCTCGCCTCCGAGGGCGCCGGGTTCGTCTCCGGCCAGGTCATCTACGTGGCCGGTGGTCCGAAGGACTGAGCACGCCCGCGTCGGCGCCGCGGTCCCCGAACGGGGCTGCGGCG
>NZ_JAIYEP010000125.1 GCF_020515525.1 Rhodococcus yananensis
CGGACTGCACCGGGTCGCCCGCGTCGAACGATTTGAGCGACAGGTCGCGGCGGATGAGCTTCTCGCGGAACACCTCGAGCGCTGCCTTCGCGCGGTCCTCGGTGTCGGCGGTGATCACGGTGTGCGGGCCGGACTCGTCGAGGCGTTCCGACCGTGCTGCGCATGTCGGTGCTCGTCGCGGTACGGCGAACGTCGCTCCCCCGGCAGTGATCACACCACCCGACGCGGACGTCACGAGCGCGACCACCCGCGCCGCACCTACACGAGTTCGGGTTCCGCCTCCGGCGCCCGCTCGACCGTCTTCTCCTGCGCCCGCAACCGCCGGCCCAGCACCGAGTAGCGCCGGCCGTAGGCGAAGTACACGACCACCCCGAGCGCCATCCAGATCGCGAAACGGATCCACGTCTCGACCGAGAGGTTGAGCATGAGCCATCCACACGCGAGGACGGCGACGATCGGAATCAGCGGTACGAGGGGAACCCGGAAGCCGCGGGGCAGGTCCGGTCGGGTGCGTCGGAGCACCAGCACTCCCAGGCACACGAGGACGAAGGCGAACAGTGTGCCGATGTTGACCATCTCTTCGAGGACACCCATCGGGAACACCGCGGCGAGCACCGCGACGACACCACCCACGACGAGCGTGATCCGGACCGGGACACCCTTGCGGTTGGTGGTCGCGAGACGCCGGCTCACGAGACCGTCCCGGGACATGGCGAAGAGCACACGGGTCTGACCGAGCATCATCACCATCACGACCGTGGTGAGCCCCGCGAGGCCCCCGACGTTGATGGCCATCTGCGCCCACGTGATGCCGTGCGCCTCGAATGCGGTTGCCAATGTGGCGCTTCCGTCGCCGACCAGGGCACTGCCCGTTCTCAGGTCCGTGTACTTGACCATGCCCGTGAGCACGAGCGTGACCCCGACGTACAGTGCGGTGACGATCGCGAGGGAGCCGAAGATTCCGCGGGGCAACGCTTTCTGAGGGTTCTTGGTCTCCTCCGCGGTGGTGGCGACGACGTCGAACCCGATGAACGCGAAGAACACGAGGCTCGCCGCGGCGAGCAGCCCGTACCAGCCGTAGCTGCTGCCGTCGGCCCCGGAGAGCATCGAGAACAGCGACTGGTGCAGACCGGTCGCCGTGTCCTGCGCGGTCTCGGCTTCCGGGATGTACGGCGAATAGTTGCTCTTGTCGATGTAGAAGATGCCGACGACGATCACGAGGAGCACGACCGCGACCTTGATGGCGGTGACCACGGCGGACACCCGCGAGGAGATCTTGGTGCCGATCGCGAGGACCGCGGTGATCGCCGCGACGATGACGACCGCACCCCAGTCGAGGGCGACCGAGCCCACGTGGACCGTGGTGTCGGACGCACCGAGCATGCCGCCCAGATACATCGACCACCCCTTCGAGACGACAGCGGAGGCCAACGCGAACTCGAGGACGAGGTCCCACCCGATGATCCAGGCGACGAACTCCCCGAAGGTGGCGTACGAGAACGTGTAGGCGCTGCCGGCGACCGGCACCGTCGACGCGAACTCGGCGTAGCACAGGGCCGCCAGACCGCACGCGACGGCCGCGAGCACGAACGCCAACGAGATCGACGGCCCCGCAACGTTGCCGGCGGTGCGCGCGGTGAGCGTGAAGATGCCGGCGCCGATGACGACGGCGACACCGAACACCGTGAGGTCCTTCGCGGTCAGTTCCCGCCGGAGCCGAGAGGACGGCTCGTCGGTGTCGGCGATCGACTGTTCCACTGATTTCGTGCGCCAGATTCCTGCTCCGGGCATGTGCACTCCCTGCGTTGTGGCGATGTCTGGTGTGATTCGCACATCACCGCCCCTCGTGGGGCCGGTGGATCGAGACGCTCACCGGGCTGCGACGAACGCCGATGCGAGCGGGTCGAATGAGCAATTCAGTGCGACAATCATGGCACCGCATGATTTCGTGTCAATATCTCTACGATCAGCTGAGCATCATGCTCAAATGTGATCCGCATCACTTACGAAGGGAGGGCATCGTGCTCAGTTTCGACCGCCTCGACGCGGCGCTGCTCGCGGAGCTCACACACAACCCGCGCGCGGGTATCGTCGATCTCTCCGCGAAGCTCGGCGTCGCCCGCAACACCGTTCAGGCCCGCATCCGCAAGATGGAGGAATCCGGCGCGGTCACCGGATACCAACCGGTCGTCGATCTACCGAAACTCGGTGTCCCCCTGCAGGCATTCATCGGCGCCGAACTCGTCCAGGCGCGCATGGGTCAGGTCATCGCGCACCTCGAACGCTTCCCCGAGGTGCTCGAGGTCCACGCCACCACGGGGCGGGAGGATCTGCTCGTCCGCATCGCCGCCCAGTCCCAGGAGGACCTGCTGCTCGTCCTCGAGCGCATCCACGCACTCGAGGGCGTCGCGCACACCACCACCACCCTGGCATTGACGACACCCGTCGCCTACCGCACACAACCGTTGCTGGACAAGCTCACCCGCGAATCCGGGCACGGTCGATCCACCCCCGCACCCGACCTGGGGTGACCCCGCGTACCCACCCCGCACACGACGGGAGGGGAGGCGCCCGCGGCGCCTCCCCTCCCGTCGTCCCGAATCACACGGCGTCGATGCGCGCCTCCGCGATCCGATCGGCCGCAGCCCCCGGAGTGACACCGAGATCTGCTGCAACATCGATGATCTCACGTACACGATCGCCGATCGCGACAACTCGGGCGGTGGCCACGTCGAGTCCCGTACCGTCCACCTCGCCGGCGACCTGGATGAGCCCACCGGCATTCGCGACGTAGTCGGGAATCCACGTCACGCCCCGGTCCCGCAACGCTTCCTCGACGTCCGGCGTCGCCAGCTGGTTGTTCGCTGCGCCGCAGACCAACCGCGCCTCGCAGGACGCCGCGACCGACCGGGTCACCGTGCCGCCGAGCGCGCACGGAGCGTACACCTCGAGCCGTGATTCGAGGACGCTGTCGGCAACACGCACCGACGGGAACGAGTCGGCGACAGCGGCGAGCGAAACCGGATCGACGTCGGAGATGACGATCCGTGCTCCGTCCTCGACGAGGAGGCGCACGAGCTCGCGACCGACCTTCCCGATGCCTTCGACACCCACCACACGACCATCCAGTGATGCTGTCCCCCATACCCTTTCTGCACCCGCGCGCATCGCATGGAACACACCGAGCGCGGTGAGCGGGGAGCTGTCCCCCAGACCTCCCGCGGCTGCGGTGCGACCCACCGCGTGACGGGTACGGCGCCCGACGACGTCGAGATCCGTTGCGTTCGTGCCGACGTCGGCCGCGGTGATGTAGCGGCCGGCAAGGGTCTCGACGAACCGTCCGTACGATTCGAGCAGCGCATCGGACTTGAGTTCCGCGGGGTCACCGATGATCACGGCCTTTCCGCCACCGAGGTCCACACCGGCAACCGCCGCCTTGTACGTCATGCCTCGCGACAGGCGCAGGACGTCGTCGAGTGCCGCCCCCTCGTCGCTGTACGCGTGGAATCGGGTTCCGCCGAGTGCGGGCCCGAGCGCGGTCGAATGGATCGCGACGATCGCCCGCAACCCGGTGGCCGGGTCTTCGTGGAAGACGACCTGTTCGTGGGGTCGGTCGGACAGCAGTCCGGACCGGTCGAAGACTCCGGAGCCTGCGGGGGCGAGGGTGGGTGCGCTCATCGGCGGTGGTCCTTTCGGGGATGCAGCAGGGTCGGGGATGTGGCGATCAGAAGTCGGCGGCGATACCGAGATCGGTCAGGCGCTTCCGGTACCGGTCGACGGAGGCGAGTTTGACGTCCTCGTAACCGCGGACCGTGTCGGCGAGCGCCGCGAATTCGACGGCCCGCTCGTAGTCCTCGACGGTCAGGGCGGCGGTGAAGCCGTCGAGGGTCGCGCGATAGTGGTCGCGCAGCGCCCGCTCCAGCCGGCGGATGCGGGCGTACCCGAACGGGTCGAGACGTGTGCCGCGCAACCGCTTCCCCTTCGCGAGGGCGCGCAGGGCCCAGTGCGTCCGCGGACCGAAGCCGACCTTCGTGGACCGGCCGAGTGCGCGCAGCACCGGCGGGTGCAGGCGGTAGGTGAGTTCTGCGCCGCCGGGCACCTGGTCGCGCACCTCGGCGAGGAAGGCGGGGTCGACGAGCATGCGCGCGACCTCGTACTCGTCCTTGTAGGCGGTGAACTTGAACAGGCCCCGCGCCACCGCCTCGGACAGGTCGGTGCGGTCGGTGACGCGCCGTTCGGCGTCCCACACGTCCTGCACGCCGCCCAGGTAACGCTGGGCCGCGCGCACGTCCTGGAAGTCGATCAGCTCGGCGGCGCGCACCGTCGCGAGGCGGCGTGTCTCACCGTCGACGGTGAACGCGTCGAGCAGTGCGTCGGGTACCACCGTGGGGGCACGGTCGGTCCGGACGGGTTCGGTGGCCGCCGCGAAGGCTCGGGGGTCTGCGACGGCGACCCGTCCCCACCGGAACGCAGCGATGTTGGCGGCGACGGCGACACCGTTGAGTTCGATGGCTTCCTCGATGTCGGCTGCGGGGATGTCGAGGCCGCCGAGCTGGTGCGCCGCACCGACCACGAGGAAGTTCGCGGCGGCGGTGTCACCGAACAGCGTCTGCGCCGCGGCGAGAGCATCGAACGAGGACAGGGTCCGGGTGGCCGTGTCCAGACGGTCGAGAAGGTCCGCTTCGTCGGGGTGGCGGACACCGCGGTCGTAGACCATGTCTCCGGTGGGGGTGCGACTCGTCGAGGCGACCGCGATCGTCGTCGCGGCATCGGTGTGGGCCAGGCTCTTCGCGTCCGCGGCGGTCAGCAGGTCGATCGCGAGCAGGCAGGTCGCGGAGCCGGGACCGACACGGTTTCCGGGGTCGAGTTCTCCGGCGGAGTACCGCAGGTGGGACACGACGGGCCCGGCCTTCTGGCTCATGCCGATCTGATCGAGCGCCTCGACGTCGAGGCCGGCGCGCAGGGCAGCGGTTGCGAGGACCTGGTTGACGGTGACGATGCCGGTGCCGCCGATGCCGGCGAGGAAGATGTTGCGGGTGCCGGTCACCGCGCCGGACGGGGCGTCGGGCACCGCGGGGGCCGCGGGAACCTGTTTCCGGTCGCGCCCGCGGCCGGGGTCGACCTCGACGGTGACGAAGGAGGGGCAGTCCCCGTCGAGGCAGGAGTAGTCGGTGTTGCACGAGGTCTGGTCGATGCGGGTCTTGAATCCGAACTCGGTGTCGACGGGTTGGACCGACAGGCAGTTGCTCTTGACACCGCAGTCACCGCAGCCCTCGCACACGGCTTCGTTGACGACGACCCGGGTGGTGCGGGCCGGAAGGGTGCCGCGTTTGCGTTGTCGACGCGCGTCGGCCGCGCAGTGCTGGTCGTACACGAGGACGGTCACCCCCGGGGTGTCGCGCAATAGGCGTTGTGCCTCGTCGAGCCGGTCGCGGTGCCAGACCTGCACTCCCCGCGCGAGTGACCGTCGCCGGTGCCGTTTCGGGTCGTCGGAGCAGACGATGATGCGTTGCACACCTTCGACGGCGAGTTTGTGGGTGAGCTTCGGGATGGTCAGTGCCCCTTCGGCGTCCTGGGCTCCGGTCATCGCCACGACGTCGTTGTAGAGGATCTTGAAGGTGATGTTCACGCCCGCGGCGACGCATGCCTGGACGGCGAGCTGACCGGAGTGGAAGTAGGTGCCGTCGCCGAGGTTCTGGAACATGTGGTCGATGTCGGTGAACGGGGCCTGACCGATCCACTGTGTGCCCTCGCCACCCATCTGGGTGAGCCCGGTGACGGCGCTGTCGGCCCGGCCGGACATCGTGACGAGGGCGTGGCAGCCGATGCCGCCACCGCCGATCGACCCTTCCGGGATCGCGGTGGACCGGTTGTGCGGGCAGCCGCTGCAGAAATACGGCGTGCGGGTGGCGGAGAGCACCTCGAGCGGGAGTTGCGGCAGCGGTCCGGGTCCGAGTTCGACGTGTCCGCGCAGCACCCGGCGCAGCGGTCCGCGGATGCGGCCGGCGGTCAGTTCCCCGTCGACCGGGACGAGGCGGCGGCCCTCGTCGTCCTTCTTACCGACGATGCGCGGCGGAGTGTCGGTGCCGTAGAGGATTTCGCGGATCTGTGTCTCGACGAAGGCGGTCTTGTCCTCGACGACGAAGATCGTGTCGAGTCCGCGTGCGAAGCGCTGCACCTGGTCGGGGCCGATGGGATACGGCATTCCGATACGCATGAGGCGGATTCCGGCAGCGTGCAGGTCCGCATCGGTGACATCGAGATCGAGGAGGGCCTGGCGGAGCGCATCGAAGGTGGGTCCGGTCGCGACGATGCCGATGTGGGCCTGCGGCGGGTCGACCTCGATGACGTCGAGCGCGTTGACCTTCCCATATTCCTGCACCATCTTCCATCGCGGTCCGTAGAGGTCGGCCTCGGAGATCACGCTGTCGCCGGGCGCCGCCATGGGGCGCTGGATGTAGGCGAACGGTTTTCCGTCCCACTCGATCTCGGGAACGACGGTGTCGATGTCGGCGATCGAACCGTCGACCGACCAGGCACCGTCCGCGACGTCGGCGACGATCTTGAGAGCGACGATGCAGCCCGATGCACGCGACAACGCCACCCCGTGCAGACCGAGGGTGACGATCTCGGCAGCGTTGCGGGGGAACAGGACCGGGATACCGAGCGCGGCGAGGGACCGCTCGCTGACGGCGGGCACCGTCGACGATTTCGAGGCGGGGTCGTCGCCGACCATCAGGAGCATTCCGCCCGTCGGCGACACCCCGTACATGTTCGCGTGCCGGAGCGCATCGGTGGCGCGGTCGAGCCCGGGCCCCTTGCCGTACCAGACGCCGACGACGCCGTCGTGGGTCGGCGTTCCGGCGCCGAGATCCCCCTGGCTGCCCCAGACCGCGGTCGCGGCGAGTTCCTCGTTGAACCCGGGTACGAAGGTGATGTCGTGCTCGGCGAGCTTCCGGGGCATGCCGTGGAGCAGCTTGTCGAGACCGCCGAGCGGGCTGCCGGGGTAGCCGGAGACGAAGGTGGCGACGCGACGCCCGGCCCGGATGTCGCGCACATGCTGTTCGACGAGTTGCCGGGCGATCGCCTGGACTCCGGTGAGCAGGACCGTGCCGGATCCGGACCGGTACCGGTCGTCGAGGTCGTAGGCGGGCTTCTCGGGTTTCCGGACCGCGATCTCGGTCATCGCTCACCGCTCCTTCGCTGCGACAGGGTGTGCCGCTGCTGACGTCACATCATTTGGTGCAGCAAGAGTCACAAGAAGTGACCTCATCGGTCAACGCAATCGACATCAACACATCATATTGCTCAAAGGTGACGGTCATCACATCGATGAAACGAGCCGAACTGATCAGTTCCCGCCGACGTGCCGCGACCCGACCGCACCGCACGGAACGGCCGGCCCGGACCATCTCTGGTCCGGGCCG
>NZ_JAIYEP010000126.1 GCF_020515525.1 Rhodococcus yananensis
GTGGGGTTGGCGGCGCGGCTCGAGTCGCGTGCCGGTGATGGTGGTCGGGTGGCGTTGGTGGCGCAGGCTCGGCCGGAGCGGGTGCCGTTGTCGTTGGCGCAGCAGCGGATGTGGTTCCTCAACAGGTTCGAGCCGGAGTCGACGGCGTACAACATTCCGGTGGCGTTGCGGTTGTCGGGTGCGCTCGATGTGGGTGTGTTGGCGGCTGCGGTGCGGGATGTGGTGGCGCGGCACGAGGTGTTGCGGACGGTGTATCCGGAGGTCGATGGTGTCGGCTTCCAACGGATCCTCCCCGTCGCCGATGCGCACCTCGGTATCGATCCGGTCTCGGTGGGTGAGTCCTCGCTCGCCGAGCGGATCTCCGAGTTCGTGGTACGTCCGTTCGATGTGACGGCCGAGATTCCCGTGCGGGTGGCACTGTACGAGCTGTCCGACACCGAGCGTGTGCTCGTGTTCGTGGTGCACCACATCGCCGCCGACGGATCGTCGATGGGGCCGCTGACCCGCGATCTCATGATCGCCTACGCCGCACGGAGCGTGGGCGCATCGCCCACGTGGGAGCCGCTGCCGGTCCAGTACGCGGACTACGCGATCTGGCAACGCGCGGTCCTCGGCGACGAAGACGATCCCGATTCTCGTGTCGCGCAACAACTCACGTACTGGCGCGACGCCCTCGCGGGAGCGCCGTCCCTCCTCGAGCTCCCGATCGATCGTGCCCGGCCGGAGGTGCTGACCGATTCCGGTGCGGGCCACGGCTTCGTGATCGATGCGGTGGTGCACCGGAGGGTCGTCGAGATCGCCCACGCGCATCGCGTCACACCGTTCATGGTGGTGCACGCTGCGCTCGCGGTGCTGCTGTCGCGGTTGTCGGGAACGGACGATGTCACGGTCGGTACCCCGATCGCCGGGCGCGGTGAGGAAGCGCTCGACGACTTGATCGGCATGTTCGTCAACACCCTGGTGTTGCGTACCGTCGTCGACCCCGCGGAATCGTTCGAGGCGCTGCTCGCCCGCGTCAGGAGTGGTGATCTCGCCGCGTTCGCCCACGCGGACGTGCCGTTCGAGCGGCTCGTCGAGGTGCTCGATCCGATCCGCACGCAGGCGCACCACCCCTTGTTCCAGGTCATGCTCGCGTTCCAGAACGTCGAAGCATCGGTGCTCGAACTCGGCGAGTTGACCATCAGTCCGGTCGAGTCCGATCTGGGACGCTCGCCGTACGATCTGTCGGTCACGCTCGTCGAATCGTTCGATGCGGACGGGTCGGCCACCGGTATGTCCGGCGACATGCGTTATGCAACAGATCTTTTCGATGCCGATACGATCTCCTCGATCGCGGACAGGTTCGTTGCGCTCCTCGCCGAGGTCACGGCCCGGCCGGACAGGGCGGTCGGTGACGCCCCGCTGCTGACCACCGCCGAGGAAACCGAGATCCTGGGCCGCCACGAACTCGCGCTGTGCAGTCCGAAGTCGCTGAGGACGATGATGTCCGAGGCGGTCGATGCCAATCCGGACGGTGTGGCGGTGGAGTGGGGCGACCGTGCCCTGACGTACCGTGAGTGGGATGCGCTGGTCGAGCCGTGGGCCCGAATGCTGTTCGACCGCGGTGCGCGGCCGGGTGTGCTGGTCGCCGTCGCTGTTCCCCGCTCCCTCGAATCAGTACTCGCGGTGTGGGCGATCAGCAGAACCGGCGCAGGATTCGTACCGGTGGACATCAACTACCCCGAAGACCGCGTGCAGCACATGCTCTCGGACTCGGGGGCGCGACTCGTGGTGACATTGCCCGAGTACGCGGACTCGCTGCCGGTGAACATCGACACGGTTCTGCTCGACCTCGAGGCGACGCCCGACGTCTCGGACGAGACCGTCACGTACCCCGAGATCGGAGCGGCGGACGTCGCCTACGTGATCTACACCTCGGGGTCCACCGGAAAACCCAAGGGCGTCGTCGTCACCCACCGTGGGTTGGCGAACCTGGCGGAGAAGCAGGCGAGAATCTTCGGTTCGGTCCACGAATCGAAGGTGCTGCATTTCGCGACCCCGAGTTTCGACGCATCGCTCTTCGAACTGTTGATGACACTCGGTGCGGCCTCCACGATGGTGATCGCACCGCCCACCCTCTACGGCGGCCCGGAACTCGCCGAACTGATCCGGACCACGAGCGTCACCCACATCATCGGCACGCCCTCGATGCTGGCCTCGATCGATCCCGCCGGTCTGGACACGCCGCGCGTGGTGGTCGCAGGTGGTGAGGCGGTGCCCAGCGAGCTCGTCGCTCGGTGGGGAACGGGAGCGAAGTTCTTCAACGCGTACGGTCCGACCGAGACGACCATCGTCACCAACATCAGCAGGCCGCTTCGTCCGGGTGATCGCATCAACATCGGCAAGGCGTTCCCCGGTGTCGGCGAGTACGTCCTCGACCCGCGTCTGCAGCCGGTGCCGGACGGTGTGGTGGGAGAGCTGTACCTCGGCGGTGACCAACTCGCCCGCGGCTACCGGAATCGTGCCGGAACGACAGCGGACCGGTACGTCGCCAACCCCCACGACGCGGCGGGCGCGCGCATGTATCGCACAGGCGATCTGGTGCGGTGGATCCGTGATGAGGACGGTCCGTGCCTCGAATACATCGGCCGAAGCGATTCCCAGGTCAAGATCCGCGGTTTCCGCGTCGAACTCGGTGAGATCGATACGGTGATCGCCGCGGACGCACACGTCGATTTCGTGTCCACCGTCGTGCACACCCTGGCCAACGGCGAGAAGGCACTGGTGTCGTACGTCAAGCCGGTCGACGGCGGACACCTCGATCCGGCGGAGATCACCGAGGCCGTCAAACTCGAGCTGCCACGACACATGGTGCCCGCCGCGGTCGTTGTGATCGACGAGATCCCCCTGACCCCCGCCGGCAAACTGAATCGTGCGGCGCTGCCCGTGCCGACGTTCGACACCAGAGAGTTCCGTGCACCCACCACTCCGGTCGAGGAGATCGTCGCGGCGGTCTTCGCCGACCTGCTCGGGCGCGATCGGGTGGGACTCGACGACAGCTTCTTCGACCTGGGCGGCAACTCCCTCGTCGCGACCAGGGCGGCGTCCCGCCTCGGCGACGCGCTCGGTGTGCGGGTAGCGGTCAGAGCGCTCTTCGATGCCGAGACCGTGGAAGAACTGGCCGCGCACCTCGCCGGGCAGACCGACACGGCCGGGGCCGTGGCACTCACCGCACAGCCGCGGCCCGACCACATCCCGCTGTCGCTGGCGCAGCAGCGCATGTGGTTCCTCAACCGTTTCGACAGCGCCTCGGCGACGTACAACATTCCGGTGGCCCTGCGCTTGACAGGTCGGCTCGACGTCGCCGCTCTGCGCGCAGCGGTGCAGGATCTCGTGGCCCGTCACGAGGTCCTGCGCACCGTGTACCCCGAGATCGACGGTGCCGGTTACCAGCGGATCCTCGATGTCGGTGCCGTCGAGGTCGATCTTGCACCGCGCGCGGTGGCGGCGGATGCGCTCGTCGATGCGGTCACCGACCTGTTCACCCGCGGTTTCGACGTCACGTCCGAGGTGCCGGTTCGGGCCGACCTGCTCGAACTCGCATCCGATGATCACGTCCTCGTGTTCGTCGTGCACCACATCGCCACCGACGGGTTCTCGATGGGACCGCTCACCCGCGACGTGATGTCCGCCTACGCGGCACGTGCGGAAGGCACCGCGCCGGGTTGGGAGCCGCTGGAGGTCCAGTACGCCGACTACGCGATCTGGCAGCGCACCGTACTCGGCGACGAATCGGATCCGGATTCGGTGGTGTCCCAGCAGATTTCGTACTGGAAGCGCGAACTCGACGCGCTCATCGACGTCCTCGAACTGCCGACGGACCGTCCGCGCCCCGACGTCCAGTCCAACCGTGGCGCCACCTACGGCACCCGGCTCGACTCCGATCTGCACCGGCGGATCGGTGAACTCGCCCGCGCCCACAGCGCCACACCGTTCATGGTCGTCCACGCGGCCCTGGTCGAACTGCTCGGCCGACTGTCGGGAACACGCGACATCACGGTGGGCACACCGATCGCCGGCCGAGGGGAGAAGGCGCTCGACGACCTGATCGGCATGTTCGTCAACACGCTGGTGTTGCGGACCCGCCGGGTTCCCGGCGAGACGGTCGACCGACTGCTCGCGCGGATCCGCGAGACGGACCTCGGGGCGTTCGCGCACGCCGATGTCCCGTTCGAGCGGCTGGTCGAGGTCCTCGACCCGGTGCGGTCGCAGGCGCATCATCCGTTGTTCCAGGTGGTGCTTGCGTTCCAGAACCTCGAACAGTCGGAATTCTCGCTCGGCGATCTTCAGATCGCCGGCGTCGAATCCGATTTCACCCCGGCCAAGTTCGACCTGCAACTCACGGTGATCGAATCGTTCGACGCCGCCGGAGAACCGGCGGGGCTGTCGTTCGGCTGGACGTACGCGACGGACCTGTTCGACGAATCCACGATCGCCGGTTTCGCGGAGCGGCTCACCCGGATTCTCACAGCGATGTCGGCCGATCCGAACCGTGTGGTCGGGGACATCGAGATCCTGTCCGGCACCGAACGTTCCCGGGTCACGGCAGTGCACGGTGGTGCTGCCGCACCGGCGGCGACGTTCGCGGAGGTACTCGACGCCGCCGCGACCGCCGACCCCGATGCGGTCGCGCTCCGATTCGAAGGACGATCCACCACCTATCGAGAACTCGACGCGATGTCGGCGCGACTCGCGCACGAGTTGATCTCGCGCGGCGTCGGCCCGGAAGACCGCGTCGCAGTGGCAGTTCCGCGTTCGGTGGAGTCGGTGCTCGCGGTGTGGGCGGTCATCCGGTCGGGCGCGGCGTTCGTGCCCGTCGATCCCGCCTATCCGCCGGAACGCATCCGCCACATGGTGACCGACTCGGGTGCCGTACTCGGCCTGACGACCGCCCACCACCGTGCGGCGCTGCCCGACGATGTGCCGTGGATCGACATCGCGGAGGCGGTCGGCGAGGGACACCCGAGGGACAGCGCGCCGGTCGATGCGGATCGGATCCGGACGCTGCGACCCGAGCATCCCGCGTACGTGATCTACACGTCCGGTACCACCGGTCTGCCCAAGGGCGTCGTCGTCGCACATCGCGGCGTGGTCAACTTCTGCGCCGAGCAGGTCGCCCGATACGGCATGACCCCGGGCGCGCGCAGCCTGCACTTCGCGTCGCCGAGCTTCGACGCATCGGTGCTCGAACTGACGATGGGGTTCGGCGCCGCGTCCACTGTGGTGATCGCCCCGCCGACCATCGTCGGCGGCAGCGAACTCGCCGACCTGCTGCGCGACGAGCAGGTCACCCACGCCTTCGTCACCCCCGCAGCCCTCGGCTCGGTCGACCCGGACGGGCTCGACGACCTGCGGGTCATCGCAACCGGTGGTGAGGCGTGCTCGCCCGAACTGGTGTCCCGCTGGGCGGTCGTGCTGCCCGACGGCACCCGACGGGCGTTCTTCAACGCGTACGGTCCGACGGAATCGACCGTGGCGTCGAACATCAGCGCGCCGCTCGCACCGGGTGACCGCGTGGACATGGGCCGTCCGGTTCGTGGAACCTCCGTGTACGTGCTCGACGACCGGCTCCGGCCCGTCCCCGTCGGGGTGGCGGGTGAGCTGTACCTGACCGGCGTCCAGACCGCGCGCGGCTACCACGACCGGGCATCCTTGACGTCCGAACGTTTCGTGGCGAACCCCTTCACCGGGGATGGTCGCCGCATGTACCGCACCGGTGACATCGTCCGCTGGGTCGACGACACCGGTGTCGTGGAATACGTGGGACGCGGCGACGAACAGGTGAAGATCCGCGGGTTCCGGATCGAACTCGGTGAGGTCGAGGCCGCGCTCATGCGCGCCGACGGCGTTGCCCAGGCCGTCGCAGTCGTGCGTCGCGACGATCGTGCCGGTGACAGGCTCGTCGGCTATGTCGTCGCAGAACCGGACATCGCACTCGATCCCGAGGCCGTGACCGAGTCCGCTTCGCGGTTCCTGACCGCGTACATGGTGCCGGCCGCGATCGTGGTGCTCGACGCGATCCCGTTGACGCCGGGAGGCAAGCTCGACCGCCGGGCGCTGCCGGAACCGGTGTTCGAGGCCGTGGCCTTCCGGGCGCCCGGCACGGAACTCGAGGAGATCCTGGCCGACGTGTACGCGGATGTCCTCGGGCTCGACCGGGTCGGTGTGGGCGATTCGTTCTTCGCGCTCGGCGGCGACTCGATCATGTCGATCCAGGTGGTGTCGCGCGCGAAGGCTCGCGGGGTCGTGTTCTCACCGCGGGACGTCTTCGAGCAGAAGACCGTCGAGGCACTCGCGACGGTGGCCGTTCTCGGCTCCGCGGAGAACCGGGTGGTACTCGACGAACTGCCCGGGGGTGGCGTCGGATGGATGCCGCTGACCCCGATCGCGCGGTTCATGGTCGAACGCCCGGGCAGCTACGCGCGGTTCACACAGAAATTCGTGGTCGAGGTCCCGGCGGACATCACCCGCGAGGACGTTGTCGTGACGCTCACCGGACTCGTCGACACCCACGACGTGCTACGCGCCCGACTGGTGCACGACCGGCGTGGCTGGGGTCTCGATCTCCGCGAACGCGGTGACGTGGACGTCGATGCGCTCGTTCATCGTGTTGCGGTGGATCCCGGTGCCGACGAGGACGCGGTCACCGAGATCGGTTCGGCTGCACTCGATGCGGCCTTGGGGAGGCTCGATCCCGAGGCAGGCATCGTGCTGCAGTTCGTCTGGCTCGATTTCGGTCCGAGCAGGTCCGGCCGGTTGATCATCGTCGCACACCACCTGGTGATCGACGGTGTGTCGTGGCGCATCCTGGTGCCCGACCTGGTCACCGCCGGAGCCCAGATCGCGTCGCGGCAACCCGTGGCGCTGCAACCGACGGGCACGTCGATGCGACGGTGGGCGCACGCCCTCGTCGATGAGGCGCACAGTGCCCGACGTGCCGCCGAGATCGACTTCTGGCGGTCGGTGCTGGCCACCGACGATCCCCTGCTGGGCAGGCGCCGGCTCGATCCCGCAGTCGACACCGAATCCACCGTGCGGAAACTGACCGTGCGGGTGCCCGCCGATGTGACCGATGTGTTGTTGACGTCGTTGCCGGGGGTGTTCCGCGGTGGTGTCAACGACGGGTTGTTGGCGGCGTTGGCGTTGGCGGTGGCGCGGTGGCGTCGGGATC
>NZ_JAIYEP010000127.1 GCF_020515525.1 Rhodococcus yananensis
TCGAGTCGGTGGAGTCGGCGGCGGAACTGGTGGATCAGCTCACGCACTGAGCAGCATCGGGTGCCGCGGCCGGGGCGGCCCGGTGTGGAGTGCGCACGGGGGTGGGTGTGCTGCGGGCGGTTCCCGCCGCCGATCGCTGTTCAGGCGGTGCGGCGCACGGTGTTCAGGCGGTGCGGCGCACGGTGGTGTAGGCGTGAGCGATGGCGTCCGTCGCCGTGGTGCACGGGATGTTCGCATCACGGACCGACGCGACGACACGTGCCTCGGCCGAACCGGAGCGTTCGAGGACGCTGCCGGCGGCGACGGCCCAGACGGTCTCGCCGGGCGCGAACGTACGCGTCGGGGTCCAGCCCCGCTGCGGCGCGAACTCGCGCAGGGCGCTCCACTGCGCGATCTCGTCCGCATCGGGGTATCCGATGAACAGCAGTCTGTTGGTGGCCACGATGAATCCCTTCCGACACTCCACATGACTCATCCGGCTTGTCGTCCCGCGTTCACCGTGTGTTACGTCTCCCCGGTCCGTCCGGGTCAGGACTCGAACAACGTCCGACCCCAGTATTCGCCCTCCCGCAATCCGGGCGGACACGCGAACACCGCCGAACCGACGTGCTGGATGTACTCGTTCATCGCGTCGTGGCGGGCCAACTCCATCTGCATCGGCACGAACTGGGCGAGTGGATCCCGGCAGTACGCGATGAAGAACAGGCCGGCGTCGAGGTGCCCGAACCCGTCGGAGCCGTCGGTGAAGTTGTAGCCGCGCCGCAGGATGCGCAGGCCGCCGAGATGCTGCGCGGACGCGAGCCGCACGTGCGCGTCGACGGGGACGAGCGGACCGTCGGGTCCATTGGATTCGAGGTCGAGTTCGTCGAACTCGCGGTCGCGTCCGAGCGGGGCACCCTCCCGTTTGTCGCGGCCGATGACGGCTTCCTGCTCGCCGAGCACCGCGCGGTCCCACACCTCGATGAGCATCCGGATTCGGCGCGCGACCAGGTAGGTGCCGCCGGCGAGCCACGGTTGATCGTCGCCGGATCCCACCCACACCGATTCGGCCAGCGCCGTCGGATCCTCGGCCTTGATGTTGTTGGTGCCGTCCTTGAAGCCGAACAGGTTCCGGGGTGTGACCTGTGCGGTGGACGTCGACGACGTGCGCCCGAAACCCAACTGGGACCAGCGCACCGAGGCCGTACCGAAGGCGACGCGCGCGAGATTGCGGATGGCGTGCACGGCGACCTGCGGGTCGTCGGCGCATGCCTGGACAGCGATGTCGCCGCCGCTGCGGGCGGGGTCGAGGTTGTCGGCGGGGAAGTGCGGTAGATCCTCGAGCGCCGCCGGTTTCAGCGGCGCGAGTCCGAACCGGTCGTCGAAGAGCGACGGCCCGAACCCGATGGTGAGGGTGAGCCCGGACGGCGCGAGATCGAGTGCTTCACCGGTGTCGCTCGGTGGACGGTACGCGCCGTCACCGGTCGCACCGTCCTCGGTGGCCTCGAGGCCCGCGGTCATCCGCTCGGCCATCGCGGTCCACGTCTTCAGCATCGCGATCAGTTCGTCGCGGTCGCGTGTGGTGACGTCGAACGTGACGAAGTGCAGTCGATCCTGGGCGGGTGTGACCACGCCGGCCTGGTGGTCGCCGCGGAACGCGACGACCCGGTCGCCGCCGCCGGGCTCGGGGGCGGTGACGCGACCGACCACCGCGCCCGCGCCGGCGAGGACGGCGCCGGCCCCGACGGTGCCGAACAGTTGCCGGCGTGACAGCCCCGCGTGCGCAGGGACGGTCGGTCGATCCGTCATTGTCCCGATGCCTCCGCGATCACGCCCTGCACCTTGCTGACCTCGGCGGACAACGCGTCGAGCAGACGGGACAGTTCCTGCCGCTGCTCGTCGGTGACGGTGTCGTACGAGACGAATCCTTCGCCGTCGCGGTACTGCCCGAGCGCAAGGTCGAGATCGGCGAACCGGGAATCGATGAGTTGCCCGAGGTCGGGATCCTGCTCGTCGAGGATGGGGCGGAGCGCGGCGATCGCCGACTGGGATCCGTCGACGTTCGCCTGGAAGTCGTACAGGTCGGTGTGGGAGAAGATGTCCTCCTCGCCGGTGATCTTGGAGGTGGAGATCTCGTCGAGCAGGCCCTGCGCGTCGCCGGCGATGCGGGTGGGGTCGATCGAGTAGTCGTCGGCGTTCACCAGATCGGCCAGTTCCTGCACGTCCGCGGTCAGCCGATCGGCCATGGCTGCGGAATCGGGTTGCAGGCCGGTCACCCACAGGTCCTTCTCGAGGCGGTGGAAGCCCGTCCATTCCTGACCGGGCTCGAGGTCCGCCTCACGCAGATCGAGCCGCGGATCGAGGTCTCCGAAGCTCTCGGCCTCCGGCTCGATGCGTTCGTAGTAGGTGCGGGTGATCGGGAACTGCGCTTTGGCTGCGTCGACGTCGCCGGCCTTGATCGCGGCGACGAAGGTGCCGGTCGTGGTGACGAGCGCGTCGACCTGGCTGCGGATGTACCGACGGTAACCGTCGGCGGCCTCGGCGAGCCGGCCGTCTTCGTCGGTGGCGGACCGGGGCTCACCGGTGACGGTGAACGCCTCGCGGATACCGTCGCCGACCATGCCGGGGCGGCACATCAGTTCGTAGTCACCCGGATCGGGAATGTTGACGATCAGCTGACGGGTCAGACCCGGGCCGATGTTCTCCACCTCGCCGAGCGCCCGCTCGCCGGTGGCGAGTACATAGAACTCGGTGACCTTCGTGCCCTGATTGGTGACGGAGAACGTCGAATGACCGGTGGTGCCCTCCGTCGCCGACACCTCACAGGAGGAGTCGGTGGCGGTCACGGTGATCGCGTCGGCGTCGGACGACGCCTTCTCCGTGCAGCCGGCGAGGGCCAGCGGCAGCACGGTGGCGGTGGCGAGAGAAGCGGTGAGTCGACGCATCGGGGGCCTTTCGGGTGGGGCACGCACACGGACCGTGGGAGCCGAGAACGGGGTGGTTTCAGGAGGTGGCGGTGGACGGTGACCGTTCGGGTCCCGCGGCGGTCGTGAGCGGCCGCAGGAACAGGAACAGGACGACCACCAGGTAGATCAGCCACGCGGCGAACTGCAGGACGGTCGGATCGGGCCGGATGTTGAAGATTCCGGCGAGGACCGTCCCGTACCAGCTGCCGGCGTCGTAGCTGCCGGAGACGTCGAAGGCGAGGGTGCTGCCACCGGGCAGGATCCCGCCGATCTGGAGGGCCCGGATCCCGTATCCGAGGATCCCGGCGGCGACGATGACGAGGAACACCCCGGTGAGGGTGAAGAATTTCGCGAGGTCGATCCGCACGGCACCCAGATACATGAGCACCGTCAGTGCGGCTGCGGCGGCGATTCCGAGCAGCAGACCGACCAGCGGCCACGGACTTCCCGCGGTGTTCTCCGCGTATCCGACCATCAGCAGCGCCGTCTCGAGGCCTTCGCGCCCGACCGCGAAGAACGCCAACGACATCACCGCGGTCGGCCCCACGACCAGGGCTTTCTCCATTCCGGTGCGCAGTTCCCCCGAGATGGATCGGGCGGCCTTACGCATCCACAGCACCATCACGGTGACGATCACCACGGCGATGAGCGACGCGATGCCGGCGGCGATCTCGGCGGCGAGCCCGTCGAGGGTGTTCGTACCGAAGTGGATGATCAGGAAGGTCACCGCGACCATCGCCACGGCGATCCCGACACCGAACCACACCCATTTCAGGGCGTCCCGTCGCTCGGCGCGGACGATGAACGCGACGAGGATCATCACGACGATCCCGGCTTCGAGGCCTTCACGGAGTCCGATCAGCCCGGATCCCAGGAGTTGCGTCGCGACGGACGGCGCGGTGCCGGCGGCGGCGAGTACGTGCATGGCTACTCCGGTCAGTTGAGGCAAACCTCACCATCGATGGTGCGAACGAAAGATACACCCGCGGTTCCCCGGGCGGGGAGGGCCGGTCGGGCACTGTCCGAGTTGTCCGATTCGGGATCGTCGGTCGTGGCGGCGGGGTTCGATCCGGCCCGCGCGGTCCGTCGTCACGGGTCGTCGCGGGCGCCCCGCCGCGACCGGACACGACGAACGACGGCGACGACCAACACGGTTACGACGATCCCGAGCGCCAGGGTCTGCGCCGCGGTGAACACCACGAACTGCCCGAGCGACATCCGCGTCACCCCGGCAGGGATCGAGATGAGGCTGCGGAAGATCGGCACCATCCGCCGAGCGGATCCATCAGGTCCAGAGCCCACCCCGCCGGCCCGTCCGTCGGCGCCGCGGGAACATCGGGAACGCTCATCCGGACAGCGTAGGCGCGGCGGTACGCGACGGCCGGGTGTCCGGAGCGGCTGGCACACTGGGTGCGGTGAGATCGGCAACCGCACGCGGACCACTTCGACCACCGGAACTGGCTGCGGCAGCCGTGTTCGGGGCGCTCACCGCGACCGTCACGGTGGTCGTCGGGTTGATTCCGGCGAGCGCCGCCCAGGTGCTGGTGACCCTGCCCGTCGCGTTCCTCGCCGCCACCCGGCGGCTGCGCGTCGTCGTCGCGGCGACGTCCGCGGCCGCGGTCGTCGCGCTCATCGCCGGCGGCCCGTTCGCGGTGGTGTCGGTGGCGATCCTCGCCGCCGTCGGCACCCTCGTCGGGTTCGCGCACCGCCGGTGGGGGCGTTCCGCGGTGTTCGTGGTGTTCGCGTGTGCCGTTCCCGGTGCGTTGCTCGTCGCGGCGGGCGTCGTCGGTCTGCTCGCGCTGTTCGAGGACGCCCGCGTGCTGCTGCTCGATGCGCTCGCCACCACCTTGCGGGGCGTGGTCGCCGCACTGGCGGGGGCGGGCGCCACACCCGAGACGATCGACACCGCGAACACCGTGATCGACTTCCTCGTCGAGCACTGGTGGGTGTGGCTCGGCGGTGCCGTCACCGTCTCGATGATCGGCACGGCACTGCTGAGCTTCGGGGTCTTCCGGGCCGTCGCGCGCCGCAGCACGTGGCGGCAGCATCCGACGCCGTGGCCCGACACCGACACGGCGGAACCCGCGCCCGTCCCGGTGACGTTGCGACAGGTCACCCACCGCTACCCGCAGGCGACGGCGGACGCGCTCACCGACATCGAGCTGACCGTCGCACCCGGCGAGTTCGTCGCGGTCGTCGGGCCCAACGGGTCCGGTAAGTCGACGCTCGCCCGTATTCTCGCGGGGGTCGCACCCACCGCCGGTCTCGTCGACAGGCCCGGCGCCGTAGGGCTCGGTCGTATCGGCGGAACAGCGCTGGTGTTCCAGCATCCCGAGACCCAGGTGCTCGGCCGCACCGTCGCCGAGGACGTGCGGTGGGGCGCCGCCACCGACATCGACGTCGAGGAGTTGCTCGACCGTGTGGGACTCGCCGGTGCGGGGGAGCGGCCCACCGAGGACCTGTCCGGGGGACAACTGCAACGCCTCGCGATCGCGTCGGCGTTGGCGCGGCGGCCCCGGGTGCTGATCGCCGACGAGATCACCGCGATGGTGGACGCGGACAGTCGGGCCGATCTGGTCGCCGTGCTCGCCGACGTCGCCGCGGCGGGCACCACCGTCGTCCTCGTCACCCATCTCGCCGACGAAGCCACCCGGGCCGACCGGGTGATCCGATTGCACCGGGGGCGTCTCGCCGACACCGAGGTGCCCGCGGTGCACCGGCGGGCGGTGCCGGCTGCACCACCGGCCGATCCGCGTCCCGTCCTCGAACTGCGCGGCGTCGGTCACACCTACGCGGACGGCACACCGTGGGCGCACACCGCGTTACGCGATGTGACGCTGACCGTCGCACGTGGTGAAGGAGTGCTCGTCGCCGGCACCAACGGGTCGGGGAAGTCGACACTCGCCTGGATCCTCGCCGGGCTGATCCGCCCGACGACGGGACGGTGCACGCTGCACGGTGAGGACACCGCGGATCGCAGCGGTGACGTGGCCCTGGTGTTCCAGCAGGCACGGCTGCAACTGCAGCGGCCGACGGTCGCGCGGGAGATCTGCGAGGTCGCCGGGATGCGCCACGTCGACCCCGCGTACGTCGCCGCGGTGCTGCACCGGGTCGGCCTCGGCGTGGACCTCGCCGATCGCAGCATCGACCGTCTCAGCGGAGGGGAGATGCGGCGTGTCGCGATCGCGGCGCAACTGTCGCGGGCGCCGCGGGTGCTGGTGCTCGACGAACCCCTCGCCGGTCTCGACGACGCGGGACGCAGGGAATTGATCTCGATCCTGGTGCATCTGCGGACCGTCGAGCACGTCACGATCGTGGTGATCTCCCACGACACGGACGGTGTGGACGAGGTGTGTTCGCGCACGGTGGTTCTCGAGGGCGGCACGATCGTGGACGACGGTACGGCGGCGGTGGCGTGATGGGTGGGGCACGGCGGCGTCGGCCGGTGATCCTGCTGCGGCCGGTGCCGCGGCCGTCGCCACTGCACCGAGTGTGGGCGGGCACGAAAATCCTTGCGGTCGCCGCACTGTCGGTGGTGGTGAGTTTCCATCCGTCGTGGGCCGGCATCGGGATGATCGCGGTGGTGCTGGCCGTCGCGGTGGCGGTCGCGCGCATCCCCCGCGGGGTGGTGCCCTCGATCCCGTGGTGGGTCTACGCGATCGCCGTGGTCGGCGCGGTGCTCAACGCGTCGGGCGGCGGACTCGACGCGTACGCGCGCACGGTGCTACTGGGTGTCGCGCTGCTGGTGCTGATGGCGCTGGTGGGGTGGACGACGCGACTGTCCGAACTCGTCGACGCCCTCCCGGTGCTGTTCGCGCCGCTGCGCCGAATGCGACTGCCCGTCGACGAATGGGTGACGACCTGCGCGCTCGCTCTGCGGATGCTGCCGACGATCCGCGGTGAGCTGCGGATGGTGTTCGCGGCGCGCCGGTTGCGCGGCCGCGTCGGTGTGCCGTCGGCACGCGAGTCGTGGCGGGAGATCGTGGATTCGGTGGGGGCGGTCGCGTCGGTGTCCATGCGGCAGGCGCAGGATCTGGGGGAGGCGCTGTCGGTGCGGGGGCCGCGCCCGACGGCGACGGCCCGACCCCGTGTGGGGGTGGGTGATGTGGTGGTCGCGGTGGTGGTGGCCGCGGTGTGCGTCGCGATGTGGCTGTACGCCTGACCCGTGCGT
>NZ_JAIYEP010000128.1 GCF_020515525.1 Rhodococcus yananensis
CTCGCCTCCCCGTGCGCACTTCTGGTAGCACCGGCTACCAGAAGTGCGCACGGCTTCAGTGGTGGTATTCGCCGCAGTTGACGTCGAGGCACTGCCCGGTGACGGCCGACGCCATCGGCGACGCCAGGTAGATCACCGCATCGGCGACCTCGTCGACGGTGGGCAGGCGCTCGAGGTCGGACGACGACGCCGTGTGCTGGTAGATCTGCTCGACGGTCGTGCCGTACTTCTCGGCCTGGTGCGCGAAGTAGCCCTGCAGGATGGGGCCCCAGATGTAGCCGGGAGCGACCGAGTTGACGCGGATGCCCTGCGGGCCCAGTTCGGTGGCGAGCGACTGCGACATCGCCAGGAGGGCGGACTTGGCGAGCTTGTAGCTGCCGTACCGTTCCTGCGAGTGCCGCAGCACCATCGAATTGACGTTGACGACCGAGCCCTTCGTCTCGGCGAGCGCCTGCGTGCACAGCTGCGTCAGGCGCAACGACCCCAGCACCGTGAGTTCCACGCTGTCGCGGATCTGCTGGAAATCGGTGTGTGCCAGCGGCTTCATCGACGGAACCGAGAAGGCGTTGTTGAGCAGGGTGTCGATGCGCCCGAACTCGGCGATCGCCGTCTCGACGAGATACGCCGCCGAGTCGTCGTCGGTGATATCGGTGGGTACCGCGAGTGCTCGCCGGCCCAGCGACGTGACCTCGGCGGCGACGGCGTCGAGGCGTTCACGGGTGCGGGCCGCGAGGACGACGTCGGCACCGTGTTCGGCGCAACGCACGGCCAGGGTGCGACCGAGTCCGGGCCCGACACCGGAGATCACGACGACCTTGCCCTGCAACAGTCCGGTCATCGCGCTCACCCCGGCATCCGGTCGGCGATACCGGACTGACGTGCAGCGATGCGTTGCCGCCACTGCTCATCGGTGATCCGGTTGGACTCGATGTACGGCAGGTGGTCGGCGATCGCATCGAACGGCACGACCTCGGCGACCGGCCCGTCGGCCGCGCCCGGTTCGCGGTCGAGTCGCTGCCAGCGGAACTGCAGGATGCCCCGGTCGTGACCGACGGTCTCGACCCAGTTCGCGACACCCGGGTTGCGTTCGGACACGACGATCCGCACCTTGCCGTCGGGATCCGCCTGTGCCTGTGTGTTGTTCAGCGACGTCTGATGACCGGTGTAGTCGAGGGAGATGTACCAGAGGCTGCCGAGTTGGAAACCCAGGTAGGGGGCGTCGCCGACGGGCACCGTGAGGATCATCGCCTGATCGTCGCGCAACTCGTAGTGACCCACCGACGAGTACTGGGTGTCGAGGCCGCCGGGGGTGCGGCGCGGGGCGGTCACGGTGTTCACGGGGAGTTGGAGGTAGAACCACTGCGGGAACTGCAGCCACGTCTTGACCCGCGACACGAGAGCGCGACCGGCCCGCTCGTAGCGGCGGACGACGTCGTCGTGGTCCGGGGGTGCCGCGGGCGTGCCGAGGGTGTCGAGCCGGTCGATGCGCAGTGTTCCGCGACGTTGCGTCCAGTCGCTGTAGACCTCGCGGACCACCAACTGCGACGACCCGGGTTCGAGGTGGTAGTAGCCCGCATCCGGGTCGGTGGGACCGGGACCGAAGCGCACCTCGAACGTCCCGTCGTCGGCGATGTGCAGTGCACGGTCGTCGAACGCGGTGACGTTGCCGGGCACGTTCGCGTCGGTGTAGTTGCCGGCGAGCACCTGGAAACTCAGGTCGCAGGTGGTTCCGCGACGACCGGTGACGACGTACTCGTGGTCGGCGCGCACACTCGCGCCCCAGTACAGGGTGTCGGGATTGTCGAGGCCCATCTTCGCGTACGGGCCGGTGCCGGTGAGGAACACGGGGTGGGTTCTGCTGTGCGCCCAGGCCGCGTGCACGCACGCGGCGATCCCGCCGGCGAGGTAGCCGTAGCCCTCGGCGAGGTCCTGGTCGGTGCGGATGTGCGGGGCGGTCGCGACGAGTTTCTCGGCTTCGGCGATCGCCGTGGTGAGCGGATCTGTGAGCACACCATCTCCTGTCGGTCCAAATATGTACCGTAGCGGTACAGTTTGATGGGAAGACAGTAGAACGTGTTTCAAGGAGTGGTCAATGGCCCGATCCACCCCGCGCGCCACCCCGGTGCGGCGCTCGCCCCCCACCCGCCGCGTCGTGCAGGTCCTCGACCACCTGGTCGCACACCCGCACACCCGATACGGGCTCTCGCAACTGTCGCGGGAACTGGAACTGAGCAAACCCACCTGCCTGGGCATTCTGACCGACCTCGTCGACGCCGGGTACCTCATGCGCGACCCCACCGACGCGACCTACGGGCTCGGCCCCGCCCTCGTCGTCGCGGGTCGGGCCGCACAGCAGGGGTTCGCGGCGGGTCCGGTCGCGCACCGGCACCTCGCGGCGCTCGCGAGCGAGCTCGGATGCACGTGCACCGCGTCCGCCGTGGTCGGCGACCGCATCGCTGTCCTCGATGTCGCGGAGGCGGCGACCGTGGAGGTCCGCCCGAGTGCCGGTGCGGCACGCGTCGGTGAGGTCTACCCGTTCGCACCCCCGGTCGGCCTGATGTACGTGCTCTGGGACACCGACGAGTGCCTCCGACGCTGGTTGTCGCGGGAGCCGACCCTGCCCGTCGACCTCGACCACGACCGCCTGCGCCGGGTCGTGGACGAATGCCGGACCAGCGGGTACCTCGTGGAGGCCCTCACCCGGGGCGGACGCAGGCTGTACGCGCTCATGGCCGGGGTCGTCGCCCACGACCTCGCTCCCGAGATGCGCGAGGTGCTCGGTGAACTGGTGTCCAGCCCGGGCGATCGGGTGATCCTCGACGACGAATGGGAACCGGCCGTTCGACCCGTCAACCTGCTGGCCGCACCGGTCCACGACGCCGACGGGCACCAGTGTCTCGTGGTCACCGCCCATCCCGAACGCGAGTTGGATCGGGCGCAGGCGTTCGACCACGGTCGCGCGCTCGTCGCGACCGCGGAGGCGATCACCGCGGAACTCGGCGGAGCCGGGCCGACGCGATGACCGGCCCGGTTCACGCCCCGACGGTTCGAGGCATGGAATGGTCGAGGCCATGACCGACACCACCGCCGACGCCCGCCTCGCCGCCGAGATCGCAGCCGCTGCAGGGGAACTACTGCTGACCCTGCGGGTCGCCGAACAGGGCACGGTCGGGGGTCGTGAACTGGGCCGTCGCGGCGACCACGCTGCGAACGTCTTCATTCTCGACCGGCTGGCCACCGATCGCCCCGGCGACGCCGTCCTGTCCGAGGAATCCGTCGACGACCCCGACCGCGTCGGGGCCGACCGGGTCTGGATCGTCGATCCTCTCGACGGATCCAAGGAGTACGGCATGCCCGGGCGGGTCGACTGGGCGGTGCACATCGCGCTGTGGGAATCGGGTCGGGGGCTGACGGCCGGTGCTGTCGCGCAACCGGCGGTCGGTGCGGTGTACGCGACCCACGACGTACCGGTCGCCGACCACGACGACACGCGCCGTCTGCGGATCGTGATCAGTGGAAGCCGGCCACCGGCATTCCTCGCGGCGGTCGCGCGTGAGGTCGACGCCGACCTCGTGCCCATGGGTTCGGCGGGTGCGAAGGCGATGGCGGTGGTTCGTGGCGATGCCGACGCCTAGGCGATGCCGACGCCTACGTGCACGCGGGAGGCCAGTGGGAGTGGGATTCGGCAGCGCCCGTCGCCGTCGCGCAGGCCGCGGGTCTGTTCTGTGCTCGGATCGACGGCAGTCCCCTCGAGTACAACAGGCCGCATCCCTATCTTCCGGATCTGGTGATCTGCAGACCGGACCGCGCCGACATCCTGATGGACGCGATCGCGGCGCACGCGCCGGTGTCCACGGACGCTCCCGCGGTCGCGATGGTCCGGGCGTATCTGCGGGCGGTGCTGACGCACGACGCCTCCCACGTCCGGCTCGCCGTCGATGCGTGGAGTGTGGAGAACGGGCAGCGCACGGGGGAGTCGGGGGCGGAGATCCGCGACCGGCTCGAGCGGCGTGACCGTGGCCGCTCCCCGCGTCGGATCCGCGACCTCACGTTCCGGGAACACCCCGGTGCCGTCGTCGCTCGCTATCTGCTCGACGTCGTCGCCGGCGGCGAGCCGTCGACGGTGTCGGTCACCGAACATTTCACGGTTCCCGGAGCGGAGATCCGGTCGATCGTCGCCATCGTCGAGCCGCATCGGAAAAATAGTTGAACTCATTGTTGTACGGTCGGACGAAGTAGCCCACATAGCTCGGAGGCATATCGATGACATCGGCAACGACGACGCAGGCACGAGACATCGGAGACGGAATCCACCGCATCCCCGTACCCGTCGCGGACCTCCCCGTCGGCGACACCCAGGTCTACGCGCTGGAATCACCGCGCGGCGTGATACTCGTCGATGTCGGCTGGAACGACGACAACTCGTGGGCGGCACTGCAGGCGGGTCTCGCCGCGGCCGGTCTGTCGGTCACCGACGTCGAGGGAGTGGTCGTCACCCACTTCCACCCCGATCACGTCGGCCTCACCGGCCGGATCCGTGAGGCGTCGGGATGCTGGGTGGGTATGCACGAGGCCGACTTCGGGCACCTCGAGGTCATGGTCTCCGACCGCGACCGGCGCGCCGAGGAAGCCGCGCTGTTGCGGCTCGCCGGTGCCCCCGACGCCGAGGTCGACGCCGTCTTCGCGTTCGACGGCACACCACCGGGCCGCCCCGAGGTCCTGCCCGACCGCAAACTGACGGCCGACGAGATCATCCCCCTCGCGGGGCGTTCGCTGCGCACCGTGTTCACCCCGGGACACACCGCGGGGCACGCGTGCTTCCTCATCGAGGACCACGGCGTGCTGTTCAGCGGCGACCACGTGCTGGCCACGACCACACCGCACGTGGGGGAGTTCGACTTCCCGCTCCCGAAGCGCGACGCACTCGGCGAGTACCTCGAGTCGCTGCGTGCGGTCTCGGGGCTGCCCGTGCGGCGAACCCTCCCCGCGCACCGGCAGGAGATCGACGATCTCGGGGCGCGCGCGGCCGCGCTGATCGCGCACCACGACCGTCGTCTCGACGATCTCTACGATTCGTTCGGAGACGAGGAGTTGACGATGTGGGAGGCGACCTCCCGCATGACCTGGTACCGACCGTGGGACGAGACGCCCACGCACGGCAAGCGTATGGCGTTGTCCGAAGGGTCGGCGCACGTCCGCCAGCTCATCGAACGCGGCCGGGTCCGGCGGATCCCGGGCACCGAACCCGCCCGGTTCGCGCGCATCGAGGCGGAGGTCGGAGTATGACCCCCGATCAGCTCGTCACCGAGTTCTGCGCGAAGTGGGCCGATCCCGATCCGGTCGAGCTCGCGTCCTACTTCACCGACGACGCTGTCTACCACAATATTCCGATGGATCCGGTGCGTGGCCGAGTCGCGATCGAGGAGTTCCTCACCGAGTTCGTGAGGTCGTTCGGTGGCATCGACTTCCGGATCGGCAACCAGATCGCCCGCGACGGGCTGGTGCTCAACGAGCGGGTCGACGTGTTCCGCATGAACGGCCGCACCATCGAGATGCCCGTGATGGGTGCCTTCGAGGTCGTCGACGGGAAGATCGCGGCCTGGCGCGACTACTTCGACATGGCACCGCTGACGGACCCGCCGGCCTGACTGTCGGGCCGTTCGGGTATCGACACGCACACATGTTCGAGTTGACGGCCATTGCCGCACGTGGGACGATCCCTGCACCGGCCTGAAAACAGGTCGACCCCGGAAGGTGCTACCAACACCGACCGGGGTCTGGGCACACGACAGAACGGAACTGTCATGCACCGTACGGTGGAGTCTATCCACACGCCCCCAGGGGGCGCCCCTCCCGGTTCGGCTGTTCCCGCCGACCTTCTCCTTCTCACCCTACCGGGGTTTCTGCTGACGTCCTGACCTTGCGCAGCCTCCCGACCAGTCCGGTCGAGGGGCTCGAGGTGTTTCCTGCTGCGACGTGTGCGCGGGCCGGTCCGGTCACCGCGGCGCGCCGAGCAATTCGTCGCTACTCTCCCGGGTCCGACGTCAGCGCATTCGACGCTGCGCGCAGGGGTGCCATTCCCGTGCGTGAAACCGACTGGGCGCCAGTATCTTCGTCTCCACTGCTGGCGGTGGAGCACCCGATCGTAAGGGTCGACACGAACGACCGGGTCCCAGTACCCGCCGCCGTCCACGTGGACGAGCGGCCAGGGGTGCGGGCCGAGATGGTCTATCGGGAGATGGTGACCGGGCTGCGTTGGGGAAGGGGCCGAAGGCAAACACAGGGACCCGTAGGGTCTCCGATCGGTCAGGGGCAGTCGCCCGCAGGGCGTCCTTGGAGTTCCGTACCACCGACCACCTCAACGGCCGAGGGCGAATCTCGAAGAAGCTCCCCGATAGATCTACTCGAGTGGGTCCGGCAGGGGGTGGGTCGCGCAGATGGTACGTCCTCGGCTGCTCCACTTTTCGGTTGGGTCGTATTACGGCCGTTGCTCGTGTCGGGGACTGTGGTGATCGCGGTGGTGTCTGCGCTGAGGCTGGTGGGAAGGAGGTGCGCGCGGTGCGTCTCGGTGAGCACGAACCCGGCCTGAGTGCGAGGGTGAGTCACGCGGCGGCGAGTTGTGGGTGGTATCCGTGGCCGGCGATCGTCGGAAATGAACCGCCCTGGATCCGGTGGAGACTTCGTTCATGGCACCTCGAGTGACGAGGTGGCAGTGGTGCGCTGCTCACGGTAGCGCGTCTCGTAGTCGATCGGCGTCTGGTAGCCGATCGAGGAGTGCAGTCGGTCGGCGTTGAACCATCGGACCCACTCGACGGTTTCCCGCTCGACCTCGGCCCGACCCGTCCACGACGAACGGCGGTCGATCAGCTCGGTCTTGTAGAGCCCGATCGTCGATTCCATCAACGCGTTGTCGAGGGCGTCGCCGACGGTT
>NZ_JAIYEP010000129.1 GCF_020515525.1 Rhodococcus yananensis
GTCACGGTCGCGGCCTCACTCGGGGTCCAGGCCCCGGTGTCCTACGCGCGCAGCGTGCTCATCCATCCGTGGGTGTCGGCGAAGGTGCCGCGCTGGATACCGGTGAGGGTGTCGCGCAACGCCATGGTGATCGGGCCCGGTTCACCGTCGGCGATGGTGAACTCGCCGTCGCGGTCCTTGACCCTGCCGACCGGTGTGATCACGGCGGCGGTGCCGCACGCGAACACTTCGGTGATCTCGCCGGACGCGGCCTTCTCACGCCACTCGTCGGTGCTGATCCGCTGTTCCTCGACGACGAGACCCGAATCCTTCGCCAGGGTGATCAGGGAGTCGCGGGTGATGCCCGGGAGCAACGAACCGGACAGTTCCGGGGTGACCAGCCGCGCATCGGCGCCGGACCCGTACACGAAGTACAGGTTCATGCCACCCATCTCCTCGACGTACTTGCGTTCGATGGCGTCGAGCCACACGACCTGGTCGCACCCCTGCTCCGCGGCGTGGGCCTGCGCCACGAGCGAGGCCGCGTAGTTGCCCGCGAACTTGGCGGCGCCGGTGCCTCCCGGGGCGGCGCGCACGTACTCGCGCGACAGCCACACGCTGACCGGCTTGACGCCCCGCGGGAAGTACGCGCCGGCCGGTGACGCGATCAGGAGGTACTTGTACTCCGCGGCGGGGCGTACCCCGAGGGCCGGTTCGGTCGCGAACATGAACGGCCGCAGGTACAGCGACGACTCACCGCCCGCCTCGGGCACCCATTCGTGATCGACGTCGAGGAGTTCGGTGATCGACTTCTCGAACAGTTCCTCGGGCAGCGCCGGCATCGCGAGGCGTTCCGCGGAGCGGTTGAATCGCGCGGCGTTCGCTCCGAGCCGGAACGACGCGACGCTGCCGTCCGCCTGCCGGTACGCCTTGAGGCCCTCGAAGATCGCCTGCCCGTAATGCAGGACCATCGCCGCCGGGTCCAGCGCGATGGGGCCGTACGGTTCGACCTTCGCGTCGTGCCAACCGGTGCCCTCGGTGTAGGTGATGGTCACCATGTGGTCGGTGAAGTACTGACCGAAACCGGGATTCGCCAGAATCTCGTTTCGCCGCTCCGCGGTGCTGGGTGTCGGGTGCGAGATGCGAGCGAATGCGAGATCACCTGTCATGAATGCCAATGATAACCAGGTGCACCTCCGAGTCCGCGCGCCCGGTCGACTGCTACTTCGTGTGGTCCTCGACGAACGGCGGCGCGACCACCTCGACGCGCACAGCACGACCACGCACGTCGACATCGACCACGTCACCGGCGGCGAGTCCGGCACCGGTGTCCAGGAGCGCGAGCGCGATACCGACCTTGAGGGTCGGTGAGAAGGTCCCGGACGTGGTCTCACCGACGACCGCGCCGTCGCGCTGCACCGTCAGTCCGGCGCGGAGCACACCCCGGTCCAGTGCGCGCAGACCCCACAGTCGCCGCTTCGGCCCGGTCTCCTTCTCTTCGAGGAGCGCATCGCGACCCCAGAACTGCGGCTTCTTCCAGCCCACGGCCCACCCGCAGCGGGCCTGCAACGGCGAGATCGCGAGCGACAGTTCGTGCCCGTGCAGCGGATAACCCATCTCGGTGCGCAGGGTGTCGCGGGCACCGAGCCCCGCCACCTGTCCCCCTGCGCCGCGGACGGCGTCGACGAGCGCCCGGAACAGCGGTTCTGCGTCGGCCCAGCGGGGCAGCAGTTCGAACCCCTTCTCACCGGTGTATCCACTGCGACACACCCGGACCGGGGCATCGTTCCACTGTGCGTCGGTGAATCCCATGTAATCGATGTCGGTGGGGAATCCGAGTTCGTCGAGGACGTCCGCGGCCTTCGGTCCCTGGACCGCGAACACGGCGTGCTCGCGGTGGCGGTCCGTCACGCGCACCCCGTCCGGTGCCGCGTCCGCGAGCAGCGCGACGACGGCGGCGGTGTTCGCGGCATTCGGGACGAGGAACTGTTCGTCGTCGGACACGTGGTAGACGATCAGGTCGTCGACGACGCCTCCCGACTCGGTGCAGCACAGCGTGTACTGGGCCTTGCCCGGGGTGATCTTCGCGAGGTCGTTCGTGAACGCCGAGTTCACGAATGCGGCCGCGCCCGGGCCCTGCACGAGCGCCTTCCCGAGATGACTGACATCGAACAGTCCGACCGACTCGCGCACCGCGGTGTGCTCGGCCACCGTGCCCGCGTAGGAGACGGGCATCTCCCATCCCCCGAACGGGGCGAACGTCGCTCCGAGTTCGACGTGCACCGAGTGGATCGGGCCCTGCTGCAGTTCCTGGTCGCTCATGGGCACTGACGCTAGTCCACTCGGGTCGTGTTCCCACCCTGCCGGGGCCGCCCGGCCCGCACCCGTGCGGTCGAACCCACCCGGACGGGCCGCGGTCGCCGACATCGGCGCTCCCGATCACTACCATCGTCGAGGAGCGAAACCCGCCTCTACTTCTTAGGAGCTTCCCCGTGAGTGCACCGACCCCGGATCTGCCCGAACTCGTTCTCGCCGGTTCCGTCTCCAAGCGCGCCGACGTACTCATCGTCGGCCTGACGTCCACGGACGGCGCACCGGAGGTGGTGCTCGGTGACGGGCTGGTCGACGAGGACGCTCTGGGTGAGGTGCTCGACGCGGTGCAGGCGGTCGGGGCCACCGGCCGCGCCGAAGAGGTCACGCGGGTTCCGGCACCCGCGGAGCTTCCGGTCACGAGCGTGATCGCCGTCGGCCTCGGCGCCGCCGACGGCATCGATCCGGAACGGATCCGGCGGGCGGCGGGCGCCGCCGCGCGAGCCCTCACCGGCGTCGCGACCGCAACGACGACGCTGTCCGCCCTCGATCTCGGCGCCGCCGCCGAGGGCTTCGCGCTCGGCGCCTACACGTACACCGAGTTCCGCTCCGAGAAGTCGGCACCGAAACCGGAGGGACAGCCGGTGGCCCGCGTCGAACTGTTGGTTCCCTCGACCCGTGACCGGGCTGCGAAGGCCGCGCTCGCGCGTGCGACGGCGATCGCGGAAGCGGTCGCGACGGCCAGGGAGTTCGTGAACGTCCCACCGAGTCATCTCTTCCCCGCCGAGTTCGCCGCCCGCGCGAAGGCGCTCGGTGAGGACGCCGGGCTCAAGGTCGAGATCCTCGACGAGAAGGCGCTCGCGAAGCAGGGGTTCGGCGGGATCCTCGGGGTCGGCAAGGGGTCGTCGCGCCCGCCGCGGCTCGTGCGGCTGACCTACCGTTCGAAGAAGCGGTCGGCGGCCAAGGTCGCACTCGTCGGCAAGGGCGTCACCTTCGACACCGGCGGCATCTCGATCAAGCCCGCCGCCGGTATGGAGGCGATGACGTCCGACATGGCCGGTGCAGCGGCTGTCGTCGCGACCGTGGTGCTGGCCGCCCGGCTCGGCGTCGCGGCCGACGTGACCGCGACCGTGCCGATGGCGGAGAACATGCCGTCGTCGACGGCGCAGCGCCCCGGTGACGTGCTGACCCAGTACGGCGGCACCACCGTCGAGGTGATCAACACCGACGCCGAGGGTCGCCTGATCCTGGCGGACGCGATCGTCCGGGCATGCGAGGACGGACCGGATTACCTGATCGACACCGCGACGCTGACGGGTGCCCAGATGGTGGCGCTCGGCACCCGCACCCCCGGTGTCATGGGTACCGACGATTTCCGGGACCGTGTCGCTACCCTGTCGCGGGAGGTCGGTGAGGAGGGCTGGCCGATGCCGTTCCCGGAGGAACTCCGCGCCGGTCTGGATTCACGGGTCGCCGATCTCGCGAACGTGAGTGCTCAGCGGTGGGGCGGAATGCTCACGGCCGGGATCTTCCTGAAGGAGTTCGTGGGTGACGGGGTGCAGTGGGCGCACATCGACGTGGCCGGCCCCGCGTTCAACACCGGAAGCCCGTTCGGATACATCGGGAAGGGCGGCACCGGCGTGCCCGTCCGCACCATGCTCGCCGTCATCGAGGACATCGCGGCCCACGGCTGACCGACCTCATCACACCCGGACGACGATGTGACCCGACCCGCCCCTCGTCGAACGCGAGCGGACGTCGGGTGCAAGGATGGACCGGGTCGCATCTCGTCCGGGTGGCGATCCGACCGAACACCTGAACCAGCCTCATGAGTGCCCGGCCTCGAGCACAATGGGCTACGACCACACAATGGTCTCGGCCGCGGGTCGGTACAACTCAACACACACGAACACAACCGTCGAGGAGTCAACAGACATGGCCTTCTCCGTCCAGATGCCAGCGCTTGGTGAAAGCGTCACCGAGGGAACTGTCACGCGATGGCTCAAGCAGGAAGGAGACACGGTCGAAGTCGATGAGCCGCTGCTCGAAGTCTCCACGGACAAGGTCGACACCGAGATCCCGTCGCCTGCGGCCGGCGTCCTGGTCAGGATCGTCGCCCAGGAGGACGACACCGTCGAGATCGGTGGCGAGCTCGCCGTGATCGGTGAAGCCGGCGAGTCCGCCGCGCCGGCGCCCGCGGCCCCGGCCGCGCCCGCCGCGCAGGAAGCCCCCTCGGCGCCGGCTGCAGCTCCGGCACCGGCCGCCGCCGCACCCTCGGCAGCACCGGCAGGCGACGGCACCCCCGTGACCATGCCCGCACTCGGCGAATCCGTCACCGAAGGCACCGTCACCCGCTGGCTCAAGTCCGTCGGCGACACCATCGCCGTCGACGAACCCCTCCTCGAGGTTTCCACCGACAAGGTCGACACGGAGATCCCGTCGCCGGTCGCCGGTGTCCTCGTCGAGATCAACGCCCAGGAAGACGACACCGTCGAGGTCGGCGGACAGCTCGCCGTCATCGGCTCCGAAGCCCCCGCAGCACAGGCAGCACCGACCCCGGCACCGGCGGCGGCACCCGCTTCGACCCCGGCACCGGCGGCACCGGCACCCGCTGCTGCTCCCGCTCCGGCCGCCGCCGCACCCTCGGCAGCACCGGCAGCACCGGCAGCACCGGCAGGCGACGGCACCCCCGTGACCATGCCCGCACTCGGCGAATCCGTCACCGAAGGCACCGTCACCCGCTGGCTCAAGTCCGTCGGCGACACCATCGCCGTCGACGAACCCCTCCTCGAGGTTTCCACCGACAAGGTCGACACGGAGATCCCGTCGCCGGTCGCCGGTGTCCTCGTCGAGATCAACGCCCAGGAAGACGACACCGTCGAGGTCGGCGGACAGCTCGCCGTCATCGGCTCCGAAGCCCCCGCAGCACAGGCGGAACCGACCCCGGCACCGGCGGCGGCACCCGCTCCGGCACCGGCGACACCGGCACCGGCACCCACTCCGGCTCCGGCTCCGGCACCGGCAGCACCGGCACCCACTCCGACCCCGGCACCGGCTCCCGCCGCGGCTCCGGCGGCGCCCGCCGGTGGCGCGACCCCGTACGTGACCCCGCTGGTGCGCAAGCTCGCCGCCCAGCACAACGTCGACCTGTCGACCGTGACGGGCACCGGCGTCGGTGGCCGCATCCGCAAGCAGGACGTACTGGCCGCCGCCGAGCAGCCGAAGGCGGCTCCCGCGGCCGCGGCTGCCACCCCGGCCGCCCCGGCGGTCACCCCCGGTGTGCGTCCGGAACTCGCGAACCTGCGCGGCACCACGCAGAAGGCCAACCGCATCCGCCAGATCACGGCGACGAAGACGCGTGAGTCGCTGCAGACCACCGCGCAGCTCACGCAGACGTTCGAGGTCGACGTCACCAAGATCGGGCAGCTGCGCGCGGAGGCGAAGAAGGCGTTCGCCGAGCGCGAGGGCGTCAATCTGACCTACCTGCCGTTCTTCGCGAAGGCCGTCGTGGAGGCACTGCGGGCCCATCCGAACATCAACGCGTCGTACGACGAGGCGAACAAGCAGATCACCTACCACGCCGCCGAGCACCTCGGGATCGCGGTCGACACGGCGCAGGGCCTGCTCTCGCCGGTCATCCACAACGCCGGTGAGTTGACCCTCGGTGGGCTGGCCCGTGCGATCGCCGATATCGCCGACCGCGCACGCAACGGCGGTCTGAAGCCGGACGAGTTGTCGGGTGGAACGTTCACCATCACCAACATCGGTAGCCAGGGCGCCCTGTTCGACACCCCGATCCTCGTGCCGCCGCAGGCCGCGATGCTCGGGACCGGCGCGATCGTCAAGCGCCCGGTGGTGGTGCAGGACGAGGCGGGCAACGAGTCGATCGGTGTGCGCGCGATGTGCTACCTGCCGCTGACCTACGATCATCGGCTGGTCGACGGTGCCGATGCCGGTCGTTTCCTGACCACGATCAAGCACCGCCTCGAGGAAGGCGCGTTCGAGACCGAACTGGGCCTGTGATCGGGGCCCGGGCGTGACCGGGTGAAGCACCGCGCGGAGGGCGGGAGGGCTGCGGCCCGTTGACGGTGGTCTGGGCATT
>NZ_JAIYEP010000130.1 GCF_020515525.1 Rhodococcus yananensis
AACAGTGCTCCGAGAACGGGTGTTCCGTGCCCCTTCGGTGCCGGAGAAACCCGAGGACCGGGTCCGCCTCCGCAACGGGCTGCCGCACGCCGAGGTCGTCGGCTCCGTTGAGATCGAGCGAGTCCTTGGTTGCGAGACGGTCGTCGGGCTCCTCGGTTCACCGGACACCGGAAGCCCTCGCGACGAGGCCGCCGTGCCGGGCCGGTCAGACGGTCACGGCAACAGGTCGAAGTACTGCGGTCGGGCCTTCATGGCGTGAATGAGCAACTCGTCCCGTGTTCGAGCGCGGATCTGTGCGCCTTCACGCGACCCGGGTCCAGGCACGCACCGCTTCACGAATTGCCTCGGACCTGGACACATGCTCCTGCTCGGCGCGCGCGTTCGACGCCTCGAGCAGGGCCGCGTCCATCCGCACCGGCACCACCGTCCCGGGTCCGTCACCCACGGTCGGCCGGCCCCGCTTGGAGACTGCTGAACAAGGCGCTATTGGGGTTGGCGGTCGTGTGAGCGGCGGGACCGGGCGTCACCGGTGGGATGGCGAGCGGCGTTTTAGGTCAGCACTCTGGGTGCGACGACCGAGGGCCTTCGGTCCACTTGATGTGATTATGCATTGTTCAGCAGTCTCCTAGCTGGACAGTCCGACGCGATGCGGTGCGCCGCGGCGCTCAACTGAAGCGGTCGCGCAAGGTACGACCCTGCCGGAACTGCGGTTTGCCGTCGGCGCCGCGCCGGTGGCCGCGCAGATCCCGGCCCGCACGCTGCGCGTCACGCAGGAGTTCAGCAGCTCGCTCGGGAGTCAGCTCCGTTACCGCCTGCGTGTAGACGCCTGGCTGCGACCAATCCAGCTCAGGCAGGCCGGCCACGACCCTGTGCCACCGCAGCAGCTCCAGGAACCGGGCCTGGTCGATCCGCTGCGACGCGACACGGATCTGGTCCACAATCTCGTCCACGGGCGCACACGGTAACCGTCGACTGTGACAGCGACGTGTGGCCCAGCGCCCGCCCGACCTGTGGCTGGTATCCGCCGCGGCGTAACAGTAGACGGGCTGCGCCGAGGATCGCCAAGGCGGCCACCAGTAGCGCGTATCCAATGGCGCGTTGCATGTGGATCCTCTCGCCGCTGTCTGGCCATCTGGGCGCAGTGGCCTGCTCAGACAGTCACCCGCCGGAAATGGCCAGCCGTGTCTTGGTCTCCAGTTCGGCAACGATGGTGGTGCGGGCCTTGGTGGGCATGACAGTCAGGCCAGCGATGAGATGCGCGACCCTGGCCAGAGCGACGGTCCTCTCGGCGGGGCAGGTGCGTTCGTCCAAGGCCAGCCGCAACGCGTCCTCTGCCCGGCGGAGGCGGCGGCGCTCAGCGTCTGTGGTGATGGGCACTGCGACCGCGCGGGCGTGCTGATCGGCGGCCGACCACGCCGCGGTGGCGGCCCTGACCGCATCACCGAACAGATCGACCAACTCCCTGCTGGTCGCCCGCTGCTCAGCGTGCAGGTCCTGGGCGTGGGCGAATCTCTGGTGGAACTCCGCGGTCAGGGGTTCAGTGACGTCTGCCAGCAAGGGTCGGCGGAACGCGGTCCACGGATCGGTCTCGAAGGCCGTGTACGCGGCCTTAAGCTCGTTGAGGTCGCGGACGTGAAGATCCCACAGACGATCGGCCTCCTGCCGCAGCTCACTGCGCTGCCGGCGGTCGCCAAGGGTTCGCCGAGCCAGCGCGATTACAGCGGGCACAAGCGCCACGACCAGTGTGGAAATACCGAGGAAGGGCCAGAACCATCCTGGAATGTCGGTCAGCTCTACCAGGGTGACGGGCGGTATGTGAGGCGTGGGATCCGCTGGCAGCGACGGTGAAACCTTGTCTTCGACTGTGGCCGGGGTTGGGACTCCGGAGGCGCCTCGGTCTGCGGCCTCAGACTCGCCGAGGTCGATCAGCGCAGTGATCGCGAACTTCGCCATGATCCCCAAGAATGCAAATGCCGCGCCGAGGAGTGGAAGTGGCCCGCCTCCCCGTTCGGCGTCGTGGCCTGCCAGAAGCGATCCAAAGCCGCCAATCAGTGCGAGAGACGCGATCACAAGAATTGCGGTCGACGCGATGTAGATGACCGTCTGAATATGTTCCATGGTGGATCCCCTCGTAGTAGAAACCCGCGCCAGTCGAGCGGCAGGGGCAGTTCAGAGCAGCTTGTCGAGACCGTCCAGGGCGGCGGTGAGCAACCGGCGCACGGTGTCCTTGCTGCCTTCGATGACGGCGCCGGTGTCTGCGGAGAACACGACGGCGACCTCCCCCGTGACCGGCTCATCGCACCAGTCGGGCTCGTCTCCTTCGGTCAGGAACCCGACGTGGGTGTTGCGGGCGTCGAACCATTCGCTGTGGAAAGACATAGTGACCTCGTTCTCGTGTTTCTGTCGTGTGTGCGGGCCCCCGCCGCGAGTGGCCAGCAACGGGGGCCCGGGTCTGGTGTCAGTCGCCACGTGTCGGCGAACCGAGTGCGCTCACTGTGCCCCGGCGGTTCGCCGGTGCAGCAGTGTCGGCGCCGCAGCCCACACAGGCCCTGTACGTCTGGGCTCGGAGTTGGAGAAACAGCAAACGCCCCGCCAGACGTGGCGGGACGTGGTGCATTGACGAAGGTGGGCGGGAGGTGGCGGACGCGGCGCCGACGGAGCGGACAGCCAGCAGTGTCGGCGGCTACTGCTCCTACGGCTACTGCTCCTACGGCTCGGGGTTCCACCGGATACGGGAGTTCGCCGCGTGAGCCTGCGTCACCGCCTTCTCGGCAGCCGCCAGTGCGGTGGCGGCCTGCTTGAGCGCCGCGGCAGCCTGCTGCGCCGACCGCCCGCTGCCGAGGGCGTCTTCGCCGTCGTAGTCCTGGCCGTCACGGGCATCGGCGTGAAAGGCACCAAGCTGGCGGCACATCTGGGCAAGGTCGGCGATACTGCCGCCGGAGCCACCTCGATCAGCTCACCGGAGCTGGCGTGCCGCGTCTCGCGGAGCGACTGGGCTAACGATTCCCAGGGCGCCCATATCATGTGGTGGCGCCCGAGCCATGGTCCGCGCCCGTTTCGACTTCGACAAGCACAACCTTCGTTATCTCTCGACGGCTGCCTCGGCGACACGCCCCGAACTACCCTCACGAAATTCCGGGAGAACTCGCCGGGCGGCACGGCCGCTTCGGGACATCACCGGGCCTGGCTCGGCGAGATCGTCATTCACGGCGAAGGCATCCGACGGCCACTCCCCGTCGTCGACGCCGCCCCACGTTGCTGCCGAAGCCGTCCGCCACTTGGCCGTGAAGCACTTCACGATGTCCGGCAGTGCACGCGTTGCACGACTGCGGCTTCGTGCTGCCGACAGCGTCGCAGGCCCGACGCTGTCGCTACCCATGGCGATGTCCGGGGTCCATCGAGGAACGCACTTCGAGATCCGTGATCAGGATTCGGTAGGCGAGCGAGGTGTAGGCGACCGATTGAATCCGCCGACACTTCCACGGTCGGAATGAACGATCGCCCGCAGCTCGATCACCGTCGGCCAGGACACCTGCAGACGCGTGGCGACCTCGCTGGTCGGTAACCGCCGTAGACGACCGGACGCGCCCATCGCAGCGGCGGGCAGTGCGGTGACCGGCCTGTCGGTCAGAGCGCCGGGAGGAGCTCGTCGTGAATCCAGCTGGCCAACGTCGTTGGTGTCGTCGTGGCTAGAGTCCGCGGCTGTTCGGGGCGGAAATCGTCACGAAGTCCGGTACTCATCCCCAGGACGGCGTCGGCCATCTTCGGAGGCATCCCGGCGGCGAGGTACTGCTCACGCATCTCGGTGTCGCTGATACGTTCCACTCGCACGGGGTGTCCGACGTGGTCCGTCAGGATCGTGGCCACCTGAGACCAGGACAGGTCCTGAGGCCCGTGCACCGCTTGGACCCGGTGGCCGTGCCACTGGGTATTGAGCAGCATGAAGGTGGCGATCTCCGCGATGTCGCGCGGAGCCACCCAGCTCAGCTCTTGGTCCGGTGGGAGAACCGTGCGCAGGCGTCCCTGACGCACGGCTTCGACATCCAGGAGCAGGTTGGTGAAAAAGTAGCCGCAGCGCAGATGGGTGACGTCCACGTCGAGGGCATCCAGAGCGACCTCGGTGCCGGCGAGGCCGTCGATCTCGCCGACACCATGGCGCTTCTCGGCGCCGATACTGCTCTGGAAGACCACGCGGCCGATCCCGTTGGTGGTGACCGCCTCAACAAGGGCGCCAGTGGCAAGCGCGTAGTCCCTGAGGGGATCGGTCGAGAAGGCGCTGGGGTCTACCCAATAGAGCGCCTCCGCGCCACGTGTGGCCGCGGTGACCTGCTCGGGGTCGCTGGAGTCGGCCTCCACGATGTCGGCGTAGTGCCGCACCGTGTGGGGGATCTTCTCTGGGGTTCGAGCCAGTAGCAGTGGGCGCACCCCAGCTCGAATGAGCATGGATGTGACGTGTTGACCGACATGGCCCATGGGTGTCGTGACCGCGATTCTCATTCGGGTCTCCTTTCACGAGGTCTCGCTCAGCTACGCTAGCTGCAGATCCGGCCTGTTCTGGTCCGCATCTCGCGCGACAATGGACGTATGGAGAGCCCCTCGTCACGCGCCCTGCTCCTTTTATCTCTTCTACAGACGGGACGCGCGTGGACGGCATCGGAGCTGGCGCAGCGTCTCGACATCGCAGACCGGACCGTTCGCCGGGACATCGCGCGGCTGCGCTCTCTTGGGTACGACATCAGTTCCGCTCCCGGGCCCGGTGGTGCCTATCGGTTGGTGCCGGGCCTCAGGATCCCGCCCCTGTTGCTCGACGCCGACGAAGTCTGCACTCTTGTCACGGGACTGCTGGTCTTGGAAGCGGGGGAGGCGGACGCTGCGACGACCGCCGTGCGCGCCAAGCTGGAGCAACTGCTGCCACCGACCCTGCGACGCAGAGCAACCGCGACGGCGCTGGCAACCCAGGTGATCACTCCCGCTGCCGGCCCGGCGGACTGGTCATTGTTGAGTGCCCTGGCAGACGCGGTTGACCAGCGCCAGCACATGCGCTTCAGCTACACAGACCAACACGGGCAGGTCGGCGAGCGCCGGGTCCAGCCACACCGACACGTCCTGCGCGACGGCATCTGGTACCTCATAGCCTTCGACACTCAGCGAGACGATTGGCGGCTGTTCCGCCTTGACCGCATCCAGAACGCCACTGCCCAGCCGGCGCCCTTCGGTGTTGATGTTCACGACTTCTCTGAGTCCTCGATCGAGGATTGGCTCGCTACTGACTTCGGGCGACAGCAGAACGATTGCGACTAGGCCTCGATCCACTGGACCGACCCAGGTTTCCCGCCGGTTGGGGCTGGGCAAGGAGACGGTCCGGAGGTGGGCGGTGCAGGCCGACATCGACGCCGGGCTGACCTCAGCCAGGCCAGTAGCGGTGGACCGGGCGATGCGCACGCTGGATCTATCCGGGGCGGTTAGGGCCAAGAAGGTGTACACGACCTCCCCGGATTCGGACGCTGTTCGGGCGCCGATCCTGCTGGACCGGGATTTCACCTCCGATCGCCCGGACCGGGTGTGGGTCACTGACTTCACCTAGGAGACTGCTGAACAAGGCGCTATTGGGGTTGGCGGTCGTGTGAGCGGCGGGCCCGGGCGTCACCGGTGGGATGGCGAGCGGCGTTTTAGGTCAGCACTCTGGGTGCGACGACCGAGGGCCTTCGGTCCACTTGATGTGATTATGCGCGGTCTCACCGGCCATCGGCGAGAGGCGGCTCCCCTAACTGCTGGTCAGGCCAGGGCCCAAGCTCCGTTCTGGTGGGTCAGGCCCATGGCTAGCAGTCGACGTAGGTTGAGGGCGGCGGCGCGGTGGTGGAGCCAGCTGTTGTTCTTATCCACCCCGCGATAGGGCTCGTCGGGCGCCTCGGGTGAGCCAGGCGATGGAGCGTTCCACCATCGGGCGATGCTGCCGGTAGGTGGCCCGGAAGTCCTCGCCCTGAATCGCCCCGGGTCTGTCGGAGGCTCTCGAACCTGTGAAGGATGGAGAGCATGGCAGCACCACGGAAGTACAGCGTTGAGCTGAAGGAACGAGCAACGAGGATGGCGGTCGAAGCCC
>NZ_JAIYEP010000131.1 GCF_020515525.1 Rhodococcus yananensis
ACCGGCGCGGGCGTCCCGATGAGGCCGCTGGTGCAGGTGGTGCCTACGAGGTCGACACCGAGCCGGCCACCGAGGTCAGCGCAGCACCTTGCGCAGCACGAGCAGACCGACGACGGCGCCCGCCGCGATCATCGCGTACTTCTTGACGTTCGGCTGATTCACCTTCGCGATCAACGTCTGCTTGGTGTTCTCCACCAGGTTCTTCGGATTCGCGCGGACGCTCAACTCGTCGAGCGTGCTCGCGAGCTGGTTGCGTGCGTTCTCGATGTCCCGCTCGATCGAGTCGGTGTCCCTGGCCACGTGTCCTCCACAAGGTCGCTGCTGTGTGCTGCGACCACGGTAATGGACGAGCGGTCCACTACTGTCGCGGACATGACGGAAAACAGCAGACTCGCCCCCGGCGACACCGCCCCCGCCTTCACACTTCCCGATGCCGACGGAGGCGAAGTGTCGCTGTCCGACTATCGCGGACGCAAGGTCGTCGTCTACTTCTACCCCGCGGCGAGCACCCCGGGTTGCACGAAGCAGGCCTGCGATTTCCGCGACAACCTCGCCGAGCTGAACGAGGCCGGCATCGACGTCGTCGGGATCTCCCCCGACAAGCCCGCCAAACTCGCGAAGTTCCGCGACAACGAAGGACTCACGTTCCCCTTGTTGTCCGACCCGGAGAAGACGACGCTCACGGCGTGGGGCGCATTCGGGGAGAAGAAGATGTACGGCAGGACGGTCACCGGTGTGATCCGCTCGACCTTCCTCGTCGACGAGAACGGCGACATCGAGGTGGCCCAGTACAACGTCCGGGCCACCGGGCACGTCGCGAAGTTGCGCCGCGACCTGTCGGTCTAGCCGCCCAGCGACCGCAGGAGCAGCGCTTCGGCGACGGCCAGGTTCTCGATCTCCGTCGGATCGACGCTCTCGTCGGGCGCGTGGATGACGCAGCGAGGCTCCTCGACACCGATCAATGCGATCTCGGCGCCGGGGACCGCGCGTTGCAGCGCCGTGCACAGCGGGATCGAGCCGCCCTGCCCGGCCGTCCCCACCGCGCGCCCGTACGCGGATTCGAGCGCCGCGCGCAACGCCGCGTAGCCGGGCCCGTCGGTCGCCGCCCGGAAGGGTTCGCCCACCGGTTCGCGGTCGATGCGCAGGTGCGCACCCCACGGCACGCGGGCCTCGAGGTGCGCGACGAGGGCGTCCTGCGCGGCGGTGGCGTCCACTCCCGGCGGCACTCGGAGGTTCAACCGGGCGGAGGCGCGCGGGCAGATCGCGGCCGCCGAACCCACCACCGGCGGGGCGTCGATGCCGAGGACGGTCAGGGCGGGACGCGCCCACACGGCGTCGGCGACCGCCCCGGTGGTGGGCAACCCCACTCCGTCGAGGATTCCTGCGTCGATGCGGAAGCGGTCCTCCGGGTAGGGCACACCGTTCCACGTCGCGGTGCTGTCGAGACCGTCGACGACGGTGTTGCCGTGGTCGTCGCGGAGCGTGCCGAGCAGGTGCACGAGTGCGGCGAGCGCATCGGGGGCACCACCGCCGTACATGCCGGAGTGGATCTCGCCCGCCAGTGTCTCGACGTGCACGACGACGTTCGCGATGCCGCGGAGGGTGGTGGTGAGGGTGGGGTGCCCGACCTCGGCGTTGCCGCTGTCGCCGATGACGATCAGGTCGGCGTCGAACAGTTCGGGGTGTTCGGCGACGAGCTGTTCGAGGCCCTCACCGCCCATCTCCTCGGATCCTTCGACGACGATCCGTACGCCCACGGGGAACGGCCCGTCGGCGCGCAACGCCCGCAGCGCGAGCAGGTGCATCATGATGTTGCCCTTGCAGTCGGCGGCGCCGCGCCCGTACCAGCGGTCGTCGCGGTCGGTGAGTACGAACGGCGGGCTGTGCCAGAGGTCTTCGTTGCCGGGTGGTTGCACGTCGTAGTGGCTGTACAGCAGCACCGTCGGGGCGCCCTCCGGTGCCGGGCTGTGCCCGATCACCGCGCGGGATCCGTCGCACGTCTCGACGAGCTCGACACGGTCGATCCCGGCGTCGGCGAAGGCGTCCCGCACCCAGGTTGCGGCGCCGATGCATTCGGCGACGGGGAACTGGCGTGGGTCGGCGACCGACCGGAACGCGACGAGGGTCGCCAGTTCGTCGCGGGCGGCCGGCATCGCGTCCCGGATCCGGTCGCGGTAGCGCTGGGTGAGGTCGGTCATCGGTGTCCTTCCCGGTGGTGCGACGTCGAGTTCCGGACGAGGACCTCGATCCCGTCGAGCAGGCGGTCGAGTCCGAAACGGAATTCCTGTTCGTGCCACTGCCCCTGGTCCTCGTCGGGCGGGCCGGGGTCGAAGGCGCCACCGGCGACGGCCGCGAGCACCCAACGGTAGCGGTCGGGGTCGAGGATTCTCGGTAGGACGGTGGGGTAGTCGAGTCCGTCGTCGGCGACGACCGCGTCGAGTTCCCACGAGAACCGCGCGCGGCTGATGACGTACAGCGAGATCGTCGTCACGATCTGCACTTTCGCGGGCTCGGTGAGGGGTGTGTCGGACAGCGCTCCCAGCCCCGCGTCGAGCCACCGCATGTTGTTCGGCCAGTACGGGGCGGAGCGGATCGGATGCGCGGTGAGCCATCGGTATTCGCGCAGCGCTCGGTACTCGGCGGTGGACCAGGCGTCGATCCGCTCCCGCCAGGTGCCGCCGGACGGTAGTTCGGGGGGCGGTCCGAGGGCGCGATCCCAGGCGAGTTCGACGAGTTGGTCCTTGCTGTCGACGTATCGGTAGAGCGACATCGTGGTGAAGCCGAGTTCTTTCGCGACCCGGCTCATCGACATGGCGTCGAGTCCGTCGGAGTTCGCCACTGCGATCGCGGCGTCGAGCACCTGGTCGAGGTTGAGGCCGCGGCGTGGCCCTCGGGTGCCCGGATCGCTCAGCCCCCAGGCGAGCTGCACGTTGCGTGGTAGCGCGTCGTCGGATGCCGGCCTGCTCAATTGTTCTCCGTCTCTCGGGATCTTGCCGCCATCCTAAAACTGTGTATCGCATATACCATACGTATATGCGATACACAGTTGAGGTTCCGCGATGCCCCCCGACACCGGCCCTGCACACCCAGGGCCTGCGAAAGACCTTCGGTTCCACCCCCGTACTCGACGGCATCGATCTCCGCGTCGAGACCGGATCCGTCTTCGCGCTGCTCGGCGCGAACGGCGCGGGCAAGTCCACGACCGTGCGCATCCTCACGACGCTGCTCCCCTTCGACTCCGGAACCGTCACGGTCACCGGGCTCGCACTACCCGCGCATGCCCACACCATCCGGGAACGCATCGCGCTGACCGGCCAGTACGCCGCGATCGACGATGTCCTCACCGGAACCGAGAACCTGCGGCTCACCGCGCGACTCGCGCACCTGCCGTCGGCGCGCATCGACGCCCGTGTCCGCGACCTGATCGAGCGTTTCGACCTCGGACACGTCGCCGACCGGCGTGCCGGCACCTACTCCGGTGGGACCGCCCGTCGACTCGACATCGCGATGAGCCTCGTCGGCTCCCCACAGGTGTTGTTCCTCGACGAACCCACCACCGGCCTCGACCCGCGCAGCCGTCTGGTGATGTGGGAGGTGATCCGCGACCTCGCCGCCGACGGCGTCACCGTCTTCCTCACCACGCAGTACCTCGAGGAAGCCGATCGTCTCGCCGATCGGGTCGCAGTCCTCGACGGCGGACGGATCGTCGCAGAGGGTCCCCCCGACGAACTGAAATCGCTCGTTCCCGGCGGGCACCTGGAGTTGCGGTTCGCCACCGCAGCCGATCTCGCCCGCGCCGCGACGGTTGTCCCGGGACACGACGATCCCGCCGCCCTCACACTCGAGGTCCCCACCGACGGCAGCCTCCCGCACGTCGCAGCGCTGCTCGCCCGCCTCGCCGACGAGGACGTGTCGGTCGAACGGTTCGGGGTGCACTCCCCCACCCTCGACGACGTCTTCCTCACCCTCACCGCCCGGAAGGCCACGTCATGACTCTCGCCGTCCCCACCACCGGGATGCACCCCGCCCGCTACGTGGTGCGCGACCACGTGGCCGTCACCGGGCGGAACCTGCGTCGCATGGTGCGCAGCCCCGATGCGCTGATCCTCGGTCTCGCCCTGCCCGTGCTGCTGCTGGTGCTGTTCGTGTACGTGTTCGGGGGTGCCATCGCCACGGGCACCGACTACCTCGACTACGTCGTACCGGGCATTGTGCTGCTGTCCGCGTCGTTCGGTGCCGCACAGACCGCGGTGTCGGTGGCCTCCGACATGCAGCGCGGTATCGTCGACCGGTTCCGGTCGATGCCCATCGCACGGTCGGCCGTACTGACCGGACACGTCGCCGCGAGCCTGATCCGAAACCTGGCGAGCACCGCCGTGGTGATCGCGGTCGCGGCGCTCATGGGTTTCCGGCCCGACGCCACCGTCGTCGAATGGGCTGCGGCGCTCGGCATCGTCGCGCTGTTCGTCCTCGCAGTCTCGTCCGTCTCCGCGGCGCTGGGCATGCTCGCCGGCAACGAGGAAGCCGCCAGCGGCTTCACTTTCTTCCTGCTGTTCCTCCCCTACGTGAGCAGCGCGTTCGTGCCGCCGGACACGATGCCCGGATGGCTCCGCGGCTTCGCGGAGCATCAGCCGGTGACCCCGGTCATCGAGACCGTCCGCGGTCTGCTCACCGGCACACCCATCGGCACCTCCGGTCTGCTCTCGGTCGTGTGGTGCGGCGCGTTCACCGTGACCGGACTGGTCGCGGCCACCGCAGTGTTCCGTCGACGCACCGCGCAGTGACACCGAACCATGTCCGGTTTGTGACACTCGCACTCACACCAATTGTTACGTTCCGACACCAGGTGCCGCTAGCCTGGGGCGCGTGGAGTCAGCAACCAACGGCCGCCGCGCACCGCGCCGGATCGACCCGGCGCTCGAGGTCCAATCCGAGCCCCAGGAGCTCGTGCCGCGCCGGCGTCCCACCCAGGAACGCAGCCGCCGCAAGTTCGATGCGCTGCTCGCCGCGTCGCGCGATCTGCTCACCGAGGTCGGATTCGAGTCGTTCACCTGCGAGGAGGTGGCGTCCCGCGCCGACGTGCCCATCGGGACGCTCTACCAGTTCTTCGCGAACAAGTACGTGATCGTGTGCGAACTGAACCGGCAGGATCTGGTGGGGGTGCAGGACGAACTCGCCAAGTTCAACGGCGAGATCCCGTCGGTCGACTGGCTGCGATTCCTCAACAACTTCGTCGACCACATGGCCGGCTTGTGGACCACCGACCCCTCGCGCCGCGAGGTGTGGCTGGCGATGCAGTCCACCCCCTCCACCCGCGCGACCGGCGCGATCCACGAACGGGAGTTCGCCGAGCAGGTCGCGCGGATGCTGGCCCCGCTGACCCCCGACACGCCGCGCCCCCGCCGCAAGATGATGGCCGAGGTCCTCGTCCACATCGTGTACTCGATGCTGAACTTCTCGGTGCAGGACGATCAGACGCACGCCGAGGCCGTCACCGAACTCAAACGGATCATGGTCGCGTACCTGCAGGTCGCCGAACAGGATTCGCGGGCCCAGGCGAAACGTCGCAAACGGCGGGACGAACGGGACCAGCAGCGGACGGGTCAGGCCGAGGACACTCGCGCGCCCTCGGCCTGAC
>NZ_JAIYEP010000132.1 GCF_020515525.1 Rhodococcus yananensis
GGGTCCTCGGCCGCGCACGGCCGAGGACCCCCGAGTTCTGTTCGGGGGCGCGGTCGGCGCCGCCCCGGCAGGGTGAGCGCCACCACACGGTTTGTTTTCTTGACTAATTCCAGAAAAGCGGCATACTGAGAGCCATGGAACACGCGGACGGAACACACTTCGACCCCAGGGAACAGCTTCGTTCCGTCGGGCTGAGGGTGACGGGGCCGCGTGTTGCAGTTCTCAACATGATTGTCCGACATCCACATTCGGATGCGGATGAGGTCGCCGCCGCCGTGCGTGCCGAACTCGGATCCGTATCCACCCAGGCGGTGTACGACGTCCTCAAGGCGTGTGTGGGGGCGGGCCTGCTCCGCAGGATCGAACCTGCGGGTTCGCCGGCGCGGTACGAGACCCGCACCGGCGACAATCACCACCACATCGTCTGCCGCGCGTGCGGCACGGTCGTCGACGTCGATTGTGTCGTCGGCACCGCACCCTGCCTGACCCCTTCGGATGCCGCGGGATTCGTCGTCGACGAGGCCGAAGTGACGTTCTGGGGTCTGTGCGGGAACTGCCGCTGACCGCTCCGGCGACGTCTGCGCCGCCGCCCGGCACCCGTGCGGCCCGGTCGGCGACCCCGTCGTACCCGCGACACCGTCCGCATCCGCTCTTTCCGGAGGTAGAACATGACGAACACCCGCTTCACCACCAACGCCGTCGGCAACCCCGTAGCGAGCGACGACGACTCGTTGACCGCGGGTGTCGGGGGACCGATCCTGCTGCACGACCATTACCTGATCGAGAAGCTCGCGCACTTCAACCGCGAGCGGGTGCCGGAGCGTGTCGTCCACGCCAAGGGTGGAGGTGCGTTCGGCGAACTCGTCGTCACCGAGGACGTCAGCGCCTACACGAAGGCGAAGCTGTTCCAGCCCGGCGTGAAAACCGAGTCGCTGGTGCGCTTCTCGACCGTCGCCGGTGAGCAGGGGAGTCCCGACACGTGGCGCGACCCTCGTGGTTTCGCGATCAAGTTCTACACCGAGGACGGCAACTACGATCTCGTCGGCAACAACACGCCGATCTTCTTCATCAAGGACCCGATCAAGTTCCCCGACTTCATCCATTCGCAGAAGCGCCTGCCCGGATCCGGGCTGCGTGATCACACCATGCAGTGGGACTTCTGGACGCTGCGCCCGGAGACCGCGCACCAGGTGACCTGGCTGATGGGTGACCGGGGAATTCCCCGCACGTGGCGGCACATGGACGGATTCGGTTCGCACACCTACCAGTGGATCAACGCCGACGGTGAGCGGTTCTGGGTGAAGTACCACTTCAAGACCGACCAGGGCATCGAGTTCCTGACCCCGGCGGAGGCGGACTCCCTCGCGGGCACCGACCCGGACTTCCATCGGGCGGACCTCCACGGCGCGATCGAGCGCGGAGACTTCCCGAGCTGGACGGTGTTCGTGCAGATCATGCCGGTTGCGGAGGCGGAGGGGTACCGATTCAACCCGTTCGACCTGACCAAGACGTGGTCGCAGAGGGACTACCCGCTCGTGAAGGTGGGTACCTGGACGCTGAACCGGAACCCCCGCAACTTCTTTGCCGAGATCGAGCAGGCCGCGTTCGCGCCGTCGAACATCGTTCCGGGAATCGGGTTCTCACCCGACAAGATGCTTCTCGGGCGGGTGTTCTCGTACGCCGACGCGCACCGGTACCGGATCGGAGCCAACCATGCGCAACTCCCGGTCAACGCGGCGAAGAACCGGGTCGACAGCTATGCGCAGGACGGTGCGATGACGTACTCGTTCAACGATCCCGCGACCCCGGTCTACGCGCCCAACACGTTCGGTGGGCCGCACGCAGACCCGCAGCGTGCCGGTGACGACGGCCGGTGGGAGTTCGGTACCGAGGCGGTCCGTGCGGGCTACGTGCAGCACGCCGAGGACGACGACTTCGGGCAGGCCGGCACCCTCGTGCGCGAGGTGATGGACGACGCGCAACGTGAGCGTCTGGCGAGCAACGTCGTCGGGCACATCCTCGGGGGCACGGACGAGGAACTGTACGACCGCATCTTCGAGTACTGGCGCAACGTCGACGCCGACCTCGGCAAGAAGATCGAGGAGGGCGTGCGCTCAGGCCGGGCGTGACGCGCGGGTGGGGTCAGCCCAGGCCCCACCAGTAGAGCAGCACGGCCAGAACCAGAACCAGGGCGGATTGTGCATCCATGGTCACCGACCTCCCGTCGGGGCGAACTGCGGTGGATGTCGACCCGGGACGGATCGACACGGTCGTACCCATCATCCTCCGCGCACCGCCGCCCGGGGAGTGTCGACTTCACCACATCGATGGGAAACCGGAACCTTCGGCGGTCGCCGAATGTTGAATCCGAAGAGAGATTTTCGAAAGGAGTGCGAAAGATGTACAGCCCCATCACGAGCGCATTGTCCACGGAGAATCAGAAGATCGCAGGTGACGCCCTGCAGGCCGTGCTCGTCGACCTCGTCGACCTGAGTCTGATCGGAAAGCAGGCGCACTGGAACGTCGTCGGCTCCCAGTTCCGGAGCATCCATCTGGACCTCGACGAACTGGTGACGACAGCGAGCGATTTCACCGACCAGGTCGCCGAGCGGCTGACCGCGATCGGAGTGAGCCCGGACGGGCGGGCCGCCACGGTGGCCTCCGACAGCGGAACGAAGGGCTTCGGCAGCGGCTGGAGCAAGGACGACGAGGTCGTCGCGTCGATCGTCGGCAATCTCGCCGCGGTGATCGCGCGGCTGCGCGAACGCATCGAGGTCACGGCCGACGCCGACCCGGTCACCCAGGATCTTCTGATCGGTCAGACGGCGCGACTCGAACAGCTGCACTGGATGTGGCAGGCGCAGCTCGCCTGACCGTTCCCGATCGGCCTCCGCGCGTCACCGGACCCTCCGTGGTGCTGGTGTGTCGGATGTGATTGCTAGGTTGGAGGCCCGGCCTCGCGTCCATCGAAGTCGCCGGGCGCGTCATCGATCGGAAGGTGTTGTCTCACATGGTGATGGGTCCGACCCATGCGGTTTCCGGAGCGCTCGTCGGATTGCTCGTCGCCGACGTGCTGCCCCGAGAGTGGGGTGGGCCGACGTCCACGGCGGAGACCCTCGCGTTCGCCGGTGTGTGTGCCGGTGCGGCGTTGCTGCCCGATCTCGACACGACGCAGTCCACGGTCGCGCGCTCCTTCGGCCCGGTCAGCCAGGCCGCCGCGAAGGGGGTCGGGGCGGCCTCCGCCGGCTACTACAACATCACGCGCGGCAAGCGGGAGCGCAAGAGGACCGGTGGCCACCGCACCATGACGCACACCGCATTGTTCGCGGTGCTCCTCGGGAGCGGCGTGACCCTGCTGGTGGCGCAGTTCGGGCGGGCCGCGATCATCGCCACGTTGTTCGTCACCCTCGGGCTCGCGCTGCGCGGACTGTTCGGTTCGTGGGCGAAGAAGTACGGGTGGTTCGTCGTCACGCTCGTCACCGCCGTGCTGTCCGTCCTGCTCTGGTCGGCCTTTCCGGGAGACGTCGGTTCGACCGGACTGGGAGTGGCGATCGCACTGGGGTGTGCGACGCACTGCCTCGGTGACGCGATCACGAAGGAGGGCATTCCCTTCCTCGCTCCGTTCGTCCCCTGGCGGGGGCAGCGGTGGTGGGAGTTCAAGCTGCCGGATGCCCTGGCGATCCGTGCCGGGGGGCCGTTCGAGGTCGTGGTTCTCGGGCCGGTGCTGACGCTGGCGGCGATCGGGTTCGCGGTCTGGTCGGTGGACGGAGCGCCGGAGTACATCACGGGGGCGCTGAAGGCGTCCGGCCTGTCCCTCTGAGTTTCGACGCCACTGGCATCGAAACGAACTTTGTTCTATTTTTGCTCGAGTTCGTAGTTCTCCCGACAGAACGGAGCTCGTCCCCGTGACCGACCATGCCCCCGGGAACGCACTGAGCCGCCGTGGCTTCATCGGCTCGGCGGTCGCCGCTGCCGGAGCCGCTGCCGTCACGGGCCTCGGGTGGGCGCCCGCCGGTGCCGTTCCGCTGGGCGACCCCGGTGCCACGATCGCGGCGCCGCCCGGATTCCCCACCGACATCCATCTCGAACAGCGCAGGTTCGAGAACTGGGCGAAGACCATCCACTTCGATTCGGTGTGGACGGCCACGGCCCGCGAGCCCGGCGACGTCGTGCGCCTCGCCGACTGGGCACACGCACACGGCTACCGGATCCGCCCGCGCGGCACCATGCACAGCTGGAGTCCGCTCACGGTCGTGCCGGGCGAGAGCGTCGACAGGACCGTGCTCATCGACACCATGGCGCACCTGAACGGGGTGTCCGTCGACCCGTCGGGCAGCCCCGCCACGGTCACCGCGGGAGCCGGGGCAAGCCTCGAATCGATCCTCACCGCGTTGCAGGAGCACGGTCTCGGCTGGGCCAACGCACCCGCGATCGGCGACATCACCGTCGCCGGGGCCCTGTCGATCGGCGCCCACGGCGCCACCTACCCGGCGGCGGGGGAGACGGCGGTGCCGGGACAGTCCTTCGGCTCCCTCTCGAACCTGATCGTCGCGCTCACCGCCGTCGTGTGGGACGACGCATCGGACGGGTACGTGCTGCGCGAGTTCCACCGGTCGGATCCCGAGATCACACCGTTGCTCACCCATCTCGGGCGCACCTTCATCACCTCGGTGACCCTGCAGGCCGGTGCCGATCAGCGACTCCGCTGCCAGAGTTTCACCGACATCCCGTGGCAGGAACTGTTCGCGCCCGCCGGATCTTCGGGGCGCACCTTCGAACGGTTCACCGAGGAATCCGGCCGCGTCGAGGCGATCTGGTTCCCGTTCACGGACACCCCGTGGCTCAAGGTCTGGTCGGTCAGTCCCGAGAAGCCTCCGACCGCGCGCGAGGTCACCGGCCCGTACAACTATTTCTTCTCCGACACGATCCCCGAGGCGGTCACCACGCCACTCGGTCGGGTCGCCGCGGGAAACCAGGCGATCACACCCGCATTCGGCGCCGCCCAGTTCGGTGCCGTCGCCGCCGGCCTGAAGGCCACCGCGACCGAGGACCTGTGGGGTTGGTCGAAGGACCTGCTGTTCTATCTGCGGGCCACGACGCTCCGCGTCGTCGCGGGCGGCGGCGTCGTCATCACCCGGCGCGAGAACATCGCCCGCGTCATCAACGAGTTCACGACGTGGATGCACACCCGGATGGGCGAGTACGCCGCGCGGGGCCTGTACCCGGTGAACGGGCCGTTCGAGGTGCGCATGTGCACGGTCGACAACCAGGACGAGGTGCTCGTCGCCTCGGCGGGGGCGCCGGACCTCTCGCCCGTCCGTCCGCGTCCCGACCACCCGGACTGGGACACCGCGATCTGGATGAACGTGGTGTCGCTGCCCGGAACCGCCGGACTGCCCGCATTCCTCGCCGAGATGGAGCAATGGATGGTGGCGAACTACTCCGGCGACTACGCGGGTTTCCGCTCGGAATGGTCGAAGGGGTGGGCGTTCGACGACGAAGGCGGCTACCGCAACTCGGGGTTCCTCGACGGGACGATTCCCGCGATGTACCGGACGGGTCTCGGCGGAGGCGAAGGATGGGACGCGGCGCGCGCCGCGTTCGACCGGCACGATCCGCACCGCGTCTTCAGCAACGGGTTCCTCGACCGGCTGATCTGACCCGGACGCGGGCGGGGCCGCGCACCGGCGTGCAGATCGG
>NZ_JAIYEP010000133.1 GCF_020515525.1 Rhodococcus yananensis
CGCGGGGTTCACAGCGCGCGGTCGCGCGTCTCGGTCAGTGCCGCCGTGCACGCGATGCTCAGAACACCGAGCACGGCCAGCATGATTCCGATCGCGATGCCGCCGAACGAAGCGGCGAGCGGTGCCGCGAGGATCGGCGGGATCGCACCGCCGAGGACGCCGGCACCGTTGTAGGCGAGACCGGCACCGGTGTAGCGGTAGCGGGTGTGGAACATCTCGGGGAGCAGTGCACCGCACGGGCCGTACGCGATCCCGAAGATGGCGAGGGTGACCATCATGCCGACGACGAATGCGATCGGTGATCCGGTGTCGAGCAGCGGGAACAGCGCCACCGCCCAGACCACGGAGAACCCGCACGAGATCATGATGACCTTCCGGCGGCCGACCCGGTCGGAGTACAGGGCCGAGAGCACGATCGACGCACCGAAGACGAGGGAGGAGGCTATTCCGACGACGAGGACGAACGGGCGGTCGAAGCCGAGGGTCGTGGTGGCGTAGCTCGTGAGGTAGGCGGTGCCCATGTAGAAGAACGCGAACATGATGGCGAGGGCACCGGCGCCGAGGAGGATCTCCTTGGTCTGGTTGCGCAGCGCGTCGAGGAACGGCAGGGTGCGCTTGCCCTCGGATGCCGCCGCGGCGGACTCCGCGCGGAACACCGGGGTCTCCTCGATGGCGAGACGCACGTACAGGCCGACGAGGACGAGCACGATGCTCAGCAGGAACGGGATCCGCCAGCCGTAGGTCAGGAATGCCTCGTTGGTGTCGCCGAGGGCGAGACCGGTGAACAGGAAGGTTCCACTGGACAGCGCGAAGGCGAGGGCCGGTCCGAGCTGCGGGAACATCGCGTACATGCCGCGTTTGCCGGGTGGCGCGTACTCGGCGGTGAGCAGCGTTGCGCCGGCCCATTCGCCACCGACCGCGAAGCCCTGCACGAACCGGAGTGCGACGAGCAGGATCGGCGCCGCGACACCGATGGTGTCGGCGCCCGGCAACAGACCGATCAGCAGTGTCGCGACACCCATCAGGAGCAGGGTCGACACGAGGGTCTTCTTGCGTCCGATGCGGTCGCCGAAGTGGCCGAAGAGCATCGCCCCCACGGGGCGTGCGATGAACGCGACGGCGAAGGTCGCGAACGAGGCCACCGTTCCGGCCGTCGCCCCCAGCGCGGGGAAGAACACCGTCGGGAACACGAGCGCGGCCGCGGTGCCGTAGATGAAGAAGTCGTAGAACTCGATGGTCGTGCCGATGCAGCTCGCGACTGCGACACGTCTCATCCCGGGCCCGGTCGGTGCGGTACCCGCCGGCGCTGGGGTGCCGGCGGGCACCGCCGAGGGTTCGTGCGCCCCCGGTGTCGACACTGTGGTCACGTCGTTCCTCCGTTGTCCGTCCGAACCGCGGTCGGGAGGTCCCGCCGCGGATTGGAGGCAAAGGTAGTGATCCCGCTCACCCCGCCACCACCCCCGAAAGGGGGTGGATGTGAAGGGGGTCACATACCGAGAGGAACGAACGACCTGCCGGGTCAGTTGCCGGACGCGCCCGCCAGCTCCGCGCGCATCTCGCCCCACACGGTCGCGTAGGAGTCGATGTTGCCCGCGGTCGCCCACGCCAACGATCCGCCCTTGACCCGTCCGAGCGCTTCCTCGAACAGGTCCTGGTAGCGCGACAACCGCGGAACGAACGCCGAGACGTCGTCGAACAACGCCTGCGCCGAGCGGTCGAGCGCGATCAGTGCGTCGAGGAAACCGTCGGCCTCCGGGTCGGTGAGGAGCGCGGTCAGTTCCACGTCGAGCGGCCCGAACTGCTCGTACAGGTCGGCGATGGAGTCCTCGTCGATGGACACACGTTCCGCGTCGAGTTGGTCGGACAACTCGCTCAGCCCCTTGTCGGTGAGGGAGATCGCGTCGCCCGACGACTCGGCCTTGCCCTGCTCGACGAGCGCCGCCGTGGCTGCCTGCCCCGCAGCCACCGTCACACCGAGATGCGCGGCGATCATCTCCGCGGTGACCTGCTTCTTCAACCGCACCGTCTGCAGCAGCGCCAACTCGTCGACATTGCCCGCGAAGGCCATCGCTCACTCCCACCCGCCCCCGAAGGAGCCGTTCCGCGCGGACTCACCGCCGCGCACCGTGCCCGGGTCCGGACGAACCCGCCGCCCAATTCTGCCCCGGCCACGATCCACGCGCGGTCGTCAGCCCCGACAGCGCGACGGGGAACCCCCCCTCGCGGGAGCCCACGCGGACGACGACCCGACCGCCGAGAACTCGTGAATTCGGTGTGCAGACAGAGGATTCCGCGATACCGCACCGGAACAGTGGGTCCCGGACCGCGATCAGGGTTCGAGCACCGCACCGGCACCGAGGGTGGCGGCCCGCGAGGTGTCCTTCAGTTCCACTCCCGAGCGGCCCAGGCGGCGCGCCCCGTCCACCAGACCGGTGACCACGCGGGCGGCCTGCACGTAGCCGAGTCCCTCGGGCGGATGGATGTTGGAGATGCAGTTGCGGTCGGCGTCGGTCCGGCCCGGCTGCGGCCGGTGTGTCAGGTAGACACCGAGGCTGTCGGCCACCGACAGGCCCGGCCGCTCCCCGATGAGCAGCACCAGGGTCGTCACCCCGAGCGCATCACCGATGTGATCGCCCAGCGCGACACGCGCCTGGGTGGCGACCACCGGCGGGGCGAGCGTGTAGTGCTGCGGCAACTCCGCCGCGATCGCGGCCAGCAACGGTGCCCCGTGCTCCATCAGAGCCCGCGGCGACAGTCCGTCCGCGAGGACGAACCCCACGTCCGCCCCCGTCCGGGACACCGTGTCGAGATCCGCGGGGGTACGCCCCAGGTCGGGGCGGCGCAGATACTCGCCGCGGTCGGCGGCGCAGCTGCGCACCACCGCCGGCTCCCCGAGTCCGACCTCGCGCACCGCCGCGGTGAACGTCGCGACGTCCAGCGGCAGGTGCACCGCGTCGCGCGCCGCGGCGTGCGAGACCCGGAACTCGAGGACACGGCGGGTCGGCAGGGCATCCCCCGCCCGGCCGAGACCGATCCGCGATTGCGTGGTCGATCGCAGTTCGCTCCACGGATCCCGCGGATCCTCTCGGGTCGCGGCGGCGTCCCCGGCGCTCATCGCACACCCGCCAGGGCGCGCAGCGGCGAACCGTCCAGGTCGACGGGCAGTACCCGTCCGCCGTCGTCGACCATGCCGAGGCGTTGCAGCCACGCCTCGAACTCGGGGGCCGGGCGCAATCCGAGCACTCGCCGCACGTACAGCGCGTCGTGGAATGACAGGCTCTGGTATCCGAGCATGACGTCGTCCGCACCGGGGACCGCGATGACGAAACCGACCCCCGCCGCGCCGAGCAGGGTGAGCAGGGTGTCCATGTCGTCCTGGTCCGCCTCGGCGTGGTTGGTGTAGCACACGTCCACACCCATCGGCAGGCCGAGCAGCTTGCCGCAGAAGTGGTCTTCGAGACCGGCCCGGATGATCTGCTTGCCGTCGTAGAGGTATTCGGGGCCGATGAACCCGACGACGGTGTTCACCAGCAGCGGCTGCAGGTCGCGTGCCACGGCGTAGGCGCGGGCTTCGAGGGTCTGCTGGTCGACCGGGCGCCCGTCGGTGCCCAGGTGCGCACCGGTACTCAACGCCGACCCCTGACCGGTTTCCAGGTACATGACGTTGTCCCCGACCGTGCCACGCCCGAGCTCCCGGCCGGCGGCGTTCGCCTCGCGCAGCAACCCGATGTTCACGCCGAAGCCGGAATTCGCGCCCTCGGTCCCGGCGATGGACTGGAACACCAGATCGACGGGTGCTCCTTCCTCGACGAGTCCGAGCGTCGTCGTCACGTGCGAGAGCACGCACGACTGCACCGGGATGTCGAACCGCTGCCGGATCTCGTCGAGCAGATGGAGCAGTTCCGCGGTGGCCTGCGGCGAGTCGGTGGCGGGGTTGATGCCGATCACCGCGTCGCCGCAGCCCATGAGCAGTCCGTCGAGCGTGGCGGCGGCGATACCCTGCGGGTCGTCGGTGGGATGGTTGGGTTGCAACCGCGTCGACAACCGACCCGGCGTCCCGACCGTGGTGCGGAACGCCGCGGTGACCGTGACGGCGCGGGCGACGGCGATCAGATCCTGATTGCGCATGATCTTGCTGACGGCCGCCACCATCTCCGGAGTCAGCCCCGGGGAGACGGCTGCGAGGTGCTCGGCGGCGTCGGGCCGGGCCGCGGTCTCGAGCAGCCGGTCGCGCAGGCCGCCGACCGTCAGATGCGCCACCGCCCGATAGGCGTGCCGGTCGTGCGAGTCGATGATCAGCCGCGTGACCTCGTCGTCCTCGTACGGCACCACCGGCTCGTGCAGGAAGGTGTCGAGCGGCAGGTCCGCCAGCACCCACTGCGCGGCGGCCCGCTCGGCGTCCGATTCGGCGGCGCACCCGGCCAGTTCGTCACCCGAGCGCAGCGGTGTGGCCTTGGCGAGCAGTTCCACGAGACCCGCGAAGGTGTAGGTGGTGCCGGCCAGATGCTGGGTATAGGTCGTCATTCGAGTTCCGCCTCCGCCTTCGCCAGGGCCGCGAACTCCTCGTCCGGGGAGTTGGCGACCAACCGATCGCCGCAGGTGCGATCGAATATTCTATGAGAGCTGCTGTGCTGGCAGTACCCATCCCGCGGATCCCTTCCGCAAGGTCCGCTTCTCGAGATGTGCGCGCGACTCCGTGTGGAAGTCGGCGCCGTCGTGATGCGCACCGAGGTGGCCGGCGGCATTCGGATCTGTCGACGACATCTTTGCCCTTCTTCGAACTTAGGACGGAGCCGCTCCGGTCGGGCACGTCGAGTGTACTGCTGCGGAGCGGCGGTGAGCGCGGAGTGCACCGGAGGTCGCGCCCCTCCGGGAGGGACCGGTCGCGCATACGGACCGGGCGCGAAGAGCACCCACGACGGCGCGAACGGTCATGCGGGACCTGCCTGGGAACTACACCTGGCGGGCGGTTCCCGGCACCGGGCACACGTCGGCGGCCTCGGCCACGATCGGCGATGTTGCCGCCGGCCCCGGGCGGGCACCGTCGGCCCAGTCGCGACCGAGCACCACCGGGGCGCCGTCGAGGTCGGCGAGTTCGGTCGGGGTGAATGCGCCACCGCGGCTGAGAAAACGCACACCTTCGGGTGATTCGAGGCTGAAACCGGAGCCGCGTCCGGGGACCACGTCGAGGACGAGTCGGGTGTGCTTCCACGCCGCGAACTGCGCCCCGGAGATCCACACGGGCACCGCGTCGCGACCGTCGGGCAGATCCGGCGCGGTCTCGCCGGCCGCGAGCCGCAGGTCCAGGACGCCGAGCAACACGTCCCGGTCACCGACCAGGAACTCCCCCTGCGGGTAACACATCGGTGCGGAGCCGTCGCAGCAGCCACCGGACTGGTGCAGCATCAGCGGCCCGTGACGGTCGGCGAGTGTGCGGAGCAGATCGGCGGCACCGACGGTCGTCACGACTCGAAGGGGTACGGACATGTACTTCGGCCTCCCGCGACTCGAGCGAGTGTATCGCTCGTCTCCCTCGATCGAGCCGGCGATACATTCGCTCGGGGTGTGATGGATGGGCCGGCGCCCGCCGCGTCGGTCACGACGCGACGGGCG
>NZ_JAIYEP010000134.1 GCF_020515525.1 Rhodococcus yananensis
GAAGAATGTGACAGTCAGCAACAACCACCCACAAAAGTGGGGTGGTCGCACCAAATAATATTGGCACTGACATTCATCGGCACACTGTTGAGTTCTCAAAGAACACGCACACACCATCATGCACGAGCCTCATCGGCCCACGAAATCCGGGGTTACCTGCTCCCGCCGAAATTCTTTCGAATTCCGGGGCGGCCACCAACCTTACCAGAAGATTCGGTGACCGGTAAATCGCTCAGGCGCCTTCGTCCAACCTCGTTTTCCCGTACCTCGCGGTCCGGGTCGGTGTCCGTGTCGCTCTGACCTGGAATAAGTTACGCGAGGATGAACCGGAACACCAAATCGCCAGGTCAGATGTGGTTTCGGCGTCATGGACACCCGTTCCGGGCCGTCTCACCACCCCCTGTCTCCACGGGGAAGTGCCGCCGGGACGCGTCCGCTCACGTGGGAGAGGGGGACTCGAGTAACGTTCTCGGTAACTGATCGAGGAAGGGTGCCGTGGCGTCGACGGGGAGCATGGTGGGGTTGTTCGCCGGCATCGGCGGCCTGGAGCTCGGGCTGTCGGAGCACGGATGGAACACCGAACTCCTCTGCGAGATCGATCCCGGTGCTCAGGCCGTGCTACGTCACCGATTCCCCGACGTCCCCCTCGATGCCGACGTGACCCGGCTCCGTTCTCTGCCTCGCGGTACCGAACTGGTCGCCGCCGGTTTCCCGTGCCAGGACCTCTCGCAGGCCGGTCGCACGGCCGGCATCACGGGGTCGCGATCCGGACTGGTCGACGAGGTGTTCCGTCTCGTGAAGAGAAGGAACGGACCACGGTGGCTCGTCATCGAGAACGTCCCCTTCATGTTGCAGCTCGGGCGCGGGGCCGCGATGCGGCACATCACCGACGCCCTGAGCGAGCTCGGCTACACCTGGGCGTACCGGGTGGTCGACGCCCGATCGTTCGGACTCCCCCAGCGCCGGCAGCGTGTGCTGATGGTCGCGTCCCGCACCGATGATCCACGCACCATCCTCTTCGGTCAGGACGCCGGTGCCCCTCCCGACGCGGATCCCGATTCGTACCCGTGCGGCTTCTACTGGACAGAAGGGGTGCGCGGGCTGGGCTGGGCGGTCAACGCCGTCCCTACCCTGAAGGGCGGGTCGGCGCTGGGTATCGCGAGCCCACCGGCGGTGCGGTTGCCGTCCGGGGAGATCGTCACCCCGGGACTGGCCGACGCCGAGCGGCTGCAGGGCTTCGATCCGGACTGGACGGCGCCCGCGACCGAGGCACCCGGTGTCCGCGCCGGCCATCGGTGGCGTCTGGTCGGCAACGCGGTGAGCGTGCGGATGGCGTCGTGGGTCGGTCACCGGTTGTCCGCTCCGCTCGAGTACACGGCCGATCACGAATCACCGCTGTCGTCCGGCGACACGTGGCCGAGCGCAGCCTGGGGTGCGAACAGGAAGGCCTTCCGCGTCCACGAATCGTTGTGGCCGGTCCACGACCCCTACCAGGATCTCGGCGGGTTCCTCGACGATTCGCGTCTGCTGTCGGCGCGCGCGACCGCGGGCTTCCTGCGACGGGCACGTTCGGGCAGTCTGCGGTTCGTTCCGGGTTTCCTCGACGACGTGGAGAGCCATCTCGACCGGATGGGTGGATTTCCACGGGCGGTGGCGTAGCGCACGATGTCGTCGTCCGACCGCCCCTCGACCGATGCGGGCACAAGCGCGCGGATGAGTCGGCAGCGCCGACGCGACACCGCCCCCGAACTGGCGTTGCGACGCGAACTGCACCGCCGGGGCCTGCGGTTCTTCGTGGACCGCGCACCGCTTCCGGGGATGCGACGGCGCGCCGATCTCCTCTTCCCACGACGGAAGGTGGCGGTCTACGTGGACGGATGCTTCTGGCATCGTTGTCCGCTCCACGCGACCGCGCCGAAGAACAACGCGCAGTGGTGGGCGGACAAGTTGGAGGCGAACGTCCGCCGCGACCGCGACACCGATGCCGCTCTCACCGCAGCGGGTTGGACGGTGGTGCGGGTCTGGGAACACGAGGACGTACCGGGTGCGGCAGACCGCGTCGAGCACGTCGTGACGGGTTCGGAGTCCGGGTGAGGGTCAGCGTGTGAGTTCGGCGTAGCGCGCGATGTGCTGCTCGGCGGTGCCGTACTCGTATTCGATCGCGGTGAGGCGTTTGAAGTAGTGCCCGACCGCGAGTTCCTCTGTCATCCCCATGCCGCCGTGCAACTGGACTGCGTTCTGCCCGATGAACCGCGCCGCACGTCCGATCGTGGCTTTCGCCGCCGATACCGCCCTGGCTCGTTCGGTGTCGGCGGCGTCGAGATGCAGGACCGCGAGGTAGACGGCCGACACCGCCTGTTCGAGTTCCATGAACATGTCGACCATGCGGTGCTGCAACACCTGGAAGTGTCCGATGGGCTGACCGAACTGTTCGCGCTGCTTGCAGTACTCGACGGTGTCGGCGAGGACCTTGCGCATCGCCCCGACACCTTCGGCGGCGACGGCGGTGGTCGCTGTGTCGATCGCGAGCGCCAGCGAGGGCCACGCTCGGTCGACCTCACCGAGCAGTGCGTCGGCGGGTAACCGCAACCCGGAGAACTCGAGGTCGGCTGCACGACGATCGTCGATGGTCCGGTACGGATGCGCGGTCACGCCGTCCGGCGGTGAGTGCACATCGAAGTCGACGAGGAACAGCGAGATGCCGTCGGTGTCGAGCCGGTCGCCCGCGGTACGGGCGGTCACGAGCAGGTGGGTCGCGAGCGGAGCGCTGCTCACGACGATCTTGCTGCCGTCGAGGAGCCACCCGTCCCCGTCACGTCGCGCAGTGGTCGCGACATCGTGGAGCACCGGCCCCGACGTCGGCTCTGCGGCAGCGAGCGCCGTCACGGCCTCACCGGTACCGATGGCCTCGAGGACGGACCTCGCGCGACCGCCCCCTGCGCGGCCGAGGAGTCCGCCCCCGAGGACCACCGCGTCGACGAACGGCTCGACGACGAGCGCATGGCCGAGCGCTTCCGCGATCACCATGAGTTCGACGGGACCGCCACCGATACCGCCGACGTCTTCGGGGAGGGTCGCGGCGAGGATGCCGAGATCATCGGCGAACGCGCGCCACACTTCGGGCTGCCAGCCGTCGCCGATCGTCGCGACCTTGCGGCTGCGGGCCAGATCGTACCGCGCTTCGAGGTATTTGGTGACCGAATCCCGGAGGAGTTCCTGTTCCTTGCTCAAGGAGAAGTCCATCAGAGCCCCAATGCTGCTTTGGCGAGAATGTTTCGTTGGATCTCGTTGCTACCCGCGTAGATCGAGCCGGCCCGGTCGTTGAAGTAGCGCAGCGGCGCGACGGCCTGCCAGTCGTCACCGCTGAGATAGCCGTCGGTGGGGGCCACGAAATCGGCGATCGGTCCCCCGGGTGCCGTCACGTGCGGTTGGTACGCACGCCCACGCGGACCGGCCACCTCGAGGGTGAGCTGGGTCAGTCGCTGGCTCAACTCGGTGCCGAGGATCTTGAGCATCGACGACGACGGTCCCGGGTCGCGTCCCTCCGACAGTGCTGCGAGGGTGCGGTACTCGAGGATTTCGAGGACCTCGGTGCGGATGCGGGCATCGGCGAGCCTCGATGAGAACGAGGGATCGTCGGCGAGGGTGCCACCGGCCGGTCCCGGCTGGTGTGCCGCCGCGTCGGCGACTCTCTCCGCCATCACCTGCAGGGCGGGGGCCGCTGCGGCACCGCCCCGTTCGAAGACCAGCAGGTACTTCGCGACCGTCCAGCCGTCGTCGATACGTCCGAGAACGTTGGTTTTGGGCACCCGGACCTCGTCGAAGAACACCTGGTTCTGAACTTCCTCGCCCGAGGTCATGACGAGCGGCCGGATCTCGATTCCCGGTGAGGTCATGTCGATGAGCAGGAACGTGATGCCGTGCTGTTTCCTCCCCGTTCGCGACGTGCGCACGAGAGCGAACATCCAGTTGGCCTCGGTGGCATGGGTGGTCCAGATCTTGCTGCCGGTGACCACGAGGTCGTCGCCGTCGCCGACGGCCGCCATCGACAGGGACGCGAGGTCGGAGCCGGACTCGGGTTCGGAATAGCCTTGGCAGAAGAAGACGTCGCCGTTCAGGATCCCGGGGAGGAAGTAGTCCTTCTGCGCGGGTGTGCCGTAGGCGATGATCGCGTGCGCCACCATCTTGATCCCCATCGGAGACAGCGCCGGCGCCCCGGCGAGGATCGATTCGCGGACGAAGATGTAGTGCTGGGTCGGCGTCCAGTCGCAACCGCCGTACTCGACGGGCCACGCCGGAGCCGCCCAGCCTCGCTCGTGGAGGATGCGCTGCCACTCCATGCTCGCTTCGTGGTCGGAGTAGACGCTCGTGGCGAGGCGTCCGGCCCGGCGCAGTTCCGGTGTCAACTTCTCGTCGAGAAACGAACGCACCTCGTCTCTGAAGGCGGCGTCTGCCGCCGACCACGCAAGTTCCATGTCGTCTCCCAGCGGAGCCCGGACAGCCGAGCTCGATCATCTGCGAATCTTCATTAACTTTTCAGCTCGGATCGGAGCGTACTGACGGCTTTGCCACGACGTCAACCGGCATATTTCACAGAACTTTGCGACACACATACCGCGATCCAGTGTTCACGTCGGCCTGCCGTGTCCAGCAACGGCCGTCTCACCTGAGCTGCATCACATCCGTTTCGGCGCCCGCAGCCCATCGGAGGACCGGAGCATGACCGAACCGTCCGGCCCGTCCCGACACCACCCCCGACATCGACGCCGAAGAGGTCCACATCATCGAGGCGGGCCGCTCACCCCCGGAGCGTTTCGCCCGCGGTTGGCACTACCTCGCCCTTCTCCGAGACTTCGCCGGCGCGAGTGGTCATGGAGGACTTCACGGACGACCACGATCATCGGCACTCCCTGCGTGTCAGGGTGAGTTGAGTCCACCGGTTCACAGCAACCCCGCCTGCAGGGCATGGCATCGACGATGCCGTGAACCTCAGCCGCCAGCTCGTCGTACCAGATCATGACGTCCTGCCGTCCGTGGAGTCGCATGTCACCGTCCCTTGCGGTGAAGATACCCACAGAATGCCGATGCACCCCGCTCAGCAATTCGTGTCGATTCCGTGTCGTGGTGACCCGATAAACGGATATGAGAAAGCCCCCCGCCTGCATCACTGCTGGCGGGGGGGCTTTTCTGTGTGCGCCCGAAGGGATTCGAACCCCTAACCTTCTGAAACCCCCGAGCCTCGATGGCAGCTCTCGATATCCTCTCTGTTGCTGGTCGGAACGTGGCCGAAGGTTGGGGATCCCGTCGATTCAGGGGTCTCATTGGAGGTTTCGGGGTGGTTTCGGGGTTATTCCGGTCCCTGAGAGGCACCCCCGGCGACGTGGGCAACCGTGTCCCTCACGGACACAGTGGTCACCCCCGTGCGCGCGGGCGCGACGTCGCGAAGGCGTTTGCGGAATCCCGCAACCGCTGGTCACCCCCGTGCGCGCGGGCGCGACCATCACGCTCACCGTGACGACTGCTCGGCCCGTGCGACCCGCGTGCACGGTGATCATCACCGTGCTTGAGTGTCGGGTACCCCGGCGAGGA
>NZ_JAIYEP010000135.1 GCF_020515525.1 Rhodococcus yananensis
GTTCTGGTAGCCCCAGCTACCAGAACCACGCACGGCTCAGGCGACGACGGATCGCTGCGGGACGCCCGTGTACTCGCTGAGCGGTCGGATCAACGCGTTCGATTCGCTCTGCTCGATGATGTGGGCGGTCCACCCCGTGATGCGGCTCATCACGAAGATCGGGGTGAACACCTCGATGTCGAATCCCATCAGGTAATAGGCCGGCCCCGTGGGGAAGTCGAGGTTCGGCCTGATCCCGGTGGCATCACCCATCGTCTTCTCGAGGATGTCGTACATCCGCACCCACTTCTCGCCGCCGGTGTGGGCGGCGACGTCGCAGAACGCCTTCTTCATGGTGGGAACGCGCGAATCACCGTTCTTGTAGACACGGTGACCGAACCCCATCACCTTCTCCTTGCGGGCGAGCTTGCCCCGCATCCACTCCTCCGCACGTTCCGGCGCACCGATCTCGAGCATGTCGTGCATGACCGCCTCGTTGGCGCCGCCGTGCAGCGGCCCCTTGAGCGCGCCGATCGCGGCGGTGACGGCACTGTAGATGTCCGACATCGTCGAGGTCACCACACGCGCCGCGAACGTCGAGGCGTTGAAGCTGTGCTCCGCGTACAGGATCAGCGACACCTCGAACGCCTTGACGATCGCCGCGTCCGGCACCTCCCCGAAGCACATGTTCAGGAAGTTCTCGGCGAATCCGAGCACATGGTTCGGTGCGATCGGATCGAGCCCGCGTCGACGCCGGTGATCGGCGGCGACGATCGTCGGCAACACCGCCATCATGCGCAGCGACCTCGCCCGGTTCGCGGCCGGCGACGCGTCACCGTCGGTGGCGTCCTCCGCGCCGAGGTAGCTGATCGCGGTGCGCACCACATCCATCGGGTGGCAGGTCTCGGGCAGTTTCGCCACGAGCGTGAGCAACGACCGGTCGGCGCGCCGTTCCGCGCGCTCGCGCTGCATGAACAACGCCAGTTCGGCGTCGCTCGGCAACTCCCCGTTCCACAGCAGATAGGCGACCTGCTCGAAACTGCAGTGCGCGGCCAGATCCTGCACCGCGTAGCCGCGATAGGTGAGCGAGTTCGTCTCGGGCACCACCTTGGAGACCGAGGTGGTGTCGACGACGACGCCGGCGAGACCCTTGTAGATCGTCGAAACAGCGCTGTCTGTCATCACTGACCCCCATTCAGCGTGAAATTGAATATGCCGGAATCGAATTCGTTGTAACGCTCGTACTCGAGCACCTCGTACAGCCTCGAACGGGTCTGCATCCGATCGACGATGCTCTCCTGCGTGCCCTCCTCGTGGATGACGCGCAACCCGTGCTCGATCGCGCCCATCGCCAGACGCAGCGTGGTGACGGGATAGATGACGGCGTTGTAGCCGATCTTCTCGAGCACCTGCGCCGGAACGAGCTGCGACTTACCGAACTCCGTCATGTTCGCCAGCAGCGGGGTGTCGACCGCGGCACGGAACTTCTCGAAGTCGTCGACGGTGTGCAACGCCTCGGTGAAGATCAGATCGGCCCCCGCCTCGGCGTAGGCCTTCGCGCGGTCGATCGCCGCATCGACCCCTTCGATACCCGCGGCGTCGGTGCGAGCGCAGATCACGAAGTTCGGGTCGCGTCGCGCCGCCACCGCGGCACGCAGTCGGCGCACCATCTCGTCGGTGCCGACGATCGCCTTGCCGTCGAGATGCCCGCACCGTTTGGGGTTGACCTGATCCTCGAGATGCAGACCGGCCACGCCGGCGTCCTCGAGGACGGTGACGGTCCGGGCCGCGCTCATCGGCTCACCGAAGCCGGTGTCGGCGTCGACGAGCACCGGAAGGTCGGTGACGCCGGCGATCCCGGCGCTGTGCGCGGTGACCTCGGTGAGCGTGGTCAGACCGATGTCGGGCAGGGCGAGCGCGGCCGAGAAGGCACCACCGGAGATGTAGACCCCCTCGAACCCGATCTCCTGGATCAGCTTCGCGGTCAGCGGGTTGATCGCACCGGGGAACCGCTGGATCGTCCCGGATCCGAGTCCGCGGCGGAACGCGGCGCGTCTGTCGGCGACCGGGGTGGTCGCGGCGATGAGTCCGGTCATCTCAGAACAGCCCCTTCGGCAGCTTCGGTGCGCAGGCGAGCACGTCGTCGGACACGGTGAAGGTGAGCTGGTCGAGCTCACCGGCCTTCATCTCGGCGACACGCTGAGCGGCGTCGAGGAAGCGATCCTGCTCGGCGGGCGCGACGACACCCTCGGCGAGGATGCGGAACTTGTCGATGTACTGGTCCCGCGCGAACGGACGCGCACCGAGCGGGTGGGCGTCGGCGACGGCGAGTTCGTCGACGATGACCTCGCCGCTGCTCAGGGTGACCTCCGCGCGGGCACCGAACGCCTTCTCCGCCGGGTCCGTCGAGTGGTAGCGGCGCGTCCACTCCGGATCCTCGGCGGTGGAAATCTTGTTCCACAGCGCGATCGTGTCGGGGCGCTGCGCGCGTTCGGGCGCATAGGAGCGCTCGTGATGCCACACACCGTCCTGCAGTGCGACCGCGAAGATGTACATCACCGAATGGTCGAGGGTTTCCCGCGACGCGTGCGGGTCGAACTTCTGCGGGTCGTTCGAGCCCGTCCCGATCACGACGTGCGTGTGGTGGCTCGTGTGCAGCACGATCGACTCGATCTGCTCGAGATCACCGATCCGCTCACGCATCCGGCGCGCCAGGTCGATCGGTGCCTGACTCTGGTATTCGGCGGAATGCTCCTTGGTGTAGGTGTCGAGGATCGCGCACTTGGCCTCACCCGGGCCGGGCAGCGGCACATGGTATTCGGCGTCCGGGCCACCGAGCAGCCAGGCGATGACACCGTCCTCACCCTCCCAGATCGGCGACGGGGCACCTTCTCCCCGCAGGGCGCGGTCGACGGCCTCGACAGCCATCTTGCCCGCGAACGCCGGGGCGTACGCCTTCCAGCTGGAGATCTCCCCCTTGCGCGACTGGCGGGTCGCGGTGGTGGTGTGCAGGGCCTGTCCGATCGCCTGGTAGACGGTGTCGGTGTCGAGGCCGAGCAGTGTGCCGATGCCGGCAGCGGCGGACGGCCCGAGGTGCGCGACATGGTCGATCTTGTGTTCGTGCAGGCAGATCGCGCGGACGAGGTCCACCTGGATCTCGTAGCCGGTGGCGAGGCCGCGGATCAGGTCCGCACCGCTGCGGCCCGCGTGCTGGGCGACCGCCAGGATCGGCGGAATGTTGTCGCCGGGGTGCGAGTACTCGGCGGCGAGGAAGGTGTCGTGGAAGTCGAGTTCGCGCACCGCCACACCGTTGGCCCACGCCGCCCACTCCGGTGAATACGTGCCGTCGACACCGAACACCGTCGAACCGGGTGTGTACGGATGAGCCCGGGCCTGCGCGCGGGCATTCGAGACCGGGCGACGGACCAGCGAGGCCGCCGCGACCGACGCGTTGTCGATGATGCGGTTCACGATCATGTCCGCGGTGTCGTCCGGCACCTCCACCGGGTCGGTCGCGACCTCCGCGATCCGCCACGCGAGGTGCTCTTCGCGGGGGAAGTTCTCCGCGGATCGACGGGTGCGTACGAGATGAGTCTTCATGGATCCTCCGAAGTCCGATGCTGTGATTCGCACGCTACGCAGACGCCGATCGATTGGAAATGCCTTGCACATGCCTATTTTTGCGGACCACACCGAGTGAAATTGCGGAAATTGTGTAAACGGGAGGTGTTAGATTTGCGGACATGCAGAAGATGTACGCCGGTGCGCGTCTGCGCCGGCTGCGGGAAGAACGCGGGCTGACGCAGACCGCGCTGGCGTCGACACTCGGACTGTCCACGAGCTACGTCAACCAGCTCGAGAACGATCATCGGCCGCTGACCGTGCCGGTGCTGATGCGCCTGAACTCGATGTTCGATCTCGACATGGGGTTCTTCGCCGCCGACACCGACGCCCGCCTGCTCGCCGACCTGCAGGAGGTGCTCGCCGAGAATCCCGACACCACCGACGTGTCCGCCACCGAGATCGACGAATTGTTGTCGCGCAGCCCGTTCGCAGCGCGCGCCCTGGTGTCGCTGCACCGTCGACTGCGCGGTGCCACCGAGCAGCTCGAACAGCTCGCCCCGGGGGATCCGGGTGTCGTCGCCGATCAGGCCGCGACCACCCCGTACGAGGAGGTCCGCGACTTCTTCTACGACCGCCGCAACCACATCGCCGAACTCGACGATGCCGCAGAGGAGCTCTTCACCGGTCGCGGGCTGACGGTCGGCGGCCTGGACCTTCAGCTCAGTGGTCTGCTGTACGACGAGTACGGCATCACCGTGGCCATCCGCACCGACGAACCCGACCGCGTCGGCCGAAAGCGTTCGTACGACCCGACGACGAAGGTCCTGACCCTGGCGCGACGCCTGTCACCGGGGCAGCGCGCATTCCAGCTCGCCACGCAACTGGCGTTCATCGCGCATGCCGACACGATCGATGCGATCGTCGCCGGGGCGGAGGCGATCCCCGAACGGTCCCGCGCGCTCGCGCGGATCGGGCTCGCCAATTATTTCGCCGGTGCGCTGATCCTTCCGTACTCCCATTTCCTGCGCTCCGCCGAAGCCCTGCGCTACGACATCGACCTGCTCGGCGCGAAGTTCGAGGTCGGCTTCGAGACGGTCTGCCACCGCCTGTCGACCCTGCAACGCCCCGGTCAGCGCGGGGTACCGTTCTTCTTCGTGCGCACCGACCGCGCCGGAAACATATCGAAACGGCAGTCCGCCACCGCTTTCCATTTCTCCCGTGTCGGTGGCAGCTGCCCGCTGTGGGTGGTGCACGACGCCTTCACGTCGCCGGGGCGGATCCTGACGCAGGTGTCGCAGATGCCGGACGGCCGCACGTACCTGTGGCTGGCACGTACCACCCATGAGGGTGCGCCCGGTCATCTCGCGCCCAAGAGGGATTTCGCGGTCGGGCTGGGTTGCGACATCGGATACGCCGACAAGCTCGTCTATTCGCGGGGGCTGCGCCTCGACGATCCCGACACCACGGTACCGATCGGGGCCGGATGCAAGGTGTGCGACCGGCCGTCGTGCACCCAGCGCGCGTTCCCTCATCTGGGCCGCCCCATCCGGATCGACGAGAACAACGCCGGTCTCGCCCCCTATTCTCCCGCCCCGGAGGGAGCGTGAGGTGCGCGCCGAACCACGTCAGGACCCCGACGCCCGAAGGTGGGCGCACCCACGCCCCACCCGTGCGCACTTCT
>NZ_JAIYEP010000136.1 GCF_020515525.1 Rhodococcus yananensis
CACCGACCGACGAAAAGCGGGCGCCGCACACTCCCGGTGTGCGGCGCCCGATTCGACGAACTCGGAGAACCGTCAGTGCTTCTCCGGTCCGAGGTGGTACTCGAAGACCAGCCCCGCGGTGGCGGCGAGGATCAGAGCGACCGCCAGGACGATCATCCAGACGTGGAAGAACGCGAGCGCGATCGCGGCGAACGCGGCCGCACCGGCCAGCAGGATCGGCCAGTAGCTGCCGGCACTGAAGAAGCCGAGATCACCGGCACCGTCACTGACCTCGGCGTCCTCGAAGTCCTCGGGCCGCGTGTCGAGACGACGCGCGACGAACCGGAAGTAGGTTCCCACGATCAGCGTCAATCCTGCGGACAGGACGACCGCGGTGAGTCCGGCCCACTCGATACCCTTGTCCGACAGCCCCGTGAAGGTGCCGTACACGATGGCCACGAGCACGAAGAACACCGTCACGACTTCGAAGATTTTGGCTTCGATATTCATTTCAGCACTTGTCCTTGTCGGTGAGAGGTGTCCGGGCCGTCACTCGCCGCTCGCGGCGCGGGTCGTACGGTCGCTGTCGAACGGAAACGTGGTGATCGCGAGGGGATCCTGGCCGATCGCTTCGAGCGCCTGCGCGTTGGTCAGGCCCTCACCGCCCTCCGAGACCGGCTTCCGGAGCTCGATGTACTTGGCGAAGTCCTCCGGCTTCACGGCACGGACCTCGAAGTTCATCATCGCGTGGTAGGTGCCGCACATCTCGGCGCAACGACCGACGAAGGCGCCCTCACGCTCGATCTCGCTGATCTGGAACACCGGATCGGAGTTGTTGTTGATGGGGTTCGGGTTCACGTCACGCTTGAAGAGGAACTCCGGAACCCAGAACGCATGGATGACGTCCGACGACGCGAGGTGGAACTCGATGCGCTTGCCGGTCGGCAGCACCAGAACCGGGATCTCCTCGCTCGTGCCGAGGGTCTCGATCTTGTTGTAGTGCAGGTAGGACAGATCCTCGGTGGGCTGACCGTGGATCGGGCCGGGCTGCGCGTGGTCACCGGCGTGCTCCGGATCGAACGGCTCCTGCGCGACGGCTTCCTGCGCGAGCACATCGGTGCCGTCGTAGCGCTGCGTGCCGTCACCGAGATCGACGGTCCGGTAGCCGAACTTCCAGTTCCACTGGAACCCGGTGACGTCGACGACGACATTCGGGTTGTCTTCCTTCTCGAGCACGTAGCTCTGCACCACGACCGTGAAGTAGAAGAGAACACAGACCGCCACGAACGGCGCGGCCGTGTACAGCAGTTCGAGCGGCACATTGTAGGCCGTCTGCCGCGGGAACTCCGGGGAGTTCTTCTTCTTGCGGTGGAACAGCACCACCCAGAAGGTCAGACCCCACACCAGAATGCCCATGACGAGGGCGGCGACTACCGACCACGTCCACAGTTCACGCATACGCTCGGCCTGCGGAGTCACACCCTCCGGCCAGCCGAAACGAAGGATTTCTTCGCTCGAGCACCCGGACAGCACCAAGGCTGCAATGCCGAGTGATGCTGCGAGCCCGAACCGCCGAAGGATCCGACCTTGCGCCACGTTCACGCCTTCCTGATCGCCGCAATTCCACTAGGGCACACCCGGAGGGCCGGCCCAATTACTACGCAGCGTAGACCAAAGCCGGCCGCTATCCACGCTCGGGGGCGAAGAACATGCCGAGAACGCGAAATCGGCCGCACACCGACACTGTGACGGCGCATTTCGCGTGGGACCGCTCACCGCGTGTCGACCGCGGTGCCTCGGGACGCCGCGGTCGTGCACCTGCGGCATACTTCATGGTGACCAACGTCGGATCCCACCGCGTAGTTCCCGGGTGTCCCCACGCGGCGCGCGACCGGGACCGGCGCACCTGACGAATGGGAATCGAGGTAGCGAACTCCGTGTGCGGACTGCTCGGGTTTCTGACCAATGACGGCACGAGCGACGACGCGGTCGCCCGGGTGGCCGACGCCATGCACTGCCTGCGCCACCGCGGCCCGGACGAACACGGCACATGGCACGACGACGACCTGGTGTTCGGGTTCAACCGACTGTCGATCATCGACATCGCGCATTCGCATCAGCCGCTGCGCTGGGGCCCGCCCGAGCAACCGGGCCGGTACGCGCTCACCTTCAACGGCGAGATCTACAACTATCTCGAGTTGCGTGCCGAACTGGCCGAGCAGCACGGCGCAGAGTTCACGACCGAGGGCGACAGCGAGACGATCGTCGCCGCATTCCACCACTGGGGTGCCGATGCGGTACGGCGCCTCCGCGGCATGTTCGCGTTCGCGATCTGGGACACGGTCGAGCGGGAACTGTTCGTCGCGCGCGACCCGTTCGGGATCAAGCCGCTGTTCATGGCCACCGGTTCCGCGGGAACCGCGTTCGGCAGCGAGAAGAAGAGCCTGCTCGAACTCGCCGACGTCATCGGCATCGACACCGATCTCGATCCGCGCGCCGTCGAGCACTACACGGTGCTGCAGTACGTGCCCGAGCCGGAGACGTTGCACCGGCAGATCCGGCGGCTCGAATCTGGCTGCCACGCACGGTTGCGGCCGGGCAAGGAACCGGAGATCACCCGCTACTTCCGACCCACGTTCCCGGTTCGTCCGTTCGCGGCAGGCCGGGAACAGGACCGCTACCGCGAGATCGCGGAGGCACTCGAGGACTCGGTCGCCAAGCACATGCGCGCCGACGTGACCGTCGGTTCGTTCCTGTCCGGCGGCATCGATTCGACGGCGATCGCCGCGCTCGCCAAGCAACACAACCCGGACCTGATCACGTTCACCGCCGGGTTCGAACGCGCAGGCTACTCCGAGGTCGACGTCGCCGCGGAGTCCGCCGCGGCGATCGGAGCCAGGCACATCGTGCGGGTCGTCTCCCCCACCGAGTTCGCCGCCGCCATCCCGGAGATCGTGTGGTACCTCGACGACCCGGTCGCCGACCCCGCTCTCGTTCCGCTGTGGTTCATCGCGCGCGAAGCCCGCAAGCACGTCAAGGTCGTGCTCTCCGGCGAGGGTGCCGACGAGTTGTTCGGTGGCTACACGATCTACCGGGAGCCGCTGTCGTTGAAGCCGTTCGAGTACCTACCGGCGCCGCTGCGCCGCGCCGCGGGGAAGATCTCCGACCGTATCCCCGAGGGAACACGCGGGAAAAGCCTGCTCCACCGTGGCTCGATGACCCTCGAGGAGCGCTACTACGGCAACGCGCGCAGTTTCAACGACGCGCAGCTGCGCGCGGTGCTGCGCGACTTCCGGCCCGAGTGGACGCATCAGGACGTGACGGCCCCGATCTACGCGCAGTCCGCGGGCTGGGACCCGGTGGCACGGATGCAGCACCTGGACCTGTTCACCTGGCTGCGCGGCGACATCCTCGTCAAGGCCGACAAGATGACGATGGCCAACTCCCTGGAGTTGCGCGTCCCCTTCCTGGACACCGAGGTGTTCCGGGTGGCGTCGCAGGTGCCGCTGGACCAGAAGATCACGTCGGGACGCAAGGGCGTGCCGGCAACCACCAAGTACGCGCTGCGTCAGGCGCTCGAGGGCATCGTGCCGCCGCACGTGCTGCACCGCGCGAAGCTGGGTTTCCCCGTCCCGCTCCGGCACTGGCTTGCCGGCACCGAACTGTACGACTGGGCACACGAGGTGATCACCGAGTCGGGCACCGATCACCTGCTCGACAAGGCCGCCGTCACCCGGATGCTCGTCGAGCACCGCGCCGGCCCCATCGACCACAGTCGCCGCCTGTGGACTGTTCTGTGCTTCATGATCTGGCACGGCATCTTCGTCGAGCAGCGCATCACCCCGCAGATCCAGGAACCGACGTACCCCGTGGAACTCTGACGGACGATCCCGCATGCACCGATCCCCGGGGACGACGTCCCCGGGGATCGGTGTGGTCGTCGGGTGGTGTCAGAGGACGGCGGCGATCTCCTCCGCCGCGACCGCACCGTACGCGTCGGTGAGACGCTTGAGCGCGTCGTCACGGTCGAAGTCCCATTCCTGGGTTCCGGTGGTCTCGAGGACGTGCACGGCGACGAGCGACCCGAGCTGTCCTGCTCGTTCGACGCTCAGACCGGCGCGGTGCCCCAGCAGGAAGCCCGCGCGGAAGGCGTCGCCCACCCCGGTCGGGTCGACCTTCGCGCGTTCGGGCACGACACCGACCTGGGTCCAGTTGCCGTCGGCGTCGACGATCCGGGCGCCGTTCGCGCCGAGGGTGGTGATGCGCAGGCCCACCTTCGCGGCGATCTCGTCGTCGGTCAGACCGGTCTTCTGCTGCAGCAGACCCCACTCGTACTCGTTGGTGAACAGGTAGGCGGCCCCGTCGATGAGCGCTTCGGCCTGACGCCCGTCGAGGCGGGCGAGTTGCTGCGACGGGTCGGCGACGAACGGAATGCCCAGGCGACGGCACTCGTCGGTGTGCCGGATCATCGCGTCCGGATCGTTCGCTCCGACGAGAACGAGGTCCACGCCGTGCGCCGTGACGATGTCGGCGAGCGTGATGTCGCGTGCCTCCGACATCGCTCCCGGATAGAACGACGCGATCTGCGCCATGTCGACGTCGGTGGTGCAGACGAAGCGGGCGGTGTGCGCGGTGCTCGACACGTGCACCGCCTCGCAGTTCACGCCGTGCTCCTCGAGCCACGCGCGGTAGTCCGCGAAGTCCGCGCCGACGGCGCCGACGAGGACGGGTGAGCCACCGAGAACGCCCATCGCGAAGGCGATGTTGCCGCCGACTCCGCCGCGACGGACGACGAGGTCGTCGACGAGGAAACTCAGCGAGATGTGGGCGAGCTGGTCGGCGAGCAGCTGCTCGGCGAAGCGGCCGGGGAACCGCATGAGGTGGTCGGTGGCGATGGAGCCGGTCACGGCGATGGTCACGTGGCTGGGCCTTTCCGCGGTGGGTGCGTGGTCGGGTGGACGTGCTCGGTCGACGTTCCGGGTGGACGACCGCAGCGCACCACGGTACCCCGGCCCCCGCGACCACGCGGGAGGCGCCGACCGTCACACTCCGTGGTCTGCCGCGCCGGCGTCCGCCGCACAGGCCACCCGGACGCGCGAGGGCCCCGGCACGGTGTCGTGCCGGGGCCCTCGGTACCGGACTCGATACGGGACC
>NZ_JAIYEP010000137.1 GCF_020515525.1 Rhodococcus yananensis
TGTCTCAGACACCGCACAGTGGACGCGTAACACCTTCGTGGTAAGACCTCGGCCTATTAGTACCAGTCACCTCCACACATTACTGCGCTTCCAGTTCTGGCCTATCAACCCGGTGATCTGCCGGGGGCCTTACCCCCTCAACGGGGGTGAGAAACCTCATCTTGGAACAGGCTTCCCGCTTAGATGCTTTCAGCGGTTATCCCTTCCGAACGTAGCCAACCAGCCATGCTCCTGGCGGAACAACTGGCACACCAGAGGTTCGTCCGTCCCGGTCCTCTCGTACTAGGGACAGCCTTCCTCAAGTTTCTAACGCGCGCGGCGGATAGAGACCGAACTGTCTCACGACGTTCTAAACCCAGCTCGCGTGCCGCTTTAATGGGCGAACAGCCCAACCCTTGGGACCTACTCCAGCCCCAGGATGCGACGAGCCGACATCGAGGTGCCAAACCATCCCGTCGATATGGACTCTTGGGGAAGATCAGCCTGTTATCCCCGGGGTACCTTTTATCCGTTGAGCGACACCGCTTCCACATGCCGGTGCCGGATCACTAGTCCCGACTTTCGTCCCTGCTCGACCTGTCAGTCTCACAGTCAAGCTCCCTTGTGCACTTACACTCAACACCTGATTGCCAACCAGGCTGAGGGAACCTTTGGGCGCCTCCGTTACATTTTGGGAGGCAACCGCCCCAGTTAAACTACCCACCAGGCACTGTCCCTGAACCCGATCAGGGCCCGAGGTTAGACATCCAATACGATCAGAGTGGTATTTCAACAACGACTCCACGAACACTGGCGTGCCCGCATCACAGTCTCCCACCTATCCTACACAAACCGAACCGAACACCAATACCAAGCTATAGTGAAGGTCCCGGGGTCTTTTCGTCCTGCCGCGCGTAACGAGCATCTTTACTCGTAATGCAATTTCGCCGAGTCTGTGGTCGAGACAGCAGAGAAGTCGTTACGCCATTCGTGCAGGTCGGAACTTACCCGACAAGGAATTTCGCTACCTTAGGATGGTTATAGTTACCACCGCCGTTTACTGGGGCTTAAATTCTCAGCTTCGCAGCCCGAAAGCCACTAACCGGTCCTCTTAACCTTCCAGCACCGGGCAGGCGTCAGTCCGTATACATCGTCTTACGACTTCGCACGGACCTGTGTTTTTAGTAAACAGTCGCTTCTCTCTGGTCTCTGCGACCCAACCCAGCTCCGGAAGCACATTCCATCACCAGATCAGGTCCCCCTTCTCCCGAAGTTACGGGGGCATTTTGCCGAGTTCCTTGACCACAGTTCTCTCGATCGCCTCGGTATTCTCTACCTGACCACCTGTGTCGGTTTGGGGTACGGGCCGTGTGAAAACTCACTAGAGGCTTTTCTCGACAGCATAGGATCACTGAATTCCCCTCAACGGGTACGCATCACCTCTCAGGCACATGAGACACGGATTTACCTATGTCCCGCCCTACCGGCTTACACCAGGTAATCCACCACCTGGCCCAGCTACCTTCCTGCGTCACCCCATCGCTTGACTACTACACCGAAGGTCCCGCGCAGCAACCTCACCACACCCGAAGGTGCCGGCTCAGCATTTGGACGGTTAGTACCGATGATTCACCACTGGGCGCGTTCACACGGGTACGGGAATATCAACCCGTTGTCCATCGACTACGCCTGTCGGCCTCGCCTTAGGTCCCGACTCACCCTGGGCGGATTAACCTGCCCCAGGAACCCTTGGTCATTCGGCGGACGAGTTTCTCACTCGTCTTTCGCTACTCATGCCTGCATTCTCACTCGCACAGCCTCCACAACTAGCTCACGCTGCTGCTTCCACGGCTGCACGACGCTCCCCTACCCACCCACACCACTGCCGGAAAGACCGTAACCCTTCCGAGGTGTTGTGTGAGTGCCGCGGCTTCGGCGGTGTACTTGAGCCCCGCTACATTGTCGGCGCAGAACCACTTGACCAGTGAGCTATTACGCACTCTTTCAAGGGTGGCTGCTTCTAAGCCAACCTCCTGGTTGTCTCAGCGATCCCACATCCTTTTCCACTTAGTACACGCTTAGGGGCCTTAGCCGGCGATCTGGGCTGTTTCCCTCTCGACTACGAAGCTTATCCCCCGCAGTCTCACTGCCGCGCTCTCACACCCTGGCATTCGGAGTTTGGCTGACGTCAGTAACCTTGTAGGGCCCATCGGCCATCCAGTAGCTCTACCTCCAGAGTGAAACACGCGACGCTGCACCTAAATGCATTTCGGGGAGAACCAGCTATCACGGAGTTTGATTGGCCTTTCACCCCTACCCACAACTCATCCCCTCAGTTTTCAACCTAAGTGGGTTCGGGCCTCCACGACGTCTTACCGTCGCTTCACCCTGGCCATGGGTAGATCACTCCGCTTCGGGTCTAGAACATGCCACTACACCGCCCTATTCGGACTCGCTTTCGCTACGACTACCCCACACGGGTTAACCTCGCGACATGCCACTAACTCGCAGGCTCATTCTTCAAAAGGCACGCCATCACCCGCAGTGAACAAGTCACTCACAGGCTCTGACGGATTGTAAGCGCACGGTTTCAGGTACTATTTCACTCCCCTCCCGGGGTACTTTTCACCTTTCCCTCACGGTACTAGTCCGCTATCGGTCACCAGGGAGTATTCAGGCTTATCGGGTGGTCCCGACAGATTCACACCGGATTTCACGGGCCCGGTGCTACTTGGGTATCTCCCACGAGAGTCGGCACATTTTCGTCTACGGGACTCTCACCCACTACGGCAGGCCGTTCCAGACCATTTCGACTAATGCACCGATTTCTTACTCCCGCCCATCATGACAGTGATGAGAAGAAAGACCCCACAACCCCACGAGTGCAACGCCTGCCAGCTATCACACACCCGCGGTTTAGCCTCTTCCGCTTTCGCTCGCCACTACTCACGGAATCACATGTTGTTTTCTCTTCCTGTGGGTACTGAGATGTTTCACTTCCCCACGTTCCCTCCACACGCCCTATATATTCAGGCGCGGGTAACACGACATCACTCGTGCTGGGTTTCCCCATTCGGACACCCTCGGATCACAGCTCGGTTGACAGCTCCCCGAGGCTTATCGCAGCCTCCCACGTCCTTCATCGGCTCCTGGTGCCAAGGCATCCACCGTACGCTCATAAACACTTACAACAAAGATGCTCGCGTCCACTGTGCAGTTCTCAAACAACACACAACAACCCCTACCGGAACCCACCCACAGGCGAAGAACTTTCGCAGGTCATCGTCACTGAAAAAACACTCACGTGTTCCCTCAGGACCCAACAGTGCACCGATATATCACCCACCGGCCGGCCATCAGACCCACCGAACGCGGATGAACCTGTCAGCGTTCCACCCATGAGCTCCCGTGTGACACATACGGCCACAAACGGGCTCTGCCAGAGAACGATCCGACTGTTCGGACCATCACCCTGGAGTTGCTCCTTAGAAAGGAGGTGATCCAGCCGCACCTTCCGGTACGGCTACCTTGTTACGACTTCGTCCCAATCGCCGATCCCACCTTCGACGGCTCCCTCCCACAAGGGGTTAGGCCACCGGCTTCGGGTGTTACCGACTTTCATGACGTGACGGGCGGTGTGTACAAGGCCCGGGAACGTATTCACCGCAGCGTTGCTGATCTGCGATTACTAGCGACTCCGACTTCACGGGGTCGAGTTGCAGACCCCGATCCGAACTGAGACCGGCTTTAAGGGATTCGCTCCACCTCACGGTATCGCAGCCCTCTGTACCGACCATTGTAGCATGTGTGAAGCCCTGGACATAAGGGGCATGATGACTTGACGTCGTCCCCACCTTCCTCCGAGTTGACCCCGGCAGTCTCCTGCGAGTCCCCAACCGAATTGCTGGCAACACAGGACAAGGGTTGCGCTCGTTGCGGGACTTAACCCAACATCTCACGACACGAGCTGACGACAGCCATGCACCACCTGTACACCGACCACAAGGGAAACCCCATCTCTGAGGCGATCCGGTGTATGTCAAACCCAGGTAAGGTTCTTCGCGTTGCATCGAATTAATCCACATGCTCCGCCGCTTGTGCGGGCCCCCGTCAATTCCTTTGAGTTTTAGCCTTGCGGCCGTACTCCCCAGGCGGGGCGCTTAATGCGTTGGCTACGGCACGGATCCCGTGGAAGGAAACCCACACCTAGCGCCCACCGTTTACGGCGTGGACTACCAGGGTATCTAATCCTGTTCGCTACCCACGCTTTCGCTCCTCAGCGTCAGTTACTGCCCAGAGACCCGCCTTCGCCACCGGTGTTCCTCCTGATATCTGCGCATTTCACCGCTACACCAGGAATTCCAGTCTCCCCTGCAGTACTCTAGTCTGCCCGTATCGCCTGCACGCCCGCAGTTGAGCTGCGGGATTTCACAGACGACGCGACAAACCGCCTACGAGCTCTTTACGCCCAGTAATTCCGGACAACGCTCGCACCCTACGTATTACCGCGGCTGCTGGCACGTAGTTGGCCGGTGCTTCTTCTCCAGGTACCGTCACTTGCGCTTCGTCCCTGGTGAAAGAGGTTTACAACCCGAAGGCCGTCATCCCTCACGCGGCGTCGCTGCATCAGGCTTGCGCCCATTGTGCAATATTCCCCACTGCTGCCTCCCGTAGGAGTCTGGGCCGTGTCTCAGTCCCAGTGTGGCCGGTCGCCCTCTCAGGCCGGCTACCCGTCGTCGCCTTGGTAGGCCATTACCCCACCAACAAGCTGATAGGCCGCGGGCTCATCCTGCACCGAAAAACTTTCCACTTCCCGCCATGCAGCAGGAAGTCATATCCGGTATTAGACCCAGTTTCCCGGGCTTATCCCGAAGTGCAGGGCAGATCACCCACGTGTTACTCACCCGTTCGCCACTAATCCACCCAGCAAGCTGGGCTTCATCGTTCGACTTGCATGTGTTAAGCACGCCGCCAGCGTTCGTCCTGAGCCAGGATCAAACTCTCCGTTAAAGACTCTCGATCAACACCCCGAAGGGCCGATCAGTCATAGACAAAAGAGCCGAATCACTAGCATAAAAACTCAAACTAGCAAAAACACTGACCATCACAGACGGAAGAATGTGACAG
>NZ_JAIYEP010000138.1 GCF_020515525.1 Rhodococcus yananensis
CGTTTCTGGTAGCCGGAGCTACCAGAAACGCGCACGGGCGGGGGCGTGGGTCAGCGCATGACCTTGCCGCGCCGGAACTCGTTGCCACCCCACACACCGGACTGCTTCGTGTCCACGGCGTAGGCATGGCACGCCGCGACGATCGGGCACCGCGCGCACACGTTGGCCGCGTAGTCGAAGTCCTCGCTCGGGTCCGGGAACCAGCGGTCCGGGTGCCGATCACCGCGGCACGCGGCGTCCTCCCAGTCCAGGGTGTCGCGGGCGGGCGCCAGCAGGTCGGCCAGCAGCATCGTTGTCATCGTCGGGTCTCCTTCCGGCGCTCGGGCACCGAGGGTCGGCACACGTCACAGGAACGTCGTGGCTCAATGTGGGCAATCAGCAGGTTCTCGGGGCGCGAACAGCCCACGGTCACGGTCGGCAGACCGGAATCCGGGGCGCACACACCCCGGGAGATGGGGTCAGTGGACGCTGAATCCGACAGTCCCGGAGGACTTTTCGGATGGGTACCCGAGGGTCGGGATCATCGAACGCGGTCCGTGCCGCATATGTGCAGTGGTGCGCATCCGTTTCCTCCTGTCCCTCGAAGCGTCTCAGGCACCGATCGACCAGTGTGCCACGGTCCGACGCCGGAAACGAGGAAGTGTGGCGGATATCCAATCCGTGACTCTTGCGGCGCGCCGGATCGACAATCCGATGACGGTCGGGTGAACGTTCAGCGCAGCGGCACGGCGATGCCCGCGACCACCAGCGTCACCGACTCCGACACCGCCGCCACCGAGGCGTTGAGCCGCCCCAACATGTCCCGGAACAGCCGGCCCGACGCGGTGGCCGGCACCACCCCGCTGCCCACCTCGTTGCTCACCGCGACCACCGGTACGGTGCACCCGCGCCACGCGTCGAGCAGATCGTCGACGTCCGCGTCCACCGCGGCGACGTCGCCACCGTTCCACACGCCGTGCACGTCGAGGCGTGCGGTGAGCCATGTTCCGAGGCAGTCGACGAGCAGCGGTTGCGTGGCGGTGCGCAGCACGGCGGCGACGTCGACGGTCTCGACCGTCGACCACGACGCGGACCGACGCTGCCGGTGCAGCGCGACCCGCTGCTCCCATTCGGCGTCACCGACACGGGTACCCCCGGTCGCGACGTACACCACCGACGGGTGCGCGGCGAGCAACTCCTCCGCGTGCCGCGACTTGCCGGAGCGCACCCCACCGAGCACCAGCGTGCGATGCCCGCGCGCCTGCCGCGCCGCCGTTCCGGTCCTCACCATCTCTCCGTCCGTTCCGGGCCGGGCACCGCACCGCGCCAGTCGGCGCCGCAACTCGGTGACCGGCGGGTTGTGATGCCCCAGATGCACCGCGACGACATCCGTCGTATCGACGACGGCACCGCACGCACGCAACGACCCGACGAGTCCCTCGAACTCGGGCAGGCCGAGGTGCCCGTCCGACAACTCGGACCGGTCACCGAAGGTCTCCTCCACGAACACCGCGTCGAACCGGGCGCCGCGCACCGCGTCGAACCAGTCGTCGGGCAGCGGTCCGGTGTCGCACGCCCACAGGATGCGGGCGCCGTCGGCACCGGTGAGGTCGTAGAGCACGGCGTCGCCGTCGTGGAACACCCGGTGACGCGCGGGCAGGACCCGCACCGTGTACTCCCCGACCCGGGTCGTGTCCCCGGCCCGTACCGGCACGAACCGCACCGGGTCGTCGGGCCCGACCCACGGGCGGCACGCGTCGAGCGCGTCGGCCGGGCCGACGACGTCGACGACGTGCCCGGCCTCCACCCACGACCGGAACAACAGTGCCTGCGGGCCGAGATGGTCGGGGTGTGCGTGGGTGAGCAGGATGTGCCGCACCCCGCTGAGGGTGCGCCCGTACCGCACGGCGGCACGCGGCGCCTCCGGGCCGCAGTCCAGCATCAGCGTGTCGTCGACGAGCGCCGCGGTCTGGCCGCGGATCTCACCGCGCCGCGCGGCATCGATGCAGGACGCGCAGGTGCAGAACGGGTTGGGCCAGCCGTCGGCGGCGCCGGTCCCCAGCAGGACGACCTCCATCACGGCTCCTTCCTGGTGTCGCGCAGCGGCAGCACCGCCGGGCCGTCGGCACGGTCGAGGACCTCGACACGCGCACCGTAGATCGCGGCGAGTCGGTCGGCGGTGAGCACCGCGCCCGGTGGGCCGTCCGCGACGACCCGGCCGTCGTGCAGGAGCACGAGCCGTTCGCCGTACTGACCGGCGGACGTCAGATCGTGCATCGCGGCGATCACCGTCAGGCCGCTCTCCCGCCGCATCGAGTCGACGAGATCGAGCACCTGCTGCTGGTGCCCGATGTCGAGCGCGCTCGTGGGTTCGTCGAGCAGCAGCACCCGGGGTTCCTGCGCGAGCGCCCGGGCGAGCACCACCCGCTGCAGTTCACCACCCGACAGGTCCGTGGCGAGCCGCGACACGAACGACCCGAGTTCCAGGCGCTCGACCACCCGGTCGACCGTCTCGCGGTCACCGGGCGTACCGGTCGCGAACCGAGGGATGTACGGGGTGCGACCGAGATGGATCAGGTCGCGCACGGTCACGCCGTCCGGCACCACCGGGCGCTGCGGCATCAGCGCGACCGCCCGCGCCACCGCGCGGCGACGGGTGCGTCCGGGGTCGATACCCGCGACGTCGATCCGCCCGGTCGCGGGCACGAGACCGGCCAGCGCGTGCAGCAGGGTGGTCTTGCCGGATCCGTTGGGACCGACCAACGACACCCACTCGCCGGCGCGGACGAGCACGTCGACGTCGTGCAGCACCTCGATACCGCCGCGCGCGACACACACCTCCCGGCAGGTGACGGCGTCGGGGGCGTTCACGACGCACTCCGGCTGCGGCGCAGGACGACGAGGAAGAAGGGCGCGCCGATCGCTGCGGTCACCACACCGATCGGCAGTTCCGCGGGGGCCATCACGGTGCGGGCGAGGACGTCGGCGAGGACGAGGAAGGCGGCCCCGGTCAACAGTGACAGCGGCAGCAGCATCCGGTGCCCGGGACCGACGATCAACCGTACGGCGTGCGGCACGACGATGCCGACGAACCCGATGAGGCCACTCGCGGCGACCACCGCGGCGGTGCCGAGGGTCGCGACGAACACGAGCAGCAGTCGCACCCGGGCGGGGTCGATGCCGAGGCTGGCGGCCTCCACGTCACCGACCGCCATGACGTCGAGGGTCCGGCGGTGCAACGCGATGATCACGACGCTGACGACGACGTACGGCAGCACCGTCCGCACGTCCGTCCAGCCGTCGGTGGACAGCCGCCCGAGCATCCACGAGTACACCTGGCGGAGGGTGTCGTCGTGCATCTGCATGAAGAACGTCTGGATGGCGTTGGCGAACGCGGCGACGGCGACCCCGGCGAGGATGATGACGATCTCCGTGCGGCCGCCGCCGACGGACCGGCCCAGCGCGTAGGTGGCGCCGACCGCGAGAAGTCCGCCCGCGAACGCGGCGACGGGCACTCCGGCGAATCCGGCGGCACCGCCGACCACGATCGCGACCGTCGCACCGAGACCGGCACCGCTGGACACTCCCAGCAGGTACGGGTCGGCGAGCGGATTACGGAACACCCCCTGGTACGCGGCGCCGGCGATCGCGAGCATCGCGCCGACGAGCACCCCCAGCACGACCCGCGGCATCCGGATGTTCCACAGGATGGCCTGTTGCCGCGAGGTGAGCCCGGAGTCGACGTCGACGAGCGGGAGGCGGTCGGCGATGTCGAGCAGCACAGCGCGCGGGGTGAGTCCGGCGGGGCCCACCAGGATCCCGACGAGCATCGCGGCGAGCAGGAACACCACCGCCGCCCCCAGAACGAGGGCGCGGCGGCGGGGCGACACGATCACGGGGCGGGCTGCGCCACGGGGATCGCGGTGACGATGGCGGCGACCTCACGCATGAAGTCGACGACGCGCGGGCCCCAGCGGCTCGCGAGATCCTCGTCGACGACGTACACGTGGCCGTCGCGGACGGCGGTGATCTCGTTCCAACCCGCCCGCTGCGCGACGACCTCCGGGGTGACGCCGCAGCACTGACCGTCGGCCAGGAAGATCACGTCGGGGTTCTGTTCGACGATGTATTCGGCGGACAGTTGCGGGTAACCGTCGCCACCGGTCGCGATGGACGTCAGACCGAGCATCGAGTAGATCTGGCCGATGTAGGTGTCGTCGGTGACGCTGTAGAAGGTGTTGTCGAGTTCGTGGTAGTAGCGCAGCGGCACATCACGCTGGGGGACGGTCGCGACGATCTGCTCGATCTCCGTCTGCATCGACGCGACGAGTTCGGCGGCTTCGGCGATGTGCCCGGTCGCGGCGCCGACCTGCTCGATCTGACCGTAGGTGTCGTCGAGGGTGGTGGCGGCCGGGAGGATCAGGGTCTGCACCCCGGCCTGCGCGAGTCCGGCGACGAGATCGCCGGTGTCGGCGTTGGTGACGACGAGGTCGGGTTCGTAGCCGAGGATCGCCTCCACGTTCGGGGTGTAACCGGAGAGGTCGGTGACGGGAACATCGGCCGGGAAGTCGGACTGGTCATCGACGGCGACGACCTGGTCGCCCGCGCCGACGGCGTAGAGCATCTCGGTGGTGGTCGGGCTCAACGACACGATGGCCTGCGGCGTGCCCGCCTCGGTGGCGGTGTCGTCTGCGGGTGCGGTGTCGTCGCTGCTGCCGCATCCGGCGACGAGCAGTGCGAACGCGGCGATACCCGCCGCGAGGATCCGACGGGGTGCGTGGGGCACAACCATCCCTCCGTTGTTCGGAGGACGAAGGGAGCACGGCTGCAACCCGGCGGGTTACGGCACGACACCGTCCTTCGTCCGAGGACCAGTTCCGTGCCCGCGACGCCGGCTGACCTGGCTCGCCCGGCCGGACCGGGACCACAGTTGCGGGGACAGCGCCGGAATCGCACCGGCTTCACCGTGACGCTGCGGGATGTCCGACCGGTCGGTCGGACATGTTCGGCGTAGTGGCCGACGAGCAGGAACGACAGGATCGTCGTCAGTTCCCAGAAGCTGTACAGGACCAGCATGTTGTCGCTGGTGACGAGGCCGAACATCGCGCCGGCGAAAGCG
>NZ_JAIYEP010000139.1 GCF_020515525.1 Rhodococcus yananensis
TGGGCACGTATCTGCGGTCGTTCACGCACGGTCACGTCCAGCAACTCGACGCCGTCGCGGCACGCCTGCTCACCGGCCTGACCGACCAGGTCCCCGGACTGCTCGACGGGGCGGATCAGGTGACGTTCGTCGATGTCGACGCTCCCCCAAGCACTTCGTGCAGGGCGGTACCCCCACGATCCGCGAGGTGCACGGCTACTCCAGCCCTTCAGTGCCTCGATCACGATCGGGTCGAGATCGAAGCGCAGGTCCGCCCACGCGGAGCCGTCGCCGAGAATGTCGGGTTTCATGGCGGCGACCCAGGGCCGGAGCCGATCCTCGTTCCAGGTGATCACGCAGAGCGCACGGATACCGCGGCTGTAGCGCACCAACTCGCCGATGTCGCCCATGTCTGCCCATGCCATCAGGACAGGGCCGGGGCCCGCTGGCATAGTGCCGCCGCGACCGGTGATGTGCTCGACGTCGTGGTGGCGCTGCACGAGTCTTTGCAGCTCAGGGCAGTTCTGGAGGTTTGACTTCAGTGAGGTCCACACCGACAGCGTCGAGCCATCCTCCATCTGTCCGACCGACCATTCGATCGCCGCAGCGACGCCCTCGTCGTCGTAGCTGGCGACGGCAGTCGGGTAGTCGACGTCGTGATCGAACGTGGTTTCCTCCACGGCGGAGCGCTGGGTCGAGATCACGCTAGCGGTCACCACCGACATCGGCCGGAGACACGAGCAGCTCCTCGTCCGTCGCCGGCCCCCGGTCTCCTCTGCCGTACCGCTGACGACCGAAACTGCCGCGGCGGCAGCGCGCCCTACGAACAGCGGTCATGGTTCCGCACCCTTTGCGACGTTTGTCGGGCCGGTGTGTCATCCTCTGACGCATGCCGAACGGACGTAACGCCGATCCCGCCGTGGTGGCCGCGAAGATGGCGCGCATCCGCGACCAACATGTGAAGCCGTTGAACGAGCTGGCCGACCGTATCGCCGATACGGTCGGCCTGCCGCACGGCCACGTTCCGTATGTCGATCCCGATCAGGGCGGGATCAACGCACGGGTACTGGTACTGCTCGACAACCCGTCCACCAAGGCCGAGGCCGGCACCGGGTCGGGACTGCTGAGCCTGGACAACGACGATCGCACCGCCCGCAACTGCCGCGAGGCGTATGCGCGTCACGGCGTGCCGTGGTCGCAGGTCGTGCACTGGAACGTGGTGCCGTTTCCGGTGGCCGGTGTCAAGAACGGTGGCTCGACCCCCGCTGAACGCGCCCGATCGGTGCGGTGGACACGCGAAGTCGTGGACCTGTGCCCGGACCTCGAGCAGGTGCTGTTGCTGGGCGCTGCCGCCCGCGACGGCTGGGCGCGGGCGGGCATCGCCCGCGATCTGTATGTGCTGCCCGGTAAGATTCCGCACTGTTCGGCCCGCGGGTTGAATTCGCCCGGGGGCCGTGAACGCTTCGAGGCGGCGATCGCGCAGATCGCCCGATCCCTCGCATTCTGAGGGGCCTGCCCCGCACACCGCATTACCGTCCGCGAATACCTGCATCAGATGCAATTCGTCATCGTCCGATGCCGATAGCCGCTCTTACGTCAACCAGTCTGGAGTATTTCCCTATCGCTAAACCAAGCCAGATTCGCGGAGGAACACGCTCGGTCCGTTGCTCTTCCGAGACCCCCATTTGGTCACGTACCAGCCGGAATAGAGAACCTCGACTGCCTCGCGTGCCCGGGTGAACGAGACATAGAACTTGCGTCGATCCTCCTCCCACGCTGCCGACCCGCGAGCTGAGTTGAAGAACGGTAGCTTGCCCTGTTCCAGCGCCGCGATAAAGACGTGATCGAACTCCAGGCCCTTGCTTGCCGACATCGTCGATACCTCGACTCGTCCGTCGCGAAGGCGAAGGCGACCCAGGTCGCGCACGGAGAAGTGGGCCATCTCCCCGGAAGGGCTCAGAGCCTCACGCATATGGACAAGTTCGTTGGCGTCGTCTGGCCGGAGAGCACTCAGAGCATTCGTAGACTCCATAATCGCCACGACAGTCTCTACGAACTCGCCCGCAGAGGTGTCCGCAGCAGCGGAGAGAAGGGCACCGACGATGTCATTGGTGCCGGCTCGTTGCACCTCCCAGTCGCCGAGCTGCTGCCATTGATCCAGGAGATCGCCCAGCTTGTAGCCGCTGTCCTCCCTGCCACACGAAGCCCAGGCAGCGAAGGCCTCTACTGTGATCGTCAGCGGCGTTGACAAGTAGCCATCCGCTCGCCAGGCCACCGGTATGCCATGCTCTCGGAGAACAGTGACGAGCTCGTTGCAGTCGTCGTGGGTGGGAGCCAGCACGGCAACCTCGTGCAATGGCACCTCGATCGCCTGCAGCTCCATGATCCGGCCGGCTATGTAGTTCGCCTGTGCACTCAATCCGCCGGGCTCGCATCGTGTAGTGACGGATCCGCCGTCTCGGGACGTCACGACCTCGGGGCCGTCGCCACCGAGAATTCGCTGGCCAGCGGCAGCGATGAGCGCCCGGCATCGATAGTTGATCCGCAGTTCTACCCGGCGGACGGATTCGTGCTCGGCGAGCTCGAGCAGGAGCTCCGGGCGAGTGCCGGTCCATCCGTAGATGGCCTGATCCGGGTCACCGACAGCGAACAGTGTCGTGCTGCCTTCATCAAACGAGAGCGCGGTGACGATGCGGTGTAGACCCGGCGCGAGGTCCTGGTACTCATCGACCATCAGATACGGGTAGCGGGCGTGAAGAACCGTTCTTACGAAGGGGTGCTCCTCGACCAGGCGAACTGCCATTGCGATGACGTCATCGAAGTCGACGTAGTCTTTGCCCCGCAGTAAGCGTTCGTACTCGAGAGCTACCGCACGAATGTCTGGGCCTGCGGCATTCCATCCCTCCTCGGTGAGGCACAGTTTGCGGTGACGCTTGACCGTCGAGTCCACATAGCGGGTGTCCTCGTGCGGGCCGAACACTCGACGAATGGCTTCCCGCATCGCGGCATTGGTTTCGCCACGCGGTGCCAGTGTGTACTTCGACCGCTCGGGGAACCCCGCTGCAGAAGCGAACGGCCGGATGATGTGGGACCAAGCGAACGAGTGAACCGTACCGACGACGACAGTGCGTCCCACCGTCTGCCCCAGGCCTCGGATTCGCGTGTGCAGCTCGGCTGCAGCTGGGTTCGTCAGCGTGATGCAAGCCAGCCCGCGGCCGGGCGCGACGGCATTGTTCGCCAACCAGACCGCTTTCGTGGTGAGCAGTTTCGTCTTGCCGCTGCCGGGAGGAGCAAGGACGGCGCAGTGCCCCTCATGCTGGAATGCTTCCCACTGCGCGGCGTTTGTCTCTAGTTCGGCGATCGCACGTCGCAGGCTAACCATGACTTACGGCTCCAACAGATATTCAAGTGCGGCGGCCAGGTGTTGCGGCGCATCGAGTTTTGCACTCGCCAGCCGTTGGGAGAATCGTCCTTTGCCTCCGATTGTGGAGATCATTTTGAGGAAAACCTTCACCTCTGGAGTCTCATGCTCCCAGGAGGCCACGGCCGCGAGGTCGTCGTGCGCAGTGTCATCAAGGAGTCCAGTCAAAACCCTGACGATCGCGGAGCGGTTCGAGTCCGATTCCACGATGATGTCGTGCTCGAACGTGGTGGCGCCGACGAAGATGGCGTCCGGGTCTGCGCCGATTTTCTGCTCCAGCAGCTGCTTGCGGCGGGCGCCGGTGACCTTGATGGTGGGGTCGCCGTCGGTCAGCACAGCCCACGGAATGCCCAGCGCCCTGCACAGCTTGATGTACGCGGCGAAGTGGGTCCCACCGATAGCGCACACAGAGATACCGACCTCGTCCAGGTCAATCCCGAGTGTGCGTGCGAGGGAGGGGACCATGAGCTGCTCAGCCACGCCCTCGACAAGCAGCACCCGCCGGGCGAAGACCAGCTCCGAGCGAGTCGCGTCTAGATATCTGTCGATGTCGTCCCACTCGTCCTGGGTCAGATTCGCTTCAGCAGCAGCGTGTGCAACGGTGCCCTCAGGGGTCGTGCGCAGCATGACGAGGTTCCGTGCCGAGGTTGCACTCGCGATGTGCGGCGAATGGGTAGTGACGACTGTCGATCGACTGACGTCGTCTTGCTGCAGGTGTTTGAACAGCAGCCGCTGAAGATGCGGATGCAGGTGCGCCTCGGGCTCTTCGATGGCGAGTAGCACATGCGCGACCTCTGCACTCTCCAGTCGCTGTTTCAGCCGCAGCTCGAGTAGCGAGAAGTACAGAACATTCAACGCGCCGAGGCTGGTGCTGGTGAGCTGCCGCTGAGCGGTTCCATCGACGAACAGCTGCATCGCTCGGATGAGCCTGCGCGGGTCCGACGAGAGCAATGATCAGAACCTGTGGATCCCGGGAGGACGCACCTTCCCGGATGATGATCGACGAAGTCACAGGAATCTGATCAAGACCAGCGTTGGCGCGCTGGCGGGAAGGCACGCCCATGCTCACGGTAGTACACGAAGACCAGGACCCGAACGAGGCCGGTGGCGGTGCCGCCACGGGTCGGTCGCTGCTCGACGAGATCGTCCGTGACGGCGCCCGGCAGATGCTCGCCGCCGCACTGCAGGCCGAGGTCGCCGACTATATCGCCCGCCACGCCGGTGAGGTCGACGACAACGGCCACCGGTTGGTCGTGCGCAACGGCTACCACACTGAACGCGACGTGATGACCGCCGCCGGAACAGTGACAGTGAAAGGCCCACGCGTGAACGACAAGCGCATCGACCCCGACATCGGCACACGCAAGAAGTTTGCCTCGTCGATCCTGCCGGCCTGGGCCCGCAAGTCCACCCAGGTGTCCGAGGTGTTGCCGCTGCTGTATCTGCACGGCCTGTCGACCAGCGACTTCGGGCCCGCACTCGAGCAGTTCCTCGGCTCCGGTGCGGGTCTTTCAGCCTCCTCGATCACCCGGCTGACCGCGCAGTGGCAGGACGAGGCGAAAGCCTTCGCCCAGCGGGATCTCTCGCAGGTCGACTACGTGTACCTGTGGGTCGTCGGAAT
>NZ_JAIYEP010000140.1 GCF_020515525.1 Rhodococcus yananensis
ACGACGCCGACCACCACCGCGTCCGTCACGGCGCCGCAGCCGGCGGCCTGACCACGACACCCGCTTCCGTACCGAGCGCGGCGGCCTCTCCACGCGTGGCGACACCGAGTTTGCGCAGCACACCCGCGACGTGGAACTTCACGGTCGATTCACTCACGCCGAGCCGCTGGGCGATCGCGCGGTTGCGCCGTCCCGCCACGAGGTGTTCGAGCACCTCCCGTTCGCGCGGCCCGAGGGCCGCGAGCGCGTCGACGACGGGGCCGTCCGGGGACGGGGCGGGCAGATCCAGCGGCAACACCGCGGCGACGCGGGACCCCCATCCGGGTATCGACTCGGAATCGAGGGTGCCGCCGAGGGTTTCGACCCGATCGCGGAGTTGACGTTCGAGTTCGTCGACGTCGATCTCCCCGAGACCGTCGTCGCGGATGTCGACGAGTAGGTTCGCGCCGTCGCAGTTCCACGCCACGCGGATCCGGCCGGCCGTCCCCTGCCCGGACAACGCCAGGACCGTGCCGCGTGCGAGGGCGCGTGCGGCGTGGGCGACCTCCCCCGGCAGTCCGCGGCCGTCGAGGGGTGGCGCGACCATCTCGAGGGTCACGTCCCGGTGCCGCAGCAGAGACCGAAGCTCACCGTGCATGCGCGCGAACGCCGTGGTCACCGCCTCCTCCGCGAGGTCGCGATGGTGGTCGACGGCCGAACGTAACGCGATGAGGGCGGAGGTCGCGGTCTCGCGGGCGGTGGTGCGGGCGCGGGTGTCGTCGAGGTCGGTCGATCGCAGGGTGGCCAGGATCGTCTCGAGGGTGACGGCGTGGGTCTCGGTGAGTTCGGCGACGGTGCGGGCACGTTCGGCGGAGGCCGCGCGGGATTCGGCGAGGTAGGCGGGACTGGCACTGTGCACCTGCAGTTGGATACCGGTGGCCACCACCGCGAAGAGGGCTCGTGCGATGTCGAGGACGGCGGGGCGTGGCCGGTGTCCGGTGGGGACGATCAGCAGGAGAGTGTCGGTCCGATCGAGGCATGCGTACACCTCGATGTCGCGGCCGGCGATCCGCGCGGGTCGACAGCAGAACTCCCCGGCGGTCAGTCCACCGCGGATGCGGTCGAGTTCGGCGATCGTGATGCGGTCCACGATCACCGGATCGCCGGCGATCTTGCGGGGTCGGCCCGTGCATTCGCGGGTGAAGACGACCAGCGCGCGGTGCGGGACCAGCTCGGTGAGCAGCATCGAGAAGCGCTGCGCGATCTCCGGAAGCGGCCCCACCAGCACGTCGCGCAGGTCGGTGACGAGGGCATCGGGGCGTGGTACAGCGGCGGTCACCCTGGTCACACTATCCGGGCACCGGATATGCAAGGTAAGCGTCGCCTAAACTCACCGGCCCGTGGGCCCCACCGGTCCGGTAGTCCCTGAAATTGCGTAGCCCCCTCCCGGAGGACCAGCATGACGACCCGATCAGCGCACCGGCGCACGCGCGCCCTCGTCGCGGCAGGAGCGGCGCTGCTCGTCGCCGTCATCGGGTGTTCGTCGTCGCAGGACACCGCATCCGACGACGCCGCCACCGCCTCCGACACGTTCCTGCCGGAGGCGGAGGGCACCACCACGTACCCGCTGACGCTGCACACTCCGTACGGTGAGACGGTTCTCGAGGAGCGACCCGAACGGATCGCGATCGTGGGAGGTCTCGGCGAACTCACGAACCCGGGTGCGGGCGCAGCCCGATCCCCTGAGCCGTCGGCCGCGGTGCGGCGACACGTAGATTGACGTCGACGTCCCACACCGACACCGAGGAGACGCCGTGAGCGACATTCCCGCTGATGCCGTGTGGCTGCGGCCGGGGCAGATCGCGCAGCGCGCCGGAGTCGCGGTCTCGACGCTGCACTACTACGAGCAACTCGGTCTGATCACGAGCCGACGCACGGCGGGAAACCACCGCGAGTACCGACGCGACACGCTGCGCCTGATCGCGTTCGTCCGCGCCTCCCAACGGCTGGGAATCCCACTCGCCACCATCAAGTCCGCCCTCGACGATCTTCCTCACGACCACCCGCCCACCAAACGCGACTGGGCCCGGCTCGCGCGGCTGTGGCGATCCGATCTCGACGACCGCATCGACCGTCTCGTCGCTCTCCGCGACAACCTCGCGAACTGCATCGCGTGCGGCTGCCTGTCGCTGACGGCCTGCCCCTACACCAATCCCGGGGATGCACTCGGCAAGGAGGGGCCGGGCGCGCGGGGGCTCGAGCCCGCCTCGACGAGGCATGATCCTGCCGAATCCTGAGCGCAACCCCTTCGCCCAGGAGCGGACCGAGCTGCGGCAGGAAGGCCCTTGGCCCGGGCTTGTTCTCGCGTTCGTGGAGTAGGCAGAGAGAAGTCGTGCGTGGGAGCGGCGACGATCACGGCGGTCAGCCCGGCCGGCAGGGTGGTCGCCACCTCGCCGGCCCCGACGATCGAGGCCTGGCCATCGCCACGAACCTCGGTGATCCCCTCTGCGACGGCCTGTGCGATGGCTGACGTGTGACCGAAATAGGACTCGGTGACGATCAGTACGCTCATTTCTTGATCCGATCGGTGGTGGGAAGCCACGCGACGACCAAGGTGATCGCGCCGAGCACGGCCAGCGCGATGCTCATGATGCGCCATGACAGCGGCAGGATGGGCATGTCGTGCTCGGAGACCACCGCCCCGAAGATCAGCAGCGCGCTGCCGATGACGAAGCAGGCCGTGGACCACCACCGCGCCCATCTCGCCTGGCGCCACGTCCCGACGAGCGCGACGGCCCACCCCACCATTGCCAGACCGAAGACGCCGCAGAGGAAGACCCACGGCACGATCGGATCAGGAACCTCGCCATACGGTGCGTAAAGCTCGTGGACGTGCGTGGCGACGCTGTCGCCGGTCGCCCGGTCCACGACCATCCAGATCACGGCCACCACCGTGGTAGCCAATCCCAGCCCCAGGCAGATCGAGACCGCGACCCGTCGCGACGCCGTACGTTCCGCGCCCATACTCACTCCTGTTTTGAGAGTTACTTTCAGTTGACGGTGACTCTAAATAAACAGGCAGGGTGAGTCAACTGGCAGTGACTTGCAGTAGGGTGGGTTGATGGCACCGGGGCTCAGAGAGCGCAAGCGGCGCGCAGCGATGCGCCACATCCAAGAGGTCGCCCTCGACCTGTTCGACGAACGCGGCTTCCAGGAGGTCAGTGTCGAGCAGATCGCCGACGCCGCCGATGTCTCGCCGTCCTCGGTCTACCGGTATTTCGGCACCAAGGAGGGCGTCGTTCTGGCGGATGACTTCGACGCCCTGAGCGAGGCCGACCTCACCAGCATCATCGACCCCGGCGATCTCGTCGGCACCGCACGAACGGTGGTCGCACGATTCGAGCCGTCCGAAGACCAGCAAGACCCCGAGGCGAACCTCGCGCTGCGCCGCATCCGTTACTTCTTCGACGAACCATCCGTCCGCAAGGCGTCCTACGAGACTCTGGCCAACGCTGTTGAACGGATCGCTCCGATCCTCACCACGTCCGGTGGATTCACGGCCTCGGAAGCCCGCGTCATGTCCTCGGCGCTGGTCTTCGGCTACTTCTCGGCCGTCGAGCAGTGGTACCGCAACCCGGAAGGCCGATCCATCACCGACGTCCTCGACGAAGTCCTCGGGACCCTACGCCGCCTATAACGGACGACGATCACGTCGCCGGCCAGCACGCGGCCGGACAGAATCGCCTCACATGCGTCCTCCTGGGATTCGACGACGACGGCAGGACCGGCGAAGGTCAGGATCGACTCGTCGACACCGGCGGTCTCGACGACGCAACCGTCGACCGACAGGTTTCCGCGGAGCACTGCGATCCCACCGTCCGGCGAGTAAGCATGCGCGACGTCGGATCAGTCCCCGGTAGTGGTGCAACTGATTTCTGATCCTTCGTAGGTGGTCAGACTGGTAGTTGCATCAGCCTGGATGCACCGAACCGGCGGAGATAACCAGCGCGTCGTAACAACGAAATGCCCTGTCGTAGTGAAAGAATTGAACTTCTCACAGAAACAATTCGGCCACCACGAAGGGCATCTCGCAGATGCAACTCTCTCACACCCGCCCCGTCACCGCCGCGAGGTTCGACGATCCGAACCTCGTGTCGACCGCCGGACTGGTCCCGATCATGGCCTTGGCCCGCAGTGGCGGCCTGCTCACCCTCACCGATCAGCATCTGAGCCTGCCCACCGACAAAGGCGCCCACCCCGGAGCGAAAATCGGATCGTTGGTCGCGGGCATGGTCGCCGGCGCTGACAGCATCACCGACATGGCACTACTACGACACGGGGCGATGGGAACACTGTTCGACCGCCCCTACGCACCGTCGACGCTGGGGTCGTTCCTGCGCACCTTCACCTTCGGGCATGTCCGCCAACTCGATGCCGTCGCCTCCCGGTTCCTGCGCGGCCTGGCCGCCCGCACCCCGCTGGTGGCGGGTATCGACACCGGGCGGGTGCTGGTCGACATCGACGATTCGATCATCGAAGTGCACGGTCACAGCAAACAAGGCTCCGGATACGGCTACTCCGGGGTCCGCGGACTGAACGCGCTGATCACCACGGTCACCACCGACACCACGGCACCGGTGATCGTCGGACAACGCCTCCGTAAAGGTGCGTGCGGATCTGCGCGTGGGGCCGGCCGGATGGTCGCCGACACCCTGACCACCTCCCGGCACCTGCGCCGGGCGGCTACCGACCCAGCAGCGCGCACCACGCCGGTAGCAGCGTCGAAACCGCTGGTGCGGGCGGATTCGGCGTTCTACGGGCATCCCACCATCTCGGCCGCGCTCCGTGGCGGGAGCCGACGTATCGGTGACCGTGCGTCTGACCTCGACCATCAAGACCGCGATCGCCTCGATCGGCGACGATGCGTGGACGCCGATCGAGTACACGAATGCGGTCTACGACCAGGACAC
>NZ_JAIYEP010000141.1 GCF_020515525.1 Rhodococcus yananensis
GCTCTTCCGATATGCAGGATGACCTGCATCGCGGCCGTTCGTCAGCCGTGGCTCACGCACGAGCGAACAGGTCAGGCCAGTTCGGTCGCGGTGCCGCCGGCGGCGGTGATCTTCTCCTTGGCGGAGCCGGAGAACTTGTTCGCGGCGACCTGGACGGCCACCGACAGTTCGCCCTCGCCGAGCACCTTCACGAGCTGGTTCTTGCGAACCAGGCCCTTGGCGACGAGCTCGTCCACGCCGATCGCGCCGCCCTCGGGGAACACCCGGGCGATGTCGCCGACGTTGACGACCTGGTACTCGGTGCGGAATGCGTTCTTGAAGCCCTTGAGCTTCGGCAGACGCATGTGGATGGGCATCTGGCCACCCTCGAAGGCCGCCGGCACGTTCTTGCGTGCCTTGGTGCCCTTCGTGCCGCGACCAGCGGTCTTGCCCTTCGAACCCTCACCGCGTCCGACGCGGGTCTTGTCCGTCTTCGCACCCGGGGCCGGGCGCAGGTGATGCAGCTTGATGGTCATTCTCAGACCTCCTCAACGGTCACGAGGTGACGCACCACGTTGATCAAGCCACGGTTCTGCGGGTTGTCCTCACGAACCACGGACTGACGGATCTTCCGCAGGCCGAGCGTCCGCAGGCTGTCGCGCTGATTCTGCTTGGTACCGATGGTGCTCTTGATCTGGGTGATCTTCAGATCTGCCATTACTTCACGCTCCCAGCAGCCTGTGCACGGGCGCGCAGCATGCCGGCGGGGGCGACGTCCTCGACCGCGAGGCCACGGCGGGCCGCGACCTCTTCGGGACGCTGCAGACCCTTGAGGGCCGCAACCGTCGCGTGCACCACATTGATGGCGTTGTCGGAGCCGAGGGACTTCGACAGGATGTCGGAGATGCCCGCGCACTCCAGCACGGCGCGAACCGCACCGCCGGCGATGACACCGGTACCCGGCGAGGCCGGACGCAGCAGGACGACGCCGGCTGCGGCCTCACCCTGGACGGGGTGGGTGATGGTTCCGCCGATGAGCGGAACGCGGAAGAAGCCCTTGCGAGCCTCCTCGACACCCTTCTGGATGGCCGCGGGAACTTCCTTGGCCTTGCCGTAGCCGACACCGACGACACCGTTGCCGTCACCGACGATCACGAGAGCGGTGAAGCTGAAGCGACGACCACCCTTGACGACCTTCGACACGCGGTTGATCGAGACGACACGCTCGATGTAGTTCGACCGGTCGCCGGCGTTGCCGCCGCGCGAGTCCCGGTCGCGACGGTCGCGTCCGCCGCGGTTGTCTCCACTGTTGGCGTTCTGTCCGGCGGGTCCGCTGCCGCCGTCACGCCGCTGACGTCCCGGCATCAGGCGTTCCTTCCGTTCGTGAAAATGGTCATCAGAACTTCAACCCGCTTTCGCGAGCAGCGTCCGCGAGGGCCGCGATCCGGCCTGCGTAGGTGTGGCCACCGCGGTCGAAGACCACGGACTCCACACCGACGGCCTTGGCGCGCTCGGCGATCAGCTGACCGACCTTGGCGCCGCGGGCCTTCTTGTCGCCCTCGACGGCACGCACGTCCGCCTCGATGGTCGACGCCGCTGCGACGGTCGTACCGGTCAGGTCGTTGATCAGCTGCACGTGGATGTGCCGCGAGGAGCGATTCACGACGAGACGGGGACGCTCGGCGGTGCCGGCGACCTTCTTGCGCAGACGGAAGTGACGACGCGTCTTCGACAGACGACGCGTGGTGGAAGCATCCTTGCCCAGCGGGATCCGCTTGGCCTTCTGGTTCTCGGTCTGGCTCATGATCACTTACCCGTCTTTCCGACCTTGCGGCGGACCTGTTCACCCTCGTAGCGGATGCCCTTGCCCTTGTAGGGATCGGACTTGCGCAGCCGACGGATGTTGGCCGCGATCTGGCCGACCTTCTGCTTGTCGATGCCCGAGATCGAGAACTTCGTGGGCGCCTCGACGGCGAAGGTGATGCCCTCGGGGGCCTCGATGAGCACCGGGTGGCTGAAGCCGAGCGAGAACTCGAGGTCCTTGCCCTTCAGCGCAACGCGGTAACCGACGCCGAAGATCTCCATCTTGGTGGTGTAGCCCTGGGTCACACCGATGATGAGGTTCTGCACGAGCGTCCGCGACAGACCGTGCAGCGCACGGCTGCGACGCTCGTCGTTGGGGCGGTTGATGTTCAGCGCGCCGTCGTCGCCCTTGGCGATGGTGATCGGCTCGGAGATCGTCAGCGACAGGTTGCCCTTGGGGCCCTTCACTGCGACGTCCTGGCCGTCGATGTTCACCTCGACACCGGCGGGAACTGCGACGGGGAGCTTTCCGATTCGCGACATTGTGGTGGCCTCCCTTACCAGACGTAGGCGAGGACTTCCCCGCCCACTCCCTGCTTGGCCGCCTGGCGATCGGTGAGCAGGCCGGAGGACGTGGAGATGATCGCCACGCCCAGGCCGCCCAGGACCTTGGGCAGATTGGTGGACTTCGCGTAGACCCGCAGGCCGGGCTTCGACACGCGGCGCACACCGGCGAGGCTGCGCTCACGGGAGGGCCCGTACTTGAGGTCGACGATGAGGGTCTTGCCCACTTCCGCGTCCTCGACGCGGTAGTCGGCGATGTAGCCCTCGCGCTTGAGGATCTCGGCGATGTTCACCTTGATCTTCGAGGACGGGAGCTTGACCTCGTCGTGGTACGCCGTGTTGGCGTTACGCAGACGCGTCAAGAAGTCTGCGATGGGGTCGGTCATGGTCATGGTCTGACCTGTACACCTTTCTCGGTGCGGTTCCCATGCAACACCGGGAGCGATCCCGATCGTGGGCCTGCAGCGAATCTGGTTTCATGCGAGTCGGCCACGCGGCCGACTCCTGACAGGCGTGGCGGTGGGCGGAACCCTGGGGCCCGCCCACCGATCACGTCACCAGGAGCTCTTGTGAACTCCCGGAAGCTCGCCGGCGTGTGCCATCTCGCGGAGGCAGATACGGCAGAGTCCGAACTTGCGGAACACCGAGTGGGGGCGCCCGCAACGCTGGCAGCGGGTGTAGGCGCGCACCGCGAACTTCGGCTTCTTGTTGGCCTTGTTGACCAGTGCCTTCTTAGCCATGGGCTCAGTTCTCCTTGAACGGGAAGCCGAGGTGCTTGAGCAGGGCACGGCCTTCTTCGTTGTTGGTAGCGGTGGTCACGACAGTGATGTCCATGCCGCGCGGGCGGTCGATCTTGTCCACGTCGATCTCGTGGAACATCGACTGCTCGTTCAGGCCGAACGTGTAGTTGCCGTTGCCGTCGAACTGGTTGCCGTTGAGGCCGCGGAAGTCGCGGATACGGGGAAGCGCGATCGACACGAGACGGTCGAGGAACTCCCACATGCGGTCGCCACGCAGCGTGACGCGCGCACCGATCGGCATGCCCTCGCGCAGCTTGAACTGGGCGATGGACTTGCGGGCCCGGCGGATCTCCGGCTTCTGACCGGTGATGAGCGCGAGATCGTGGACGGCACCGTTGATCAGCTTCGCGTCGCGAGCGGCGTCACCGACACCCATGTTGACGACGACCTTGACGACGCCCGGGATCTGCATGACGTTCGCGTACTCGAACTCCGAGTTCAGCGCGTCGCGGATCTCTTCGCGGTAGCGCACCTTCAGGCGCGGCTGGGTCTTGCTCTCGGTGGTGGTCATGTCAGATGTCCTTCCCGTTCTTCCGGGAAATCCGAACGCGCTTGCCGGTCTCCTCGTCGGTCCGGTAGCCCACGCGGGTGGGGTTGCCGTCCGAGTCGACGACCGCGACGTTGGAAACGTGGATCGGGGCCTCCTGCGTCACGATGCCGCCCTGCGAGGCGCCACGCTCGTTGGCCGAGACCGCGGTGTGCTTCTTGATCCGGTTCACGCCCTCGACGAGGACACGGTTCTCCTTCGGGAAGGCCGCGATGACCTTGCCCTTGGCGCCCTTGTCCTTACCCGAGATGACGAGCACGGTGTCGCCCTTGTGCACCTTCATCACAGCACCTCCGGAGCGAGCGAGACGATCTTCATGAAGCGCTTGTCGCGGAGCTCGCGACCGACGGGTCCGAAGATGCGGGTGCCGCGGGGGTCGTTGTCACCCTTGATGATGACGGCGGCGTTCTCGTCGAACTTGATGTACGAGCCGTCCGGCCGGCGGCGCTCCTTGGCGGTGCGCACGATCACGGCCTTGACGACATCGCCACGCTTGACGTTGCCGCCCGGGATGGCGTCCTTGACGGTGGCGACGATGACGTCGCCGATTCCGGCGTAGCGACGGGACGAGCCACCGAGAACGCGGATGCAGAGAATCTCCTTGGCACCCGTGTTGTCGGCGACACGCAGTCGCGACTCCTGCTGGATCACTTACGTCTCCTTGACCTGGATTGGTGTGTACGTCAGATTTCCGACCTGGACGTACGCGGTCGTCGGCTGCCCACGGCGCGCGTGCGAAAGACACACGGGTCCCGCAAAGCAACCCGTCTAGGGTAGGCCATATACCTCACGCGGGGCAAATTCACCAACTGTGAGGTCACTCCCCACCCCGACCCGGGCGTGTCGCGCACGTCCGGGCAGGGTCCATCACCGACGCCGAGCGGCCCGTCCCCGCACACGCGGGGACGGATCGGAAGAG
>NZ_JAIYEP010000142.1 GCF_020515525.1 Rhodococcus yananensis
CCGTGCGTGTTTCTGGTGGCCGGAGCTACCAGAAACACGCACGGGTGGGGTGGATCTACAGGTCGTCGATGTGCGGGATGTCCAGCACCGCGCGGTCGCTCATCCACTCCCGCAGCACCTTCGTGGCGATCACATCGTCCTCGTTGTATTCGAGCAACCGCGCGCGCTGACTCGGATCGGGCTCACCCTCGTATCCGACGGCCTCCCGATACCAACTCATCGACGCCTCGCCACCGGCCTCGTCGTCACGCCAGCGGTGCCCGGCGATCGGGGCGATCTTCTTCAGCCCCTTGCCGTTCGGGCACACGAACTGGTCGGTGACGGCCTGGTAGACGTCCACCCACTGCGGCGTCGAGATGAACGCCTTGACCTCCTGCTCCGACGGGACCCCCGGGTATCCGTGGAACCGGCGCGCCGACGACAGCAACCACTTGTCCTCCGCCGAACGCGAATAGCAGTACGCGGCGAACGTCTTCCCGCGGCGTTCCGCCGCCCGACGTTCCGCCGACAGCCACGTCCAGAACTCGGCGAACGACCGCGCCTCGTCCTCGGTGGGCACCGGTCGCCACGTCACGAACGGCCGGTACACCGACTGCACGTCGGTGTTGAGCAGCGTCCCCCACAGGTAGGCGCCGTGCTCGTGGTAGCTCTCCATGTCGACGTCGATCTCGACGTCGGCGCGCTGCACCGTCACCTGCCGGTACCGCCGCACCAGCGGCACGTCCGCCAGCCACGCCTTCGCGACCACGATCGCGTCCTCGAACGACCCCTGCGGCCACACCTCCGGCGGATCCCCCGTCCAGCCGGCGAGCCCGTCGATCGTGCGCACATCCAATTCACGCAGCACCACCGCGCGCTGCCCCGGCGCGACCAGCGACACGTCCCGACGCTCCGCCAGTTCCCGACGGCACCGCGGCCACCACGGGCAGGTGCGACACTCCCCGATCTGCGACGGCACTGTCGCCACGTTGCCGCGCGCGATCTCGAGTCGGTCGGCGAAACGTTCGTCGTAGTCGTCGAGGATCGACTCCAGGTCGTGCACCAGGATGCAGTCGCCGCCGTAGCCGATCGCGCCCGCGACCTTGGCGGGCGACGCCAATCCGTGTCGTTCGAGCATCCGGTGGAGTTGGGCGACGCGCATCTGGTCGCGCAACTGCGCACGCACCTTACGGTTCTCGTCGACGACCGGCGCCCACTCGAACAGGTCGCTGGTGACGGCCCCGCGGCCCGGGTCGGTGACCTTGTGATTGACGACGACGACGGGAATGTAGCCACCGCGCTCGGTGTCGCGCAGCAGGATCTCCGAACGCCCGCGACGCCCGGTGTCCGCCTCGAGCGGGAGCACGGCGCCCCAGATGCGGTCCGCACCGGCGCGGCACGCCTCGAGGGTCCGGTCGGCGCGACGGGCCATCGGCCCGTCCGGCTCGATCACCACCCATCGGTCGGGGTCGTCGGCGACGAGGCGTTGCCTGATCATGTCGCGGTGCGCGGCCGCCGCCTCCTGCCGCTGCACCGCCCCGGCGTTCGGTGCCGCCGCCGCCAGTTCGTCGGGATATGCCGCGTCCAGAAACACCCGGTGGCGACACCGCGTCAGCGCGCTCGCCTCCAATGAAACGGGCGCGCGCCGCTGCTCACCGGTCGCCTCCACAACAGTCCAGGGTATTCGGTCGAGACGCGGCGTCCGACAGCAGCATCGTCACGTTAGGCTGAGCGAGGGCGCGGGCGCGCCGCAGACGTACCGAATGGAGGGTGCTGTTCGATGGGGTTGTTCACGCGGCGGAAGCGACGCGCCACCCGCAGGGCCGAAGCCAAAGCTCTCCGGCACAAGGCCGAGCTCGAGGCGAAGCTCGGTGCGAAGAACCAGCTCAAGAGCGACAAGCGGGCCGCGAAGGGCCAGGAGAAGCTGAACCGGAAGCTCGCGAAGTCGCAGGCGAAGCTCGACAAGGAACTGGCACGATCCCAGTCCAAGATCGAGAAGGAACAGATCTCGACGCTCAAGGCCCAGAAGAAGGCTGCCGAGAACCAGGGGCTGAACGCCGCGAAGATCCGACGCTATCTGTCGGTGGCGCGGTTGCTCACCCCGATCCTCGCGCCGCTCGTCTACCAGGCGGTCACCGCGATACGTGGGCAGCTCGACGTGCGTCGCGCACAGCAGCTCGGGGTCGGTGTCGAGCAGCTCGGCGAGTTCACGGGGCACGGTGCGCGGCTGAGTGCCCGGATCGCCGGTGCCGAGCAGTCCCTCACCAAGATCGAGGCGCTGCACCCGAAGGACGCCGAGACCCGGAAGTTCGCGACGGCGATCCGCGCGCGACTGTCCGATCTGACCGCCGCGGTACCCGCCGCCGAGCAGATGCCGGCGGCGCGACGCAAGGCCGCGCACGCCGCGATCTCGACCGAACTCGACGGCATCGAAGCGGATCTGTTGGCGCGGCTCGGTGTGAGCTGATCACGCGTTGAGTTCCAGTCCGGCCCTGCTCGGCGGTACCGCGGGTGTGTGTACCGCGGTGCTGGCGATCGCAGCGCACGGCGCGGCCGGCGGCGGAATGCCGTCCGGTGCCGCCGCGGCGCTGCTGGTCGCCGTCGCCGTCGGGGTCGGCATCACGGGGGCGCATCATCCGGTGCTGCCGCCGACGGTGCTGCTCGCCGCGGGGCAGATCGCATCGCATGTGGCGTTGTCGTCGGTGACCGACGACCACACGCACACGACGGCGCCGATGATCGCCGCGCACGTGCTCGCCGTCGCCGGCTGCGCGCTCCTGCTCGGTGTCGCCGACCGTCTGCACTCGGTGTGTGCGCGGACGATCCGGCTCGCATCGACGCCGCTACCGACTGCGGCGGCACCACCGGCGGCGCTGCCGGTTCATCCGACGATGCTGCACCGCGGCATCGTCTTCCCGTCGACGATCTCGGTGAGAGGTCCACCGGCCACGGCCACCGCCGTGTCCTGACACCTCCCATCGAAAGATCGACATCCGAAAATGAAGACCGTATTCACCCGCGCCGTGATCGGCGCCGGGGCCACAGCCGCGTTGCTGCTCGCCGGATCCGGCGTGGCCGCCGCCCACGTCACCGTCGCCGCGCCGGGCGCCACCCAGGGCGGTTACACCGTCCTGACGTTCCGTGTCCCCACCGAGTCCGACACGGCGGGGACCACCGCCCTGACGGTGCAACTGCCCGACCTGCGGTCGGCACGCACCGAGCCGTTGCCCGGCTGGACCGCGACAGTCGAGAAGGACCCGCAGAGTCAACTCGCGAAGTCCGTCACGTGGACCGCCGACCCGGGCATCGAGGTCGGTCCGGGCCAGTTCCAGCAATTCGTGTTGTCGGCCGGTCCCCTCCCCGATCTCGAGGAGGTGACGTTCCCGGCCGTGCAGACGTACAGCGACGGCGAGGTCGTCGCGTGGGATCAGATCGCCGACGGTGACGAGGAACCCGAGAAGCCTGCCCCGTCGCTGACCCTCGCCGCGAGCGGCGGCGACGCACACGGCGACAGCGGTTCCCCCACGACGGAAACCGAGACGTCGACCGCGACCGGCGACACGACCGATTCCACGGCCCGTTGGCTCGGCGGGATCGGTCTGGTGCTCGGTGCGCTCGGTGCGGCACTCGGCCTCGGTGCCGTGATCCGGGGACGGCGGGCATGACACGTCTGATCACCGTCGTCACCGCCCTGTTCGTAGCGCTGATGATGTCCGCCGGTCCCGCCGCCGCCCATTCCGCGGTGATCGGAAGCAGCCCCGACGACGGGGAACGGATCGCGCAGGCCCCCGACCGGGTGAGCCTGACGTTCAACGAGTCCCTGCAACCGCAGTTCGCCGCCCTGACCGTGGTCGGCCCCGACGGCAATCTGTGGTCGGTGGGCGATCCGGTCGTCGAGGGTCCGACGATCAGTGTCGGTCTCGACGGACTCGGCCCGGTCGGCGAGTACACGGTGGCGTACCGGGTGACGTCCGCGGACGGGCATCCGGTCAGCGGCACCCGCGTGTTCACGCTCACCGAGGAGGGCACCGGAACCCCGGGTGCGCCCGCCGCCGGCAGCGGGGACGCGGCAGCCGACGACGCGGGCAACGACGGCCCCGCCGTGTGGTGGTTCGTCGTGGCCGGTGTCGTCGTGGTCGCGGCGGCCCTGTGGTTCGCGCTGCGCAAGCCGAAGGCCTGATCACAGTGCTGGTGGCGCGCCGACGGTGGCTCCTCGTGGCTGCCGTCGGCGCGCTCACCGGCGTCGCGGCCGGCTGGTTGCTCGCCGCGCCCGACCCGTCGAGTTGGGTGCGCGCGCTGTCGCTGTGCGCG
>NZ_JAIYEP010000143.1 GCF_020515525.1 Rhodococcus yananensis
TGGGCACGTATCTGCGGTCGTTCACGCACGGTCACGTCCAGCAACTCGACGCCGTCGCGGCACGCCTGCTCACCGGCCTGACCGACCAGGTCCCCGGACTGCTCGACGGGGCGGATCAGATGACGTTCGTCGATGTCGACGACACGATCCGCGAGGTGCACGGCTACTCCAAGCAGGCCGCGGCATTCGGCTACACCGGTGTCCGTGGATTGAACGCGCAGGTCGCGATCGTGTCGACCCCGATCGCGGCGCCGGTGATCGCCGCCGCCCGACTGCGACGCGGCAACGTCTCCTCCCACGCCGGGGCCGGCCGCCTGCTCGCCCAGGCCATCGGCTGCGCCCGCGCCGCCGGGGCATCCGGCCAGATCCTTGCCCGCGCCGACTCGGCCTACTTCGGGCACGCGTTCGTCGCCGCCGCGCAGCGGGCTGGGGCGTGGTTTTCGGTGACCGCGAGGATGAACCCGCAGATCCGGGCGGCGATCGCGTCGATCGACGACACGGCGTGGACGGCGATCACCTACCCGAACGCCGTCTGGGATGACGACGAGCAGCGGTGGATCTCCGATGCCGAGGTCGCCGAAACCGAGGTCACCGTCTTCACCTCGCGACGGAAGAAGGAGCATGTGATCTGCCGGCTGGTGGTGCGTCGCGTGAAACGCCTGAACCCGCACGCCGGGCAGGGCGAATTGTTCGACGCCCACCGTCATCACGCGTTCGTCACCAACTCGTCGCTGACAACCATCGAGGCCGACGCCCGGCACCGCGACCACGCGATCGTCGAGCAGGTCATCGCGGAGCTCAAGGACGGACCGTTGGCGCATCTGCCGTCGGGGAGGTACGCGGCGAATGCGGCGTGGCTGGCGCACGCGGTGATCGCGTTTCGGCCTCGCCCGCGCCGCCGGTGTCGCCGCCTCACCACGTCATGCCCGCGCCCGGTGGGCGACGCTGCGTACTCACCTGATCAACATCCCCGCGAGGATCGCGTCGTCCGGACGAAGGCTGACCTTGCACCTGCCGTCGCGGTGGCCGTGGGAGTTGGCGTGGCGCAACCTCTTCGGCACCGCGACCGCGACAACCTGACCCTCCGCCCTGACTGGGTACGACCGGAGAACCAAGTGGAAAGGCCGGGTAGACCGGCGGACCACCCATGCCCAAACGCCATCACCCACCGAAACTCGGCGAGGATTCACCCTTGGAATCAACGACGGTGGATCAGGGCGGAGTCGGCATCAGCGCCATGGGACCGGGCAGCGTCAGCTACGCCTCGGTAGCAGGCGCGCGCCGAACATGATCTATGTCAAGGAGTTCCGGGCGCCGCAAACCTATCGTGAAGGTACCAATAAGGAACGCATCACGAAAGGGGTCCACAATGGCCACCTCCACCCCCACCACCACTCACACGGTCCTTAGGGCGGAGGGATTCTCCTGCCCGTCGTGCGTGGCGAAGATCGAGAAGCAGGTCGGGCGACTCAAGGGTGTCAAGAACGTGAAGGTCCACTTCGCCTCCGCCCGCATCGAGGTCGACCATGACAACGAGCGCACCTCCGTGGATGACCTCGTCGCCGCCATCGCCAAAGCCGGCTACAAGGCCGCACCGTCTGCCTTCTGAGACCAACGGCCCCCGCGGGCCGCCTGCGGACATCCTCCCCACATTCCCTCTGCCGCTCTGTTGGCACGAGACCAGAAAGGGCGTACCCGAAAGTGAACAGGCTCCAAAAATGGGTCTATGGGAACTGGTCAGTTCCCGTCGTGTCCGGCGTGCTCATCATCATCTCTTTCGCCATCCAGTGGCTGGCCGGGGGTGCCGCCAACCTCACCGTCAGCCCCCAGTGGTGGCTCGACGCCGGCGCCCACGCCACTCACGCCAGCGCGGCTTTCACCCTCGGAGATGTCTTCATGATCGCCGCGGCCGTGGTTGCCGGCTACGGGATCGTGGTGAAGGCGGTGCGCGCGCTGATCGCCAAGATCATCGGCATCGACCTGCTCGTGTCGGTTGCGGCGATCGGCGCGGTCATCATCGGCAACTTCTGGGAGGCCGCGGCGGTCACGTTCCTGTTCGCGATCGGCCACGCGCTGGAAGCTGCGACCCTGAACAAGACCCGCTCGGCACTGGCCGAACTCGTCGCCGTCGCCCCTGATTCCGCGATCGTCGTGCGCGATGGCGAGCAACAGGAAGTCCCTGCCGGACAGGTGAGAATGGGCGAGATCGTCCTGGTCAAGAACGGCGCGAAGGTCCCCGTGGACGGCCAGGTCGTCTCCGGCACCGGCGCCATCGACGAGGCCTCCATCACCGGCGAGTCCATCCCGGTGGAGAAAACTAAAGGCGGGCAGGTGTTCGCCGGCACCGTCTCCCGCGGCGGCTTCCTACAGGTCCTGGCCACTGGCATCGGCGCAGACACCACCTTGGCCCGCATCATCCACCGTGTGGAAGAGGCTCAGGACGCCAAGGCCAAGACCCAGGCCTTCATCGACCGGTTCTCCACGTGGTACACGCCCGCTGTCATGGTCCTGGCCCTGGTGGCTGGACTCATCAGCGGAGACGTGGTGCTGGCCCTGACCCTGTTGGTCATCGGCTGCCCCGGTGCCCTGGTGATCTCTATCCCGGTCGCCATCGTGGCGGGCATCGGCCGCGCCGCGCGCAACGGCATCCTCATCAAGGGCGGCGAGTTCCTGGAGACCTCCGCGAAGATCTCCGCGGTCGCCGTGGACAAGACCGGCACTCTCACCGAGGGACGTCCCCAGCTGACCGACGTCATCATCCTGGATTCCACGCTCGACCGTCCGGAGGTGCTGCGTTGGGCCGCGGCCGCCGAGGCCGGCTCCGAACACCCACTGGCCCGCCCCATCCTGGAGACTGCCCGCGAGGAGGGAGTTGCCCCGCAGGGCATCCCCGGCACCGTCACCCCGGTCCCCGGCAAGGGCATCGTGGCGAACGTAAATGGCCGCCAAGTGCTGATCGGCAACCCGCCGCTACTGGAGCAGTACGGCATTGCCTCGGGCATCGCCGAGGCAGCGCAGGCCGCCCAGGATCTGGCCGCCGCCGGGAAAACACCTATGATCGTGGCTGTTGACGAGACAGTGATCGGCGTCGTCGCCGTCGCGGACCAGGTCCGCCAGGACGCACCCGAGATGGTCGCGCGACTGCACCGGGCCGGCGTCGAGAAGGTCGTCATGCTCACCGGTGACACCCAACTGGTGGCCGAGGCCGTCGGCAATGCCACCGGGATCGACGAGATCCACGCCTCCCTACTGCCTGAGGACAAGCTGGACGCCGTCACCGAGCTACAGCGCCAGGGCCACACGATCGCGATGGTCGGGGACGGCGTCAACGACGCTCCGGCTCTTGCCACCGCGAACATCGGCGTGGCGATGGGTGCGGCAGGCTCGGCCGTGGCCGTGGAGACCGCGGACATCGCCCTGATGGGCGACAACCTGCTCAAGCTGCCCGAGGCCATCGGCCTGGCCAAGCGGACCGTGAACGTGATGAAGCAGAACATCGCAATCGCCCTGGTCACCGTGGTGCTGCTCCTGGCCGGAGTCTTCGCCGGCGGAGTGACTATGTCGATCGGCATGCTCGTCCACGAAGCCTCGGTGCTCGTGGTCATCGCCAACGCGATGCGGCTGCTGCGAAACACCCGATACTCCACGACGACGCCAAAGAGTGAACGCACCATCGGGACAGCTGCGGAGCAGGTAGCCGCCTGACGCCCATCCCGGGCCAGTAGGCCCGCCCCGGGGCACCGGGCACCTCGAAGACTCACAACAACGACGCGAACAGCGAAATCAACACACGAAACAGAGGAGACCGACTATGAGCGAGAAGAACTTCACCCTGGGCGACAACGTCGAGCATTTCACCATCGCGGACGTGGCCAGGGATAATCCTGACTTCCGGAAGGTGCTGTGGACCGGAGAACACACCCAGATCGTGGTGATGACCATTCCGCCCGGTGGCGAGATCGGAGACGAGGTCCACGAACACACCGATCAGATCCTGACCTTCGTTTCCGGAACCGGCGAAGCCGACCTCAACGGCCACACGCATCCCATCGATGCCGGGGACCAGTGCGCGGTACCGGCCGGCGCCCAGCATAACTTTCGCAACACCGGGGACGAGCCACTGGTGCTGTACACCATCTACAGCCCACCCGAACACGCTATCGGCGCCGCATTCGCCACCCGGGAAGAGGCTAACGCCGCCGCAGGGTCCCGTAGTTGTTGACCGTCAGGGCGGTGACCTGCTATTTCATCCTTCCAGGATCAGGCCGACGGCCTGATACGGGTCTGCTGCCAGGCGTCGGCAGGCGCGGGCGATGTTCG
>NZ_JAIYEP010000144.1 GCF_020515525.1 Rhodococcus yananensis
GTGGGGTTGGCGGCGCGGCTCGAGTCGCGTGCCGGTGATGGTGGTCGGGTGGCGTTGGTGGCGCAGCCTCGGCCGGAGCGGGTGCCGTTGTCGCCTGCGCAGCAGCGGATGTGGTTCCTGAACCGGTTCGAGCCCGGTTCCGGGAACTACAACGTTCCGGTGGCGCTGCGGCTCACCGGTGCGCTGGACCGCGACGCGCTCGTCGCGGCCATCGGCGACCTGGTGGCGCGACACGAGGTGTTGCGCACCGTGTACCCCGAGTTCGACGGCACGGGTTACCAGCAGGTTCTCGAACCGGACGCGGTATCGGTCGATCCGACTCCGCGGCCCACGTCGGCCGACGAACTCGTCGACGTGCTCCGCGACCTCGGCGCACGCGGATTCGACGTCGCCGCGGAGGTGCCGATCCGGGTGCGGCTGTTGCAGCTGTCCGAGACCGACCACGTGCTCGTGTTCGTGGTCCACCACATCGCAACCGATGGTTTCTCGATGGCACCGCTGACCCGCGACCTGATGGTGGCGTACGCGGCGCGGTCCGGAGGCGAGACACCGGCCTGGGCACCGCTCCCGGTGCAGTACGCCGACTACGCGATCTGGCAGCGCGCCGTCCTGGGTGACGAATCCGACACCGAGTCGGTCCTCGCCCGTCAGATCGACTACTGGCGTACCGCATTGGACGGAGTCCCCGACCAACTGACGTTGCCGGCGGATCGGCCGCGTCCGGCGGTCTTCTCCGGTCGCGGTGCCGTCCACACGTTCATGCTCGATGCGTCGACGCACGCGGCGATCGCAGGCATGGCGACGGGTCACGGTGCCACCCCGTTCATGGTGGTGCACGCTGCGCTCGCCGTCCTCCTCGCCCGGTTGTCCGATTCGACGGATATCGCGATCGGTGCTCCGATCGCGGGTCGCGGTGAGGCAGAACTCGACGACCTCGTCGGTATGTTCGTCAATACTCTCGTGCTCCGGACCGAACTCGACCCCGCCGAGCCGGTCGCCGAGCTGCTCGCTCGGGTCCGCGAGGTCGACCTCGGGGCGTTCGCACACGCGGACATCCCGTTCGAGCAACTCGTCGATGCACTCGATCCGGTCCGTTCGCAGGCACACCACCCGCTCTTCCAGGTGGCCCTGTCGTTCCAGAACCAGACTCCGGCCGCATTGGATCTGCACGGCCTGACCGTGTCCGAGATCGATCTCTCCACGACTGTCGCGAAGTTCGACCAGCAGTGGACCTTCGTCGAGTCCTTCTCGGAATCAGGTGAACCCGAAGGCATCTCGGTTCAGGTCATCTATGCGACCGATCTGTTCGACGATGCGACGATCGCCGGTTTCGGGCAGCGTTTCGTCCGCATCCTGCGGTCGGCGTTGGCCGACCCACAGCTCGCTGTCGGCGACACCGCCTTCCTCGACGACGTCGAGTTCGCCGAGCTCACCCGCCGTCGCGCACCGAGCGGAGTGGAACCGCGCCCGCTCGCGGATCTGCTCGCGCAGGCCGCGGCACGTGCCCCGCACCGCGACGCGGTGCGTTGCGAGGGACGATCGGTGACCTACCGGCAGATCGACGAACGGTCGTCGAGACTCGCCCGCGTCCTGATCGAGCGTGGCGTCGGCCCCGAGGACCGGGTCGCGGTGTCGATTCCACGTTCGATCGAATCGGTCCTGGTGGTGTGGGCCGTCGCGAAGACCGGAGCCGCGTTCGTTCCGGTCGACCCCACCTACCCGGCCGACCGTATCGCTCACATGGTCACCGACTCCGGCGTCCGGTTCGGTCTGACCCTGGAACGGGAGATCGCCGCACTACCCGACACCGTCGAGTGGCTCGCGATCGACGGCGACCGCTGCGAGGCGCTCACCTCCGGCATGTCGTCGGCGCCCGTCACCGCGGCCGAACGGATCCGCCCGCTGCGTGCGGAACACCCCGCGTGGGTGATCTACACGTCCGGTACCACGGGGCTCCCCAAGGGAGTCGTCGCGACGAACGCCGGTCTCGCCGGTTTCAGCGCGGCCCAGGCCCACCACTACCGCACCACAGCGGAGTCCCGGACGCTGCACTTCGCGTCGCCGAGCTTCGACGCGTCGATGCTGGAACTCTTCCTCGCCACGGAGACTTCCGCGACGATGGTGGTCGTGCCACCGGGCATCTACGGTGGCGCCGAACTCGCCGAGGTCTTGCGGGTCGAACGTGTCACCCACATGTTCATCACCCCGGTCGCCCTCGCGACGATGGATCCGTCCGGGCTCGTCGATCTGCACACCGTGGCCGTCGGCGGCGAGGCGTACTCGCCGGAACTGATGGCGAAGTGGGCGGTGGCACCCGAGGGCGGCGAGCGGGTCTTCCTCAACGTGTACGGTCCGACCGAGACGACGATCGTCACGAACTCGAGCGTGCCGCTGCACCCCGGAGATCGCCTGACGATCGGTACGACGATCGGCGACACCACCGCCCTCGTCCTCGACGCACGGCTCCGGCCCGTCCCGGTCGGTGTCGCCGGTGACCTCTACCTGTCGGGCCCGCAGGTCACACGTGGCTACCACGCGCGACCGGGCTTGACATCGGATCGGTTCGTGGCCCGCCCGTTCGGTGAGCCAGGCGTCCGCATGTACCGGACCGGCGATGTCGTCCGGTGGACGTCCGAGGGCTACATCGAGTACGTGGGCCGCTCCGACTTCCAGGTCAAGATCCGCGGATTCCGCATCGAACTCGGTGAGATCGACGCTGCGCTGACGGCACATCCGGCGGTCGAGTTCGCGGCGACCATGGGACGCCCGCTGCCGTCCGGTGCCACGGCACTGGTCTCCTATGTCGTTCCGACCGCCGGCCGCACCGTGGACCCCGTCGACCTCGCCGAGTTCGCCGGACGATCGTTGGCGGCCCACATGGTGCCGGCATCGATCATGGTTCTCGACAGCGTGCCGCTGACGCCCGGCGGCAAGCTCGATCGTCGTGCTCTCCCGGAACCGGTCTTCGAAGCGCAGGAGTTCCGCGCTCCGGCATCCGAGACCGAACAGGTCATCGCTGAGGTGGTCGCGGAGGTCCTCGGTCTCGATCGGGTCGGCCTCGACGATTCGTTCTTCGCGCTGGGCGGCGACTCGATCATGTCGATCCAGCTCGTGTCGCGGGCGAAGGCGCGCGGCGTCGTGTTCACCCCGCGGGACGTCTTCGAACAGAAGACCGTTGCGGCTCTCGCCCGGATCGCGGCGACCGGCGACGACGTGGACACACAGGTGCAGCTCGCCGAACTCGACGGCGGGGGGATCGGCTGGATGCCGCTCACCCCGATCGCCCGGTTCATGGTGGAGCGACCGGGCCGGTTCGACCGGTTCACCCAGAACTCGGTGCTCGAGATCCCGGCCGGGGCCGACCCCGTCGCGGTCTCGCGCACCCTCACCGCGGTGATCGACCGACACGATGCACTGCGGTCGACGCTGGTCTTCGACGATCGCGGCTGGGGATTGTCCGTCGCCGAGCCGGGCACGGTCGATGTGGGGTCCCTGCTCACCCGCGTCGAAGTCGACCCCGGCGTCGACCACGACACGATGATCGGGATCGCGAGCGACGCGCTCGACGATGCGCTGGGGCGGTTGCGTCCGGCCGACGGCGTCGTGGTCCGCTTCGTGTGGCTCGACTTCGGCCCGACCAGGACCGGCCGCATGATCATCGCCGCGCACCACCTCGTCGTGGACGGGGTGTCGTGGCGAATCCTCGTGCCGGACTTCGTATCCGCGTGGGCACAGATCGCCGAGGGACGCGAACCCGCGCTGCCCGAGGTCGGAACGTCGCTGCGGCGCTGGGCGCATGCCCTCGCGGACGAGGCGGTTGCGCCCGCCCGCGTCGCCGAACTCGACCACTGGACGACGGTGCTGGGCACCGACGACCCGATCCTCGGCTCGCGCGCGTTCGATCCTCGGATCGACACCGCCTCCACCGTCGACCGTGTCCACGTGTCGGTGCCCGCCGATGTGACCGATGTGTTGTTGACGTCGTTGCCGGGGGTGTTCCGCGGTGGTGTCAACGACGGGTTGTTGGCGGCGTTGGCGTTGGCGGTGGCGCGGTGGCGTCGGGATC
>NZ_JAIYEP010000145.1 GCF_020515525.1 Rhodococcus yananensis
TCCGATGTGGTAGCTGGAGCTACCACAAACGCGCACGGGTGGGGGTCAGTTGCCGCGCCTGATCCACTCCTCCAAGTGGGGTGCTTCGGTGCCGATCGTGGTGCCGTCACCGTGCCCGGTGTGCACCTTCGTCTCGGCCGGCAACGTGAACAGCCGGTCGCGGATCGACCCGATGATCGTCGGGAAGTCCGAGAACGATCGTCCCGTCGCACCGGGGCCGCCGGAGAACAGGGTGTCGCCGGTGAACAACTCCCCCGCCTCCGGCATGTACAGGCACGTCGAGCCCGGCGAATGCCCCGGTGTCGCGATGGCGACGAGATCGGTACCGGCGACACGGATACGTTCGCCGTCCACGAGGGTGCCGTGCGACACACCGGGGTGGGTCATCTCCCACAGCACGTCGTCGGCCGGATTCAGCAGGACCGGCGCGTCGAGCCGCTCCGACAGCTCCGGCGCGACCGTGATGTGGTCGTTGTGGGCGTGGGTGCATACGATCGCGACGACCGTCCGGTCGCCGACCGCCTCGACGATCGGCTGCGCGGAGTGCGCGGCGTCGACGATCACGACCTCCTCGTCGTCACCGACGAGCCAGATGTTGTTCTCGACCTCCCATTCACCGCCGTCGAGCGCGAACACCCCCGACGTGACGACCCGGTCGACCCGCGCGGACCCGGTGGCGCTCACAACACCACCACCGAGCGGAGCACCTCACCGCGGCGCATGGTCTCGAACGCCTTCTCGACGTCGTCGATACCGATGCGTTCGGTGACGAACTTCTCCAACGGGAGCCGTCCCTGCTGGTACAGGTCGACGTAGGTCGGGAAGTCCCGTTCGGGCAGGCAGTCGCCGTACCAGGAGCTCTTGAGGGATCCGCCGTGGGAGAAGAAGTCGATCAGCGGCATCTCGAGGGTCATGTCGGGTGTGGGCACACCGACGAGTACCACGGTGCCCGCGAGATCGCGCGCGTAGAAGGCCTGCTTGTACGTCTCGGGTCGACCGACCGCCTCGACGACGACGTCGGCGCCGAACCCGCCGGTGATCTCCCGGATCCGTTCGACCGGGTCCACGTCGGTGGAGTTGATCACGTGGGTGGCGCCGAGGTCGGTGGCCCACGCGAGTTTCTTGTCGTCGCGGTCGACGGCGATGATCGTTCCGGCACCGGCGAGCCGCGCACCCATGATCGCGGCGTCGCCGACACCGCCGCAGCCGATGACGGCGACGGACTGGCCGCGGGTGATCCCGCCGGTGTTGACGGCCGCGCCGAGCCCCGCCATCACGCCGCAGCCGAGCAGTCCGACGACGGCCGGATCGGCGCTGGGATCGACCTTGGTGCACTGCCCGGCGTGGACGAGGGTCTTGTCGGCGAACGCACCGATACCCAGAGCCGGGGTCAGCGCGGTGCCGTCCTCGAGGGTCATCTTCTGCGCGGCATTGAACGTGTCGAAGCAGTACTGGGGCTGCCCGCGCTTGCACGCGCGACACTGCCCGCACACCGCGCGCCAGTTCAGGACGACGAAATCGCCGACCGCGACCGAGTCGACGCCCGCACCGACGGACTCGACGACACCGGCGGCTTCGTGGCCGAGCAGGAACGGGAATTCGTCGTTGATGCCACCTTCCCGATAGTGCAGGTCGGTGTGGCACACACCGCACGCGGCGACGGCGACGACGACCTCACCCGGGCCCGGGTCGGGGATCACGATCGGCACGACCTCGACGGGTGCGCCCTTCTCGCGTGCGACGACTCCCCGGACGGTCTGTGGCATGGTGTGGCTCCTTCTTCGCGTGTCACGGTTCGGTTCCTCCGACCCTAGCGACGACGACGGACGCCCGGGCCTGATCGAACGGCCGGGCGCGCCTGGCCGTTCGAACGGTGCTCGACGCCGTCCCGACGACCACCGCGGGCCTGCGGGGCACGCTCGCCGGCCGCGTTCTCGAAAGTCGGCGTACCACCGTCGACGACGTGCTCGAATGAATCTCGGTCGGGTGCGGGTGTGTAACGCCCGGCGGCCCCGGGGCGACGTCTGTGGTGACCCGCTCACATCCCGCCGGGCCGGTGACGCAGTGCGCGACGGCCCCGTGGTCGACGGGGCACGGCACGGGACGCCGGCCGAACCCGGCTCGATCCCTGCCACCCGGTTCCCGACACCGAACGTCCGACACGGTGAGAACGGATAGGTAACGCCCATGGCCCGACAGTCACGCAACCGGATCCTCGCCGGTGTCCTCGCCCCGTGTGCGCTCGGAGTCGCCGCGGTGGTCGCGGTGACCGTGTCGCAGCCGGACGGACCCACCTCCGCCGATCCGGCGCTGATGGCCTCGACCGGGACCTGCTACGACATGGTCAGTGTCTCCCTCGGTGGCCGCGGCGACGCGCCGCACGACGAGAGCAAGCGGATGGTCACCCCCGACGGCACCGTGCTGCCCGGGGTGCGCTCCGACGAGTACAGCAGCCACTGGGTCGATCCGGTGGTCAACGCGCCGCGTGACGTGGTCGGCGACGAGTCGTATGCCGCCGTGTACGTGGACTATCCGGCGCACATGAACTCGTACGAGGACGCCGTCGACGGCGGTGTCGAGAACACCGCGGCGATCATCCGGGCGATCCACGAGTCGTGCCCCGACACGCAGTTCGCGATCGTCGGCTACAGCGAAGGCGCCGACGTCGCCCGCCGCGCCGCCCAGGAGATCGGCTTCCAGGAGCCGGACGCCGACGGCAACTACGACATCGTCGACCCCTCCTCGGTGGTCGGTGTGGTGATCCTCGCCGACGCCGGTCGCAGCAGCGGCGACGGGCCGTTCCCGGGCGCCGAGAACGAGTTCTCCCGCCCGGACGGATTCGACCGCAAGTACCAGGACGGCAGCGTCGCGACACCGGGCAGCGGTGCGCTGCCCGGCACGTCCGGTGGGTTCGGAGCACTCGACGGCAAGGTCGCGTCGTTCTGCTCCGAGGGTGACCTGACGTGTTCGGCCCCGGAGAACATCGCGCTGCTTCAGCTCGCGGTCAACGTCGGCCGTCAGCTGAACATCGACTCCATGCAGGCCCACGGGTTGACCCCGGAGACGGCGCTGAGCACCGCGGAGGTGCTCAGCGGGGTCGCCCTCGCCGCGTTGGCCGACATCTCGACGCAGGACGACTGGATGCGCTCGGACGAGACCTTCCTCGACGTGCTGATCAAGGTGTCGGATCCCGCGTACGTTCCGAACACCGACGACGCGCAGACCGTCGCGGCCACCGACCCGACGGTGGTGGACCGCCCCATCCCGGCGAACGCCCTCGCCAACCTCGCCTACCTTCCGGAGAAGCTGTTCAAGGAGGTCGTCGGGTTCATCGAGGACAACGAGAACACCCTCCAGGTGGTGCTCAGCGACCCCTACCAGCAGACCCTCGGCCCCGACACCGGTCATCACTTCGACTACTGGCGTGACGAGGACCCGGCGAACGGCAAGGAACTGTCGTCGGCGGAGTACGCGGCACAGTGGTTGACCCACCTGGCGGAACAGGCGAAGAACGGGCAGACGGTGCCGACCGACGTCGATCCGAGCACCGCGCGTCTCGTGGACGCCGAGGATGCCTCGACGTCCGACACATCCGAAACCCCTGCGACGTCCGAGACCACGTCGACGGTCGTCCCGGACGCGATCGTCTCCGAGGGCACCTCCCCCGACGCGACCGTTCCGGGTGCCGCCGCCGGCACACCCGACCCGACCGTCGGCGACGCCGGCACCGACATCGCGCCCACCGACACGGTTCCGCCGCCGACCGATCTTCCGACCCCGGTTCCGGCCGAGGTTCCGGCGGGCACCGCGGCGCAGGATCCCGCAGCCACCGGATCGACGTCGGCCACCGAACCCGGTACCGACACCGCGTCGACGGGGACACCCACCGGGCCCGCTGTTCCGTCGTCGACGACGCCGACCACCACCGCGTCCGTCACGGCGCCGCAGCCGGCGGCCTGACCACGACGACTCGGGTGTCCGGGCCGCGGGATCATCCCGCGGC
>NZ_JAIYEP010000146.1 GCF_020515525.1 Rhodococcus yananensis
GCTCACCGACGGCTACCGCGAGTCCACCGAATCCTGGGCGGACCTGCTGCGGGACTGCCGCCGGAGGGGAATGCGGGCACCGGTGCTCGCAGTCGGCGACGGGGCGTTGGGGTTCTGGAGGGCGTTGCGGGAGGTGTTCCCCGAGACGCGGGAACAGCGCTGCTGGTTCCACAAACAATCCAACGTTCTTGCTTCACTCCCGAAGTCGGCGCATCCGGGTGCGTTGGCGGCGATGAAGGAGATCGTCGGGGCCGAGGACATCGACAAGGCGCAGTTGGCGATCGCGGCGTTCGAACGTGACTACGGCGCGAAGTATCCGAAGGCGGTCAAGAAGATCGTCGACGCCGCCGACGTGCTGCTCGAATACTTCCGGTATCCCGCCGAGCATTGGGTGCATCTACGCACGACGAATCCCATCGAATCGACCTTCGCGACGGTGCGGCTTCGGACCAGAGTGACGAAGGGACCGGGCTCACGAGCAGCAGGCATGGCGATGGCCTACAAGCTGATCGAAGCGGCCCAATCGCGGTGGCGGGCCGTCAACGCTCCGCAGTTGGTGGCGTTGGTGCGGGCGGGCGCGTTGTTCCACAAGGGCAAGCTCCTCGAACGGCCGGTCGACATCACCCCGGAACCCTCGCCCGACACTCCGGTGTCCGAGGTCGCCTGACGACCCCCGATCCACAGGATTTGACTATTCCTCCGACCGGAACCCGACTCCGCGCTGTTCGAGGTCTTCGACGGTCTGCAGCAGGTGCGGCAGCGATCGACCGAGCCGGTCGAGCCGCCACACCACGAGAGTGTCGCCAAACCCTTGGGAATTGCATCTGGTGAGTGGATCGTGGCTGGTTGCCTGGTAGCCGCGCTCCGGAATGCGTGAATCGAGTGACCCGAGGATCGGGTCTGACCTGCATCACTTGCCTAGCGATCCCGTTAGATGCATGATTTCGGCACTTAACGGGTGGACTTTTGGGTGGGTGGAGGAGCGGATGGGCCGTGGCGATCTGGCGGGGGTGTGACTAGCAGCTTCGTTTGGCGGGTTTCTGCAGCTCTGAATGGCGGTCCTCAGGCTCAGTCGACAAGCCTGGGGCGCCGCTACAAGACGTATCGATACGAGTACCAGGGTCCTTCGAGGTGTTTTACCTTTAACCCTCTGACTCCGGGATCGAAGGTGGGCGGCCCCTCGGGTGAATGCGCCCAACCACTCATTTGGAAGAAGAGGCCAGAGTCGGCATTGCTCACCAAAACCACTCCATCTTTGCGGTGGAGCACTGAGCCGACATCCATATTCCCCACATGGCGCGGGTCGTCGTAACCGTAGTTCTCCGACCACCCCGGCGGGTGTGACCGGGCCTGAGCGGCCACTGCTTCGAGTTCAGGGCGGGATGCATCGAATCCCTCCGGGATGGCGAGACCTATCGCTACGGCGGCGAGCACTCCAACCGCCAGAAGGGCGGGAGGAGCAGCAAGCCAACGTGTGCAAAGGTGCCGCTTTCGCCACGCCGCGACCAGTGCGATCAGCCACGCGAAGCCGGCAATCGCCAGTGTGTATCCAGAGATCACGAAAACGAGCAGCCAGTCGGTGGTCGTCACGTTGTAGTTGCTGAACGGAACCCTGTCGGCTGCAAGCACGATGAATGCAGCGGAAGACGCAACGGAGACCACCGCAGCGACCATGCTCACGGCGCGGACGGCGCCAGACGCTATGCGAGTCCCGCGAGTATTGGGAGCGTCCACCACTTCGACCGGCATGCCTTCAGCGTAGAGGTTCCGAGCGGGACTCAGCAGTGAACTTTAAGCCTCACCGATTGTGGCAGAATCGATCGTTTTTGATACAAACGGGTCGAAGCTGGCCGATTTTGGATTCGCCGAGGTGGGCGGAAGCCTGTTCTGTAGCGGAACCCAGTCACGGAATCTATGTTTCTGATCTACCCACAAGCGACGGGTACTGCTACATTTATCGGTATGGGCCACGCTTTCGGGTACGCGCGGGTGTCGACTGGCGATCAAGACGCCCGACTGCAGCACGATGCTCTCGCCGCTGCTGGCTGCTACAAGGTCTTCACCGACACCGCCTCCGGGGCATTGGCCTCTCGCCCGGAGTTGGGAAAGTTGCTCGACCAATTGCGGCCGGGCGACACGCTCGTGGTGTGGCGCCTGGACCGGCTGGGCCGATCGATCCGGCATCTGATCGATCAGCTGACCGAATTGCAAGAACGCGGAATCGAGTTCCGATCCCTGCAAGAGAACATCGACACCGGGTCCTCGGGCGGGCGGCTGGTGTTTCACATCTTCGCCTCCCTAGCGGAGTTCGAACGCGATCTCATCTCCGAACGCACCCACGCCGGCCTGGAAGCGGCCCGGGCCCGTGGCCGTGTGGGTGGGCGTCCACCGTTGTTGTCCGGGGACAAACTGCGCACCGCCCGCAAGCTCTACGAGCAACAAGACATGACCGTCGCCCAGATCGGTGAGGTCCTGGGGGTTAGCCGCACCACCGTGTACCGGGCTCTCCAACGTGGGACCGACAAGCCGGCCCCACGCCGACAGAAGTCGACGACGGCGTAGTCATGAGCGGGGGCGAGGAACCTCAAGGTTCGATCGATGCCCCCACTGGTGCGAAGACTGCCGCCGCGCGATGGCAGGTCCTACGCAAGCACGTGGAGAGCGGAGTCCCGCTGGCCCAGTTGGCCGCAGCCGAGCAGATCGGGGAACGGACTCTGCAACGCTGGCTGGCCGCCTACCGGCAGGCCGGCGTCGCCGGATTGGCTCCGGCCGCTCCGCCCAAGCGTGGACGGCGCACCCACCCAGAACTTGTGGCCTACATCGAAGGCCTGGCGCTGAGCACGCCACCGCCGACCATCGCGGCGATCATCCGCAAAGCCACTGTGACCGCCGCCCGCCGCGGATGGCCGATGGCTTCCGCGAGCACCGTGCGGTCCATTGTGACCGGCCTGGATCCGGGGATGGTGACACTGGCCCACCAGGGCGCGGCCGCATACCGAGACACCTACGAACTGGTGTGGCGACACCGCGCCGAGCGGGCCAACGCCACCTGGCAGGCCGACCACACCGAACTCGACATCCTCATCCTCGACGCCAACGGGCGATCCGCCCGGCCGTGGCTGACCGTCATCCTCGACGACTACTCCCGGGCAGTGTGCGGCTACATGGTCTTCCTCGGCGCACCGTCTGCGATGAACACCGCGCTGGCGTTGCGGCACGCGATCTGGCCCAAGAGCGATCCGAACTGGCCGATGTGCGGCTTGCCCGATGTGCTCTACGTCGATCACGGCACCGACTTCACCAGTCACCATCTCGCCCAGACCGCCAATGACCTGCACTTTCAGATCATCTACTCGACCATCGCCAGACCACAGGGCCGCGGCAAGATCGAGCGAATCTTCGGCACGATCAACACCGAACTCCTCGCCGATCTGCCGGGCTATCTCACCCGCGGTCAGCGACACCCCCAGCCAGCACTGACACTGCCCGAACTCGACACCGCCATCGGCGAGTTCATCGGCGACAGATACCACCGCCGCACCCACCCGGGGACTGGCGACAGTCCCTACCGTGCCTGGATCGGTGACGGATGGCTTCCCCGCCTGCCCGAGACTGTTGACGACCTCAACCTGCTGCTGTTGAATCGCCCCGAGTTCGGCGGAGGCTCAGCTATCTGGTTCCGGCCTCAGCGAGGACCGGTGTCTCACGGTAGTCGGCCGCCGAGTGATTTGCCCAGTAGGCGGCCTCGTACTCGACAGGCGGGACGTGGTTGATCTCGCCATGCAAGCGGCGGTGATTGAA
>NZ_JAIYEP010000147.1 GCF_020515525.1 Rhodococcus yananensis
CACTGTGTCGTGCCGGGGCCCTCGGTACCGGACTCGATACGGGACCGGGCTCAGTTGAAGGAATCGCCGCAGGCGCAGGAGCCCGTGGCGTTCGGGTTGTCGATCGTGAAGCCCTGCTTCTCGATGGTGTCGACGAAGTCGATCGACGCACCCTGCACGTACGGGGCGCTCATCCGGTCGACAGCGAGCTTGACACCACCGAAGTCGACGGTCAGATCACCGTCGAGGCTGCGGTCGTCGAAGAACAGCTGGTACCGCAGGCCGGCGCAGCCGCCGGGCTGGACGGCGATCCGCAGCGCGAGGTCGTCGCGTCCCTCCTGGTCGAGCAGAGCCTTCGCCTTCGCGGAGGCGGCCTCGGTCATGATGACGCCGTGGGTGGCGGTCTCTTCCTGGACGGTCATGGGGCGCTCCCTGTCGTTGGGTACTTGTCGGTCGTTCGTGTCGAACCCGGACGTGTCAACGGTACCGCGCCCGGATTCATTCCTCATGCACGAGTCGCTCACATCCGTGGTATGGGCGTGTGACGCACGTCGATTTTCCCGTTTCCTCGGATATCCCATAGCCTGGAGAGGTGAAGTTGCTACGCCGCGGTGGTTCCGACGAGTCCGGTGATCAGGGCGTGTCCGCGTCCGATGTCACTTCCCCCGAGTCCGATCGGGCCGCCGAGCCCGCAGGCACGGGCAAGACCACCGAGGGGAAGGGCCGCCCCACACCGAAACGGCGCGATGCCGAAGGCCGCCGCCGCGGACCGGTCGCCCCGGCCCCGCTCACCGCGAAGGAGGCGCGTGCACGCCGCAAGGCCGCGCGCAAATCCAAGTCGAAGGAAGAGCGGAAGGCCGAATCCGCCGAGCGTCGCGCCGCCGCATCCGAGCGCCGCAACCGGATGCTCGCCGGCGAGGAGAAGTACCTGCTCCCCCGCGACCGCGGTCCGGTCCGGGCCTACGTCCGTGATCTCGTGGACAGCCGCCGCAATCTGGTCGGGTTGTTCATGCCGCTGGCACTGGTTCTCATCATGTCCATGTTCCTCGGGACGGTGGTGCAGCAGTACGTCACGCTGGCGATGTTCGTGATGATGCTGCTGATGGTCATCGAGGGTGTCTACCTCGGCATGATGGTCAACAAGAAGGCCCGTGCCCGCTACCCCGATTCCACCGACGGCGGCTTCGGGCTCGGCTGGTACGCGTTCGTGCGCGCGTCGCAGATCCGCAAGCTGCGCGCACCGCTGCCCCGCGTGAGGCCGGGCGACGCGGTCTGATCGGTTTCCCGCCCCGATCGCCGAGGTTCGGGCCGGACGGCGTCGACGCGCAGCGGTGCCCGGCGGAGCCACGCGGGCGCGGTGGTGTCGCGGCGGGTGTTGATAGCGTGCCAGCGGTGATTCCCCATGTGAGAGGTGACCTGTGAGCAGCGACGCCGCACCCCGCGCCGACATCGACTTCCCTTCGATCGACGCACCCGATCGACAACTGTACGAACGGGCCCGGGAACGGCACCGTGATCTCACCAAGCCCGCCGGCTCCCTCGGTCGCCTCGAGGATCTCGGGTGTTGGATCGCCTCCTGTCAGGGAATCGTCCCCCCGCGACAGTTCACCCGTCCCCGCATCGTCGTGTTCGCCGGCGACCACGGAATCGCACGGGACGGCGTCTCCGCGTATCCACCCGAGGTGACCGCGCAGATGGTCACCAACCTCGTCTCCGGCGGCGCCGCCGTCAACGTGCTCGCCGCGACCGTCGGCGCCGGGGTCCGGGTCGTCGACATGGCCGTCGACGCCGACACCGCCCCGGACGTCGCCGCCCACAAGATCCGTCGATCGAGTGGTCGCATCGACCGGGAGGACGCCCTCACCCACGACGAGGCGGTGCGCGCGGTCGCCGTCGGCAGGGAACTCGCCGACCGGGAGGTCGACGAGGGTGCCGATCTGCTCGTCGCCGGGGACATGGGTATCGGTAACACCACCCCGGCGACCGTGTTGATCGCGACTCTCACCTCCACCGAACCGGTCGCGGCGATCGGCCGCGGAACGGGCATCGACGACGAGGGCTGGATGCGCAAGGTCACGGCCATCCGCGACGCGATGCGACGTGCACGGCCGCACGCCCGGGATCCGCTCGCGCTGCTGCGTACCGCCGGCGGGGCCGACTTCGCAGCCATGGCCGGTTTCCTCGCGCAGGCCGCGGTGCGCCGCACCCCGGTGCTGCTCGACGGCGTCGTGGTCACCGCGGCGGCGATGGTCGCCGAGGAGTTCGCGCCCGGCGCCCGCCGCTGGTGGGTCGCCGGGCACCGCTCGGTGGAACCGGCGCACACGATCGCGCTGCGGCACCTGCGACTCGAGCCTCTCGTCGATCTCGACATGCGCCTCGGTGAAGGGTCGGGCGCGGTCGCCGCACTGCCGTTGTTGCGCGGCGCCGTCGCGGTGCTCGCCGACATGGCGACGTTCCGGGAAGCCGGAGTCAGCACACGCGAAGACCCGTCCGACGCCACGGCCGACTGATGCTGCGTGCCGCCGCGACCGGTGTCACGCTGGCCGCATCGTGGTTGACGGTGCTGCCGGTCCGCGGCCCCGACACCGTCGACCGTGACGCGGGCCGGCGCGCAATCGCTGCCGCACCCGTCGCAGGTGTCCTGCTCGGCGTCGGCGCCACCGCCGTGGCGTGGGCGTCGTCCGCCGTCGGTGTTCCCGGCCTCGTCACCGGACTCCTGTGCGTGGGCTTCCTGGCGGTCGCGACCCGGGGCATGCACGTCGACGGACTCAGCGACACGGCCGACGGGCTGGGGTGCTACGGCGACCCCGACCGGGCACGCACAGTGATGCACTCGGGCGGTGCCGGGCCGTTCGGTGTGGTCGCGCTCCTGGTCGTCCTCGGGCTGCAGGCCGCATCGTTCGGGGTGCTCGCCGACGCACGGTGGTGGCCCGCGATCGGGGTCGTCGTGGCGGTGGGCAGGGTCGCAGTGGTGCTCGCGTGTCGCCGCGGGATCTCCCCCGCCGAGGGCAGCGGGTTCGGAACGCTCGTCGCCGGGACGCAGGGGCCGCTCCTCATCGCCGGCTGGGCGCTGGTGGCGGCCGCTGCCGCCTGGTGGTGGCTTCCCGGACCGTGGTGGCTCGGGCCGGCTGCGGTCGTCGGTGTTCTCGCGGCGGGCGCGTTGTTCGTGCGGCACTGTGTCCACCGTTTCGGTGGCCTCGGCGGCGACGTGCTCGGTGCCGTGCTGGAGGGAACGGTGGCGGCGCTGGCCGTCGTCGCGGCGACCGCCCTCTGAGCCCTCCTCCCCCGTCATCCACCTCGCCTCCCGGGCCCGGTACGGGTGAGGCCGCGACCGTCGGTCACGGTC
>NZ_JAIYEP010000148.1 GCF_020515525.1 Rhodococcus yananensis
CCGGCTACCAGAAAGGCGCACGGGTCGGGTTCAGTCGAGGCCCACCTGCGCGCCGCGGCTGCCGCGTCGGGACGCGGCACGCTGAAGGAGGAACAATCCGGTTCCCAAGAGTCCCACGATGATTCCTGCAACGCATACGGGCAGTGCGCCCGACCAGCGATCGCCGGACAGGAGGACGGCGACGGTCGCGATCACCCAGGCGGCCGTTCCGACGGTCAGGGCGACACGGGGGTCGGCGAGTCGTCGCACGTCGGCGGCGACGGTTTCGGCTTCGTTCACGAATTGCAGAATAGAACGTCGACGTTGCAATAATCTTCACCCGTTGCGACGACGCACCGTACACGACGAGCGGGAAAAGTGGACATGGCCGTGGGCACCGAAACCAAGAGATCCTCCCTCCTGGACACCTATTTCAAGATCACCGAGCGGGGATCGACGGTGTCGCGCGAGGTCCGCGGCGGTATCGTCACGTTCTTCGCGATGTCGTACATCGTCGTCCTCAACCCGCTGATCCTGGGCAGCTTCTCGGCCGACGACGCCACCGCGAAGATCGATGTCGCGGGCAACATCCTGCCGGTCAACCAGGTCGCCGCCGTCACCGCGCTGGTGGCCGGCCTGATGAGCATCGTGTTCGGTGTGGTCGCGAACTATCCGTTCGCGATCGCCGCGGGCCTGGGCATCAACAGCCTGCTCGCCGTCACGATCGCACCGCAGGTCACCTGGCCGGAAGCGATGGGGCTCGTCGTCATCGACGGCATCATCATCGTGGTCCTCGCCCTCACCGGGTTCCGCACGGCGGTGTTCAACGCCATCCCCGCCGAACTCAAGGCCGCGATCGCAGCCGGCATCGGCGCGTTCATCGCGTTCATCGGCATGGTCGACGCCGGCTTCGTCCGCCGCATCCCGGACGCCGCCGGCACCACGGTTCCGGTCGGCCTGGGAATCGACGGTTCGATCGCGTCGTGGCCGACGTTCGTCTTCGTGTTCGGTGTGCTGCTCATGGGCATCCTCGTGGTCCGCAAGGTGCGCGGCGGCCTGCTCATCGGCATCGTCGTCAACACCGTCCTGGCGATGATCATCGAGGCGGTCGCCGATGTCGGGCCCTCGCAGGGCACCGACCCCAAGGGGTGGAACCTCGGTGTCCCGGCCGCACCGGATACCTTCGCCGGTCTTCCCGACCTGAGCCTCGTCGGCGACGTGAGCCTGTTCGGTGCGTTCACCCGCATCGGTGTGATCGCCGCATCGTTGCTGGTGTTCACGCTCGTCCTCGCGAACTTCTTCGACGCGATGGGCACCATGACCGGCCTCGGCAAGGAAGGCGGACTCACCGACAAGAACGGCAACCTGCCCGGCATCGGCAAGGCGCTGGTCATCGAGGGCACCGGCGCGATCGTCGGCGGCGGCGCGTCGGCATCGTCGAACACGGTGTTCGTGGAATCGGCGTCCGGCATCGCTGAGGGGGCACGCACGGGCCTGGCCAACGTGGTCACCGGCGGACTCTTCCTGCTCGCGATGTTCCTGACCCCGCTGTACGAGGTGGTGCCGATCGAGGCGGCTGCGCCCGCGCTGGTGGTCGTCGGCGCGCTCATGATCGGACAGGTCCGCGACATCGACTTCACGAAGTTCCAGGTGGCGCTACCCGCCTTCCTCACGATCATGGCGATGCCGTTCACCTACTCGATCGCCAACGGCATCGGCGTCGGTTTCATCACCTGGGTCGTGCTCCACGCCGTCAGCGGCAAGGCCCGCACCGTGCACCCGCTGATGTGGGTCGTCGCCGCGCTGTTCGCCCTGTACTTCACGGTCGATCCGATCACGGAACTGCTCACCTAGCAGACCCGGTGAGCGTGGCCGTGTCCGGTCTGTCCCGTATTGTGCACGCATGATCTCGGATACACGCGCACTCGCGGGCGATCTCGCCCTGGCCGTGGTGCGCCTGACCCGTCATCTGCGGGGGAGACGCAGCAATTCCCGAGTGTCCCTGACGCAGCTGTCGGCGATGGCGACGCTGCGCCAGGAGGGACCGATGACCCCCGGGGCGCTCGCCGCGCGCGAACGGGTCCAGCCTCCGTCCATGACGCGGGTCATCGCGTCGTTGCACGAGATGGGCATCGTCGACCGCACGCCGCACCCCACCGACGGACGGCAGGTGATCGTCGCGTTGTCGGAGGCCGGGTACGAGCAACTCGCCGAGGAGGACGAAGCGCGCGAGGTGTGGCTGACCGAACGGCTCGAACACCTGGATCCGGGCAGCCTCGAGACGCTGCGCGGAGCCGTCCGCATCTTCACCGAACTCGTCGCCGACGACAAGGGACACCCGACCGCGTAGGGGTGCGCAGGACACCGCCTTCGGCCCGGCGCGTCGACGGCTGGGAGAATGACCGGCGTGGTTCACGTCATCGACATCGACGATCCCGCCGATCCCCGGCTGGACGACTTCCGCGACCTCAACTCCTCCGACCGCCGCCCCGACCTGCCGGGCCGTAAGGGACTGGTGGTCGCCGAGGGTGTTCTGGTGGTGCAGCGGATGCTCGACTCGCGGTTCGCTCCGACGGCTCTGCTCGGGGTCGCCAGACGGCTCGCCGAACTCGTCGACGATCTGCGTGACGTCGAGGTGCCCTACTTCCGGGTGTCCGCCGAGGTGATGGCGACGGTCGTCGGGTTCCATCTCAACCGCGGGGTGCTCGCGGTCGCGCACAGGCCCGACCCGCTGGACGTCGACGATGTGCTCGAGAAGGCCGAGACCGTCGCCGTGCTCGAAGGCGTCAACGACCACGAGAACATCGGTTCGATGTTCCGCAACGCCGCCGGTCTCGGTGTCGACGCCGTGCTGTTCGGCAAGGGGTGCGCGGATCCGCTGTACCGGCGGGCGGTGCGGGTGTCGATGGGGCATGTGCTGCGGGTCCCGTTCGCGCACGTCGACCGGTGGCCGGACGACCTCGACCGGTTGCGGTCGCGCGGATTCCAGTTGATCTCCCTCACCCCGAATCCCGGCGCGGTACCCCTCGCGCACGCGATGACGGGGGAGAAGGTCGCCTTGCTGCTCGGTGCCGAAGGCCCGGGGCTGACCGAGCACGCGATGCGCGCGACCGATGTGCGTGCCCGCATCCCGATGGCGCCCGGTACCGATTCGCTCAACGTCGCGACGGCCGCGGCGATGGCCTTCTACGAGCGGGTGCGCCTCCCGCACTGACCCCGACCCGTGCGCACTTCTGGTAGCTGGAGCTACCAGAAGTGCG
>NZ_JAIYEP010000149.1 GCF_020515525.1 Rhodococcus yananensis
CGTCCAACCCCACCCGGTCCACACCGAGCACCTCGGCGAACACCGACGCCACGATCTCCTCCACCGGCGTCGTCGGCGCACGGAACACCACCGCCTCGAACACCGGCGCCGGCAACGCCCGCCGATCGACCTTCCCGTTCACATTCAACGGCAACGCCTCGAGCACCACCACCGCGTCCGGCACCATGTAGTTCGGTAGGTCGCGCGCCACGGCCGCGGTCAGTGTCGCTGCATCGACCGCCCGGCCGGATTCCGGGACCACATAGGCGACGAGCCGGTCGCCTGCCCGGGCGTCGCTGTGCACCGTGACGATCGCCTGAGCGACGTCGTGCTGTGCCCGCAGTGCCGCTTCGATCTCGCCGAGCTCGATCCGGAAACCCCGCAACTTCACCTGGAAATCGGTCCGCCCCAGGTACTCCAACTCGAGCACCCCGGACCCACCACGAACCCACCGCACCAGATCCCCCGTGCGATACATCCGCTCACCCGCACCGACCAGATCCGCCACGAACCGATCCGCCGTCAGGTCCGCACGCCCGTGATACCCCCGGGCCAACTGCACACCCGACAGATACAACTCACCCGCAACACCCACCGGAACCGGCCGCAACCGCGCATCCAGCACCCGCACACCGACATTCCACTCCGGAACACCGATCGGCACCGACACCGCATCCGCCTCCGACACCGCGTGCGCGGTCACCGACACCGCAGCCTCGGTGGGGCCGTACAGGTTCACCAGGTCGAGATCACCCGCAGCGCGTACTCGCTGCGCGAGGCCGGCGGGAAGCTCCTCACCGATCGCGAGGACCCGGCTCAACGCGGACGGAAGTCGTCCGCCCTCCGCCGCGAGCAGCGCCTCGAGCATCGACGGAACCGCGTGCAGCGTGGTGACGCGGTGGGTGCGGACGAGGTCCAGGAGATAATCGGGGTCCTGTTGGCCACCCGCCCGCGCCAACACCACCGCGCCCCCGGACACCGTCGCCGACCAGAACTCCCACACCGACAGATCGAACGTCGCCGCCGTCTTGAGCAACACCGCATCCGACCCACCGAGCCCGAACGCATCCCGCTTCCACACCAACTGGTTGACCACCGCCGAATGCGGCACCGCCACACCCTTCGGACGGCCCGTCGACCCCGACGTGAAGATCACATAGGCCGCATGACCCGGCAACAGAGCACCGACACGTTCCGAATCCACAACCGGCGCAGACGAATACGACGAAACATCCAGATCGTCGACAACCACGACGGGAACACCGACGGACACCCCGTCGACGTCGGCGGCGGTCGTCGCCAGGACGAGCACCGGATCGGCGGTCCCGAGGATGTGCGAGATCCGCTCGGCGGGCTGGTCCGGATCCACCGGCACATACGCACCACCGGCCGCCGCGACCGCATACATCGCCACCAACAACTCCACCGACCGCGGCATCGCCAGCACCACACGCGAATCCGGCCCGACCCCCGACGAGATCAGATACCGGGCGAGCGGATACACACGCGCCGCGAACTCCGCATACGTCAGCACCGCGTCATCGGTCACCACCGCGGTCGCCGCACCACGGGCACCGACCTGCTCGGCGAACAGATCCGGCAACGTGACCGCCGGAACGGACACACTCCGACCCGCGCCGGCTGCCCCGAGCGCGGCGCGCTCGGAGACATCGAGGATGTCGATGTCGCCGACCGCGACCTCGGGATCGGACACGATCGCGTCGAGCACCCGCGTGAAGCGGTCGACGATCGCCGTGGCGGTCGCCTCGTCGAACAGTGCACTCGCGAAGGTCAGACCGCCACCGAGACCGAGTGGTTCGCCGTTCTCGTCATACGCGTCGGCGACGATCAGATGCAGATCGAACTGCGAGATCCCGGCTTCGAAATCGACACCCGAAAGGGTGAGTCCGGGCAGTTCGAAGGCACCGTGGTCGAGGTTCTGGAACGACAGACCGACCTGGAACAGCGGGTGATGCGCCGTCGAGCGAACCGGATCGAGCACCTCGACGAGCCGCTCGAACGGCACGTCGGCGTTCGCGAACGCCGCGAGGTCGCTCTCGCGTGTGCGACGCAGGAGTCCGGTGAACGCCTCACCGCCATCGACCCGGGACCGCAGGACGAGTGTGTTGACGAACTGGCCGATCAGGTCGTCGAGCGCTTCCTCACCGCGCCCGGCGATCGGGGTACCGACCGTGACGTCGTCCGCCCCGGACAGCCGCGAGAGCAGCACCGCCCATGCGGCGTGCACGACCATGAACAGCGTGGTGTTGGTCTGCGCCGCGAGTCGAGTGAGTCCTCGATGGGTTTCCGCGGCAATCGATACATCGACGCGACCACCCGCGAAGGACTGGACGGCGGGGCGGGGTCGGTCGGTGGGCAGATCGAGGACGGCAGGAACGTCCGAAAGAGCCGTCCGCCAGTGGTCGATCTGCCGGGAGATCAGCGAGTCGGGATCTGCCTCGTCGCCGAGGACGGCGCGTTGCCAGATCGCGTAGTCCGCGTACTGGACCGGCAGCGGCTTCCACGAGGGGGATTCACCGGCGGTGTGCGCGGTGTAGGCGACCATGAGATCGCGCATCAGCGGCCCCATCGACGATCCGTCACCGGCGATGTGGTGCACCACGAACACGAGCACGTGCTCGGTGTCGGACAGCTCGACGATCCGGGCCCGAACTGGCACCTCCCGGGTGACGTCGAAGGTTCCCGACACGAATTCCGTGACGGCACCGACGAGTCCCGCGTCGTCGACCTGAACGACATCGATGTCGAGCGTCGCGCGGTCGGCGGGGAGGATCCGTTGGAAGCCGACACCATCGACCTCCGGATACACCGTCCGCAACACCTCGTGCCGCGCCACCACATCCCGCACCGCAGCCGCCAACACACCCACATCGAGCGCACCC
>NZ_JAIYEP010000150.1 GCF_020515525.1 Rhodococcus yananensis
GCCGGGACTGCTCACCCGCATCCGCGGCCTGCCGTGGGAGCTGGTGCCGGTGGTGTGGTCCGACCCGCCCGAGCGTGGCCACGGCCGCGAGGAACAGCGCAGCTACAAGATCGTCACCGTCTCCCGTGGCCTGCGGTTTCCCTATGTCCGACAAGCGATCCAGATCACCGGACATCGGCGCCTGATCGGCTCGGAAGCCTGGAGTGTCGAGGTGGTGTATGCGATCTGCTCATTGCCGTGCGAGCAGGCACCGCCGAAGCTGCTGGCATCGTGGATTCGTGGTCACTGGCACATCGAGAACAAGGTCCACTATGTGCGGGATGTGACGTTCGACTGGGGGTACCTCTCGCTTGCGGGGGCGGACCGTTCGACCATCCGTACCGATCATGGTCCGCAGGTGATGGCGACGCTGAGGAATGTGGCGGTCGGTCTTCATCGTCGGGCTGGGGAGTCGAACATCGCGCGGGCATGCCCGCCTTGACCGTTCGGGTGATCCGCCGGCCACGGCCGGCGTCGGTCTCGCGCGCGAAGACGGGAACCTCGTGCCACGGCAGAGATTTCAGTTCGGAGTGCAACGTCGGCTGATTGCGTTTGACGCACATCACGAAGTGCCCGCCACGGCCGACGATGTACTCGGCGGTGCCGCGCTGGGTGTGTAACGCATCCAGCGTGATCACGGTACCGGTGAGGTCGAACTGGTCGAGAAGTTCGGTGAGCTGGGTGATCTCGTTGGTCTTGTGATGCACGTCGACCTGCCCGACGCTCGCACCGGTGGTGTGGTCGTACGCCGAGAGCAGGTGCGGGCGGTGGCCGTCGGCATCGACGGCTCCGCGGACGGTCTTGCCGTCGCAGGCGATGACCGTGCGTCCGTCGACAGTGGTGAAGGACAATCGGATCCACGCGTAGACACGCAGGTCGAACCGGTGGGCGTCGACGGTGCGCAGGATCCGGTGGAACGTCGACAGTGACGGGACCGTGGCTCCGATGCCGAGGTGGGCGAGTACGTCGGTACCGGCGTCGGCAGTCCATTCGGCGATCGCCGCGACGGAGGTGGCCCCGGCGATCGTCGCGGCGGCTGCGGCGGCGAGGACGCCGGTCAAGCGGTGTCGTGTGCCGCGGGGTTTGCGGGGGTCGGGGAGCTGGTCGAAGGCGTCGAGGATCTGTTGTGGTGCCAGCGGCACGTCGGGTGATGTGTCGAGGACCGGGGCGAGGTCGACGACGGTGAGTGTGGTGGGGGAAGATGACAGTGCGGGCATGGCACTCCGGTGTGGGCGGACGGCGTAAGGAACCTTCATCCTCGCCGTGAGGGTCGTGCTCGCGCCCATCGGTCCCGATCTTTGCGTCATCCCAGGTCAGATGCTACGTAACCGACTTTGACACAGCCCTGCACCCTGCCCGCCTCGTCATTCGCTGAAGCGGCCACCGTAGGTATGCACGATCACGACCTGCGGGTGCCACGGCACGAGGTCATCCACCGCCGACTGGAGTTCGTCCACCGCGGGGAGTTTCTCGGGCGACAGGACATGGACCAGCGCCGTCCGTTGCTGCAACGACACGTCGGTGACCTGCGAAACGGACTCGTCTCCGAGCCAGGTCCGTGCGGCATCGGCGATCTGACCGGCCCACAGCGACGACAACGAGTTCACCACCATCGGAACCGCCACGATGATCAAGCCGGTGACCAGGACTGCATATGCCCGGCCTCGTCTCGCGTCGTCGGCCCCGGCCTCGTGTGCGTACCCCACGACGACGAGCACCACCGTCGCCGTCACGATCATCGCCACCATGTTCGACGCGAACAGCACGAACGCACCGAGCGCGAGCCCCGGTGCGCCCGAGCCGAGACACACGCCGACTACCGCGAGCGGCGGTACCAGCGAGATCGCGATGGCTACACCGGGAAGCACGTCTCCGACGTCGCGCCGGGTGATGGCAATGACCCCCACCAGCCCGGTCGCCAACGCGGCGGTGAGATCCATCAGCTTCGGTGACGTACGGCCGACCACCTGAGAGTTCGACAGCACATTCGTCGGGTTGGGAAGCAATTGCGAGACGACGAATCCGATCGCCACCGCCAGCACGATTCCCAAGAGTACGAGGAGCAGGCTGCGGGCGATCAGCTTGCCCTGGGCAGTCGCAATCCCCAGTCCGACACCGAGAATGGGAACCGACAACGGCGCGACGATCATGGCGCCGATCACCGTCGCGGTCGAATCACCCGCAACACCCGACGCGGCGATCACCGCGGACAACGTCAGCATGATCCAGAAGGCCGAGCGTTTCGATGCAGACGCTCCCTTGCTGAGATCGAGCCGATCGACGAGTTCGTCGAGCGTCCGCCGCTGACTGTCCGGAACCAGGATGTTCATGACCGATCCCCCACTCTGTCCGATGACGAATTCACTAGGTGTTCAGTGCCTTACCGAACTGTATTATCGCGAGCAACACGAGCAGGGCGACATTGAGAAGTTTCGTGTGCGTTGCGATCCAGGTTCGCAGGTCGGTCAGCGGCTTCTGTGCGCGCTCCCCACGGATCAGGAAGAACATGACGGGCACGGGAACCAACGACACCGACACGATCGCGAACACAATGGCGGTAATCCACACGACGTTGCCCGGCAGCCCGCCAGGGTCCCGGAAAAGTCAGCTGGTAAAGCTGTGGCCAGGGATTTTCAGGTGATCGAGGTCGATAGTTCGAGGGTGTGACCTACAGGGTTGGATGGAGGTTGCGAAGCATCCGTCCGAACACAGAGGCCACACCCACATGCGGAGCAATGATCAGAACCTGTGGATCCCGGGAGGGCGCGCCTTCCCGGATGATGATCTACGAAGTCACAGGATTCTGATCAAGACCAGCGCGCCAACGCTGGCGGGAAGGCACGCCCA
>NZ_JAIYEP010000151.1 GCF_020515525.1 Rhodococcus yananensis
GGGGAGGGCGAATGAAGGGGAGGGCGAGCGGAGGGGAGGGGAGGGCGATGACGACGAAGGCCCCGAACCTGTATCGGTTCGGGGCCTTCGTCGTCTGTCTCGACTCAGAGTGTCCGAGGGGGGACTTGAACCCCCACGTCCGTTAATAGGACACTAGCACCTCAAGCTAGCGCGTCTGCCATTCCGCCACTCGGACTCGTTCGTCTGCACCCTGAAGATGGGGAAGTCGTCTCCGATCCCCTCCGCCGGGTGCCGTGAAAGACTAGCGCACCGCCCGGACGCACCCAAAATCGCGGGGTCTACCTGCGGTGATCGTGACAGGCGGCGATGGTAGACATGCAGGCATGGGCACAACACCGAGCGAGCACCAGCCGTCCCGGGCCGAGAGGGAGGTCGTCGACCTCGTCTCCCGCCTCATCCGCTTCGACACGTCCAACACCGGCGACCTCGCCACTACAGCCGGAGAACGCGAATGCGCCGAATGGGTCGCCGACCGACTCCAGGAAGTGGGTTACGAGACGACCTACGTCGAATCCGGTGCGTCCGGCCGCGGCAACGTCTTCGCGCGACTGCCCGGCGCCGACCCCGGCCGCGGTGCGCTGATGCTGCACGGACACCTCGACGTCGTCCCCGCCGAACCGTCCGACTGGAGCGTGCACCCGTTCTCCGGTGCCGTCGAGGACGGTTACGTGTGGGGGCGCGGCGCAGTCGACATGAAGGACATGGTCGGCATGATGCTCGCCGTCGCCCGGCGCTTCAAGGCCGAGAACATCGTGCCACCCCGCGACCTGGTGTTCGCGTTCGTGGCAGACGAGGAAGCCGGGGGCACCTACGGATGCCAGTGGTTGGTGCAGCACCGTCCGGATCTGTTCGACGGTGTCACCGAGGCCGTCGGCGAGGTCGGCGGATATTCGCTGACCGTGCCCCGACGCGACGGCGGCGAACGTCGCTTCTACCTCGTGGAAACCGCGGAGAAGGGCCTCGGCTGGATGCGGCTGACCGCCAAGGGGCGCGCCGGTCACGGCTCGTTCCTGCACGACGACAACGCGGTGACGTTGTTGTCGCAGGCGGTCGCGCGGCTCGGCTCCCACACGTTCCCCCTCGTGATCAACGATTCGGTCGCCGAGTTCCTGGCCGCGGTCTCCGACGAGACCGGCATCGACTTCGATCCGGCATCGCCCGACATCGAGGGCACCCTCGCCAAGCTCGGCTCGATCGCTCGGATCATCGGCGCGACCCTCCGCGACACCGCCAATCCGACGATGCTGCGCGCCGGGTACAAGGCCAACGTCATCCCGCAGACCGCCGAGGCCGTCGTCGACTGCCGCATCCTGCCGGGCCGGCGCGCCGAGTTCGAACGCACCGTCGACGAACTCATCGGCCCCGACGTGACCCGCGAGTGGATCACCAGCCTCGACTCGTACGAGACGACGTTCGACGGGGACCTCGTCGACGCGATGAACGCCGCGATCGAAGCGCACGACCCGCTCGGCCGCACCGTCCCCTACATGCTGTCCGCCGGAACCGACGCGAAAGCCTTCGCCAAACTCGGAATCCGGTGCTTCGGGTTCGCCCCGCTCAAACTGCCACCCGAACTGGACTTTCCGGCACTGTTCCACGGTGTCGACGAGCGCGTCCCGGTGGATGCCCTGCACTTCGGTACCCGCGTCATGGAACACTTCCTGATGCATTCGTGATTCGTGTTCCCGCGATCCGGGTTGCATGATCACCGATGTGTCCGGACGTGTCCCCCGACTCGAACGAAAGGAAAGGAAAGGATCGGTATGGCCTTCGACTACGACCCGTACTCGTTTCTGCCCGAGCTGCCCACCTTCGAGGTGACCAGCACCGACTTCGCCGAAGGTGAGGAGTGGAAGCTCCCGCAGGCCAGCGCCGCGTTCGGCATTCCCGGCGGCGGCGACGTCTCACCGCAGTTGTCGTGGTCCGGTTTCCCCGCCGACACGAAGAGCTTCGCCGTGACGATCTTCGATCCCGACGCGCCGACCGCATCCGGGTTCTGGCACTGGTCCGTTGCGAACATTCCGGCCGCCGTCACCGAACTCGCGACCGGCGCCGGCACCCCCGACGGCACCGGACTGCCGGCCGGCGCCGTCCAGTTGCGCAACGACGGTGGCGGGGTCGGCTTCCTCGGTGCCGCGCCGCCCGCGGGGCACGGCTACCACCGCTACATCGTCGCGGTACACGCGTTACCCGTCGCGGTGATCGAGGGCATCGGCTCCGACACACCGCCGGCGGTGCTCGGCTTCAACCTGTTCGGTCAGGCCACGGCGCGCGCATTGCTCACCGGCACCTACGAGGTGAAGTAGTCCCGACCTGTCGAACGGGGTGTGGGCGAGAGATCCGATCTCTCGCCCACACCCCGGTCG
>NZ_JAIYEP010000152.1 GCF_020515525.1 Rhodococcus yananensis
AGATGCCCTTCGTGGTGGCCGAATTGTTTCTGTGAGAAGTTCAATTCTTTCACTACGACAGGGCATTTCGTTGTTACGACGCGCTGGTTATCTCCGCCGGTTCGGTGCATCCAGGCTTACTAGGACTTTCTCGTATGGAGGATGAGAGGTTTCAGCCGACGATGGCCGCAACGCCGGTGAGCGCGTCCGCCAACAGCCGGAGTTCGGAGGGCGTGAGGTCCAGCAGTGGCATCCGGACGGTGGCGTTCGGGATGACACCGAGCTGGGTCAGTGCAGCCTTGGCCGTGATCGCGCCACCCGCGCCGAGCATCATTGCGCTGGTCAGCGGAATCAGCGACCGCTGGATGGAGCGGGCCGTATCAAGGTCGCCACGGCGGACGGCTGCGATCATCTCGGCGTTGCGATCGGCTGCGACATTGCCCACCACGCTGAGCAAGCCGGTGGCGCCGACTGCCAGATACGGAAGGTTCAGCTGGTCGATACCGCAATAGTAGGCCAGGCCTGTGCGGTCCATGACCGACTGCGCCTCGAACAGGTCGCCCTTGGCGTCCTTGACCGCCACAATCCGGGGATGTGCAGCGAGTTCGATCAGCGTGGACGCCGCAATTTCCATGCCCGTGCGCGCAGGTACGTCATAGAGCATCACAGGCAGTGCAGTTGCGTCAGCAACGGCCAGGCAGTGCGCAATGACTCCGGCTTGTGTCGGCCTCGAGTAGTATGGGCAAACCATCAGTAACGCGTCCGCGCCGGCCTCTTCCGCGTCGCGGGCCCGGCTGATGGTGGCCTTGGTGTCATAGGTGCCGATCCCAGCAATCACCTTGGCGCGGCCGGTGGAGCGGGCTGCGACGGCACCAACCAGCTGAGCAGATTCGGCCTCAGTCAGCGTCGACGATTCGCCCGTGGTGCCGTTGACCACGAGACCGTCACATCCGGTGGCAACAAGGTGGTCGACAAGACCGTCCATTCCGGACTCACTAAGCGAGCCATCGGAATTCATTGGGGCCACCATCGCGACGAGGTTGGAACCGAAGAGTCGGTCGGCAGACAGCTGCGGCTCGGTCATGGTTCCGATCATGTCGCCCGGCCCAGGCTGCGTCCAGCAACGATCTGTTCCCGGTATCCAGTAGCCTGCTTTCATGATTGATGTGGGGGCATTACGCGCTTTGCGTTCGGTAGCGGAGCTGGGCACCGTGGCACAGGCCGCCGAGGAGCTCGGTTTCACAGCCTCGGCCGTCTCGCAACAGATCAAGCGGCTGGAGAAACAACTCGGTGTCGCCGTGCTTGCACCCGCTGGGCGCAAGGTTGTGTTGACCCCGGCAGGCCAGGTTATCGTCGAATCCGCACCAGAAGTGTTCCAGACCCTCGAACGTTGCCTCGCAGCAGCCCAGTCTGTCGCCCAGGGCACCCCCCGCGGCGCACTGCGAGTAGCGGCCTTCTCGACCGCGATCCGCGGGCTACTGGCCCCCGCCGTCGCGGCGTTCATCACGCGCTACCCGGACGTGCAGGTGCGGATCTTCGAAGAAGACGCCGACCAGGCGCTGCGCAGCGTCGACGCGGGAATCGCCGATCTCGCCGTCGTTCACGATGCCGACGACCTGCCCACGACACTGCCGTCGTCCCTGACCGCACGACTACTACACACCGACGTGGGCGATGTGATCATGCACCGCACCCATCCGCTCACTGCGATTGATACCCCGCTGACCGATGTTGATCTGGCAGGTCATGCCTGGGTGACCAGCCCGCGCGGCACGGTGTGCCACGAGTGGTTCCGTCGCCTTGTCGCCGACATTCCAGAGGAGCCCGACGTGCGGCATATGATCGACGATTTTTCCAGCCAGCTCTCGCTGGTCATGTCCGGCCAGGTCATTGCCCTGGTCCCCCGGTTGGCCCGACCACCGTTGGGCGAGGGCCTGATCAGTCGGCAACTGCAGCGGCCGCCCAAGCGCGAGGTCCGTGCAGCCTGGCGGCGCAGCGCCGAAGCAAGTCCGGCGCTGCAGGCGCTGCTCGTGGAGTTGAGCGTTCAGACCCCACCGGCAGTGAGCGCTGCGTCGCTTGGCTGTTCTTCGCAGGCAGGTTGTGGACGGTGAGTCGCTAGTGAATCGCCCCGAGTTCGGCGGAGGCTCAGCAATCTGGTTCCAGCCTCAGCGAGGACCGGTGTCTCACGGTAGTCGGCCGCCGAGTGATTTGCCCAGTAGGCGGCCTCGTACTCGACAGGCGGGACGTGGTTGATCTCGCCATGCAAGCGG
>NZ_JAIYEP010000153.1 GCF_020515525.1 Rhodococcus yananensis
CGATGCTGCTCGTCTTTACGGTCGGGTTCGGAGAATCGACACTCAACCGCTCGTCGAGCAGGTCGTGCAGGCCGGCGGTCTCGGCCAGTCGCATCACCGGCACCAACCCTGCGGCCGACTCGAGGTTCGGGTCATCGAAAACGGGCGTGACGGTGTGAGATGCTTTCACCTGCGAGATGCCTCTGTTCTGGTGCCGGAATCTTGGTGTGGTAACTCAGATTCTCCTGCCCTACAGGGGCTCTCGCGTTCTACGACACGCTCACACCGTCACATCACCGGTGGATCCGGGCTGAGCCGCCCGAACCAACCCCACCACATTCATTGGCTGGCCGTACGCAGTTCTCAGCGCCGTCGAGGTGTCGGTCATGCGCTCCTGGCTGCCATCGTGGACAGATGGCCAACCGAGCCTATCGAAGTAGTCACCTTCACCGCCGACACTGCTGGAGGAGCCCCGGCCCGCCGGCTCTACGAAAGCCATGGGTTCTCCTGCGTCGGGGCGAGTGGTCCTGCTCCCGACGGTAATCCGAGGGACCTCTATGTATTGCGGCGCGACAGCACGTAGCGGAACGCTGCGACCGGTTGCTTCCTCGTTGTCAACGGTGAATAGAGTGCACCGGTGATTATCGCCGTGGAAGGGCCCGGTGCCGCAGGGAAGACCACATGGTGCCGCGCCACCGGCTGACCCCAACCGGCCGTGACCAGGTTTCGCGACCTCGGCCTGCTTGACCCAGGTCCGGAGCACTTGCACGAACGATCGACGCTAGAGTTCCGATATGCGTCTGCTCCGCGGTACCCCGCCCAATCGTTCGCTTCACATCGATGCCGGTGTCTTCCGCACTGCAGCACAGGACCAGGGATTCCTTCTTGACGAGTCCCAGTTGGGTGCCGCATCGGCCCTCGCGGTTGGCACAGAGAACCTGTATCTGTGGGGTCCTGTCGGACGAGGTAAGAGTTGGCTTATGGCGACATACTTCGCTGCGCTGCCGACCAATCGGAAGATGCGGATTCACTTCCACGAGTTCTTCCGGGACCTGCATCTGGCCATCCGGCGGCACAACAACAATCTCGCGGCGGCTTTGAATGAGCTGCTTCACGACGTGGATCTTGTGTGCTTCGACGAGTTTCACGTCCATGACCCGGCGGATGGCAAATTCATCGCCCGTCTCCTACCTGCGCTCTTGGATCGGCGGATCAGGCTGATCCTGACGTCCAACTACCCGCCACGCTCCCTGATGCCCAACCCCCTGTTCCACGATCTCTTCATCCCCACCATTGAGTTGATCGAGCAGTCCTTGACGACCCTCGCTGTCGAGGGGCCTGTCGATTACCGCACCATGTCTGGCCACGAGTCAGGGTTCGCCGCTGGTTGGTGGGTTAGCCCAGACACGGAAGAACAACGGCAACGGCTCGGCCTGACCTCTCCAACCGCTGGTGAACGCAGAACACTCACTCCTGCAGGACATCCTGTATACGTCAGCCGTGCGGAAGGTCGATGCATCTGGGTCGATTTTGCTGATTTGTGTGGGAGCACTACCGCCCCAATCGACTACCTTGCCTTGACCAAGGGGTTCCGCACATGGGTCATTGGCGAGGTCCCCGATCTTCGAACCGCGGGACGCGAACCTGCACAACGTTTCGCCAATGTTGTCGACGTGCTGTACGACCGCGACATCACTACGATCTTTCTCGCCGCCACTTCGCTGAAAGCGCTCACCGACAGCTCCCAGCTGCCCGTTGACATCGACCGAATCAAGAGCCGACTCGGTCAACTCCGCCAGAACGAGATCGATGCCACCGCGTCGTCGAGGTGAACCGTCTGTGTTGGCAGTGGCACCTGCGGGCCGGCTCGCCGAGACGGCATACGCCATGCGGCAAATGATCACCACCTCGGCATCGGTGGACAGCGTGCGGGCGCACTGGTTTTCGGACTCGGAATTCGATTCCGGTTACCCGATGCGGCTGTTGACGTGGGCTCGGCCGGCCGGCCGTGCATCCTGCGTTCCTCGTCGAAAGTGAGGTTGGTGGCAGCGATGTCGAGGAAGAAGCGTCGGGGCTTGTCCTTCGGAGTGCTGCCTCGATACAGGCATCCACCCCCCCGGAACGCGTCCTGCCCCTACCGGTCACCCAGGGTCCCGTAGTTGTTGACCGTCAGGGCGGTGACCTGCTATTTCATCCTTCCAGGATCAGGCCGACGGCCTGATACGGGTCTGCTGCCAGGCGTCGGCAGGCGCGGGCGATGTTCGA
>NZ_JAIYEP010000154.1 GCF_020515525.1 Rhodococcus yananensis
TCACGGGACTCAGCAGTCGAAGTACAGCTGGAACTCGTAGGGGTGCGGACGCAGGTTGACCGGAGCGATCTCCTGCTCGCGCTTGAGCGAGATCCAGGTCTCGATCAGGTCGGTGGTGAACACGCCGCCCTCGGTGAGGTACTCGTGGTCGGCCTCGAGGCGGTCGATGACCGCGTTGAGCGAGGTCGGAGCCTGCGGGATGTTCTTGGCTTCCTCCGGCGGAAGCTCGTAGAGGTCCTTGTCGACCGGAGCCATCGGCTCGATCTTGTTCTTGATGCCGTCCAGGCCGGCCATCATCTGCGCGGCGAAGTTCAGGTACGGGTTACCCGACGAGTCGGGGGCGCGGAACTCGAGGCGCTTGGCCTTCGGGTTGTTGCCCGTGATCGGGATGCGGACCGCGGCGGACCGGTTCCGCTGGCTGTACACGAGGTTGATGGGAGCCTCGTAGCCCGGCACCAGGCGGTGGTACGAGTTGATGGTCGGGTTCGTGAACGCGAGCAGCGACGGTGCATGGTGCAGGATGCCGCCGATGTACCAGCGGGCCACATCCGACAGGCCCGCGTAGCCGGCCTCGTCGTGGAACAGCGGCTTGCCGTCCTTCCACAGCGACTGGTGCACGTGCATGCCCGAACCGTTGTCGCCGAACAGCGGCTTGGGCATGAAGGTGGCGGTCTTGCCGGCCTTCCACGCGGTGTTCTTGACGATGTACTTGAACAGCTGCAGATCGTCGGCCGCGGAGAGCAGCGTGTTGAACTTGTAGTTGATCTCCGCCTGGCCGCCGGTGCCGACCTCGTGGTGGCCGCGCTCGAGCTCGAAACCGGCGTTCTGCAGGTTCGTCGAGATCTCGTCGCGCAGGTCGACGTAGTGGTCGTACGGAGCGACCGGGAAGTAGCCGCCCTTCGGGCGCACCTTGTAACCGCGGTTCGGGGTGCCGTCGGCGTTGTACTCGTTGCCGGTGTTCCACGCGCCGGAGATCGCGTCGACCTCGTAGAAGGCGCCGTTCATCTTCGAGTCGTAGGACACCGAGTCGAAGATGTAGAACTCGGCCTCGGCACCGAAGAAGGCGGTGTCGGCGATGCCGGTGCTGATCAGGTATTCCTCGGCCTTGCGAGCAACGTTGCGCGGGTCGCGGCTGTAGGACTCGCGGGTGAACGGATCGTGCACGAAGAAGTTGACGTTGAGGGTCTTCGCCGCGCGGAACGGATCGATCCGGGCCGTCGTCACATCGGGAAGGAGCAGCATGTCGGACTCGTGGATCGACTGGAATCCACGGACGGACGAACCGTCGAACGCAAGACCGTCGTCGAAGACATCCTGATTGAAGGCCTTCGCGGGGATCGAGAAGTGCTGCTCGATGCCCGGCAGATCCGTGAACCGGACGTCGACGTATTCGACGCCCTCGTCCGCGATGTACTTGATGACTTCTTCGGCCGTGGTGAACGCCACGCTTGTGCTCCTTCAGTCGGTGCGCGCCATGTTCGGTGCTGGGGCGCCTGCGTCGGATCACACGGTATGGACGTGGTGTTGCCCGGTAATCAAGTCTATGTTTCGCCGGTGTTACGCGTCCGGTTGTCCTGCGGTGAGGACAGAAACGTGGTAGAGATCACCGCGGCGCACACGCTTGCTCCGGTGCCCGCAGGGCCAGACTATCCTGGACCCATGGCACGGATGACGGGCAGCTGGCTTTCCGGTCCCTCGGCTGCACTCCCGAAAGGGCAACGGGACGCCCAGAGATTTCCCGGTGAAGCACTCGGCCTTCCCGAGGAGGGGCCCGGTGCGCTCGTCTCCACGGCGAAACGCGCTCTCGCACTGTTGATCGACTGGCTCGCATGCATGGCGATCGCCATGGTGCTGGTCGGCGACGACCCGCTGGAGAGCCCGCTGCTGTCGGCGTACACGCTGATCCTGTGGTGCGCCGTCGGCGTGGTGTCGGTGACCCTGTTCTCGTTCACTCCCGGGCAGTACGTCGCGGGAATCCAGGTCGTGCGTGTCGATGCGCCCGCCCGCGTCGGATTGATCCGGGCACTGGGACGTCAGGCACTGCTGGTGTTCATCGCGCCGGCGTTGGTCACCGACGTCGACGGACGCGGACTCCAGGACCGCGCGACCGGTACCGCTCTCGTCCGCTCCCGCTGACCATTCGACGACGGAGGCCGCCGACCGTTCCACGGTCGGCG
>NZ_JAIYEP010000155.1 GCF_020515525.1 Rhodococcus yananensis
CGCTCGATGCCCTCGACCCCGCCGCGGGAGTGCTGGTGCAGGTGCGGTCAGCGGCGGCGGATCGTCCGCTGCACGCTGCGCATCTTCGCGCCCTGCGGCAGCGGCCCCTTGGGGAGGGCCGCACCGGTCTTCTTCGAGTTGAGCGCCGACAGCCGGTTCTCGATCGAATCCATCCGCTTGGTGTCGATGTTCCGGGGGAGCTTGTTCAGATACTTCTGCAGCTGTGCCAGCGGCACCTGGCCCTCGTCGTTGCCCACGACGATCTCGTAGATCGGGGTGTCGCCGACCAGGCGTGCCACCCGCTTCTTCTCCTGCGAGACCAGGCCCTTCACACGACCCGGGTTGCCTTCGCCGACGAGGATGATTCCCGGGCGCCCGAGAACACGGTGCACCGCGTCGAGCTGGGTGGTTCCGGCGACGGCCTGCGTGACCCGCCACGCGCCCTGCAGATTGTCGAGCGCCCAGGCCGCGGCACCGGCCTGCCCGTCCGCCTTCGCGTAGACGGTCTTCTGCACACGGCGACCGAAGATGATGAATGCTGCGAGGCCACCGACGATGATGCCGAGAGGCAGGAGGAACCACTCGATGTCGAAGATCAGGCCGATGACGAAGAAGACGACGATCGACGCGACGAGCGCCCCGATCATCCAGGGCAGCAGGAGCTTGTCTTCCTTGCGCTGAATCTGGAACGCCTGCCAGAGTTGAGTGCGGCGCTCCTTCGATGCCTGCTTGCGGGCTGCCTTCGCGGCGGCCTTCGCTTCCTTGTCTGCCTTACTGCCCTTCGCCATGGTGTCCAGGATACTTTCCCCGCGGTGGGGTGCCTGCCACCGCGGGGTGCCCGGACGTCGGATCAGCTACCGAAGCGGGCCAGGACGGCTCCGGCCTCCTGGCTCGCGGATCCCTCCTGGGCCAGATGCGCCTGGTTCGCGGGCAGTTCGCGTCCGTGATGGGCCATCGCCTGCGCGTAGAGGCGGCCGGCACGGTACGACGAGCGGACCAACGGCCCGGCCATGACGCCGGCGAACCCGATCTCCTTCGCGGTGTCGGAATGCGCAACGAACTCTTCGGGCTTGACCCACCGCTCCACGGGATGATGCCGCGGCGACGGACGCAGGTACTGGGTGATGGTGACGATGTCGCAGCCGGCGTCGTGCAGATCGTGCAGGGCCTGGGTGACCTCCTCGGGGGTCTCGCCCATGCCCAGGATCAGATTCGATTTGGTGACGAGGCCGAACTCACGGGCGGCGGTGAGCACACCGAGGGAGCGGTCGTACCGGAACGCGGGACGGATGCGCTTGAAGATCCGCGGCACGGTCTCGACGTTGTGGGCGAGGACCTCGGGCCGGGATTCGAACACCTCCTGCAGAAGCTCGGGTCGGCCGTTGAAATCGGGGATCAGGTTCTCGACGCCGGTGCCCGGGTTGAGTTCGTGGATCTTGCGGACCGTCTCGGCGTACAGCCAGGCACCGCCGTCGGGTAGGTCGTCACGCGCCACCCCGGTGATGGTGGAGTACCGCAGACCCATCGCCTGGACGGACTCGGCGACACGACGGGGTTCGTCGCGGTCGAGGTCGGTGGGTTTGCCGGTGTCGATCTGGCAGAAGTCGCAGCGGCGGGTGCACTGCTCACCACCGATGAGGAAGGTGGCCTCGCGGTCCTCCCAGCATTCGTAGATGTTGGGACAACCGGCCTCCTCACACACCGTGTGGAGGCCCTCACGGCGCACCAGACCCTTGAGGTCGGTGTACTCCGGACCCATCTTGGCTCGGGTGCGGATCCATTCGGGTTTGCGTTCGATGGGCGTCTGCGAGTTCCGGATCTCGATCCTCAGCAGTTTGCGTCCTTCTGGGGCGACAGTCACGGTGCCGATCCTACGCCCGCGCGGCTGCCCGGGACCCGTGCGGGTGGGACCGTCCGAAGCACCGCGGGAGACGCGCGGAGGGCGGGAGTGCCGCAGCCCTCCCGCACCCCGTCGTTCGTGCCGGAGAGCGCACGCTACGACCTGACCGAGGACACGGAGACCGCGCGGTTGCAGGATGCGCTCGCCGCGGTCGCGTGGCCGGCGCTGAACGCCGCGGG
>NZ_JAIYEP010000156.1 GCF_020515525.1 Rhodococcus yananensis
GTGGGGTTGGCGGCGCGGCTCGAGTCGCGTGCCGGTGATGGTGGTCGGGTGGCGTTGGTGGCGCAGCCTCGGCCGGAGCGGGTGCCGTTGTCGCCTGCGCAGCAGCGGATGTGGTTCCTCAATCGTCTGGAGTCGGCCTCTGCGGCATACAACATTCCGGCCGCTCTGAAGCTCTCCGGCACCCTCGACACCGACGCGATGCGCGCCGCCGTCCGCGACGTCGTGGGTCGACACGAGGTGCTGCGTACCGTCTACCCGGAGACGGACGGTGTCGGCTACCAGAAGGTGTTGCCGATCTCGGACGCAGTCATCGACCTGCCCGTCGTGGACACCGCCGCCGACGCGGTGCAGGACACCGTCGACGAGTTCTTCGCGACGCAGTTCGACGTCACACGCGATGTTCCGATCCGCGCGCGCCTGCTGCGCGTCGCGAGCACCGAGTACGTGCTGATGTTCGTCGTGCATCACATTGCGGCGGACGGGTTCTCGATGGCACCGCTGACTCGGGACGTGATGATCGCGTACGAGGCGCGAGTGCGAGGCGCCGCGCCGGCGTGGGTGCCGCTCGATGTGCAGTACGCGGACTACGCGATCTGGCAGCGTCGGGTGCTCGGGGACGAAACGGATCCCGGTTCGGTGATGTCGCGGCAGCTGGATTACTGGCGCGCGGCGTTGGGCGCATCGGCGGGTCCGTTGGAGCTACCGACGGATCGGCCACGTCCGGCGGTGGCGTCGGGTCGGGGTGCGGTGCATCGCTTCGTGGTGCCGGGCGAGGTGGTCGCCCGGGTGCGGAAGACGGCCGCGGCGCATCGGGTGACCGAGTTCATGGTGGTGCATGCGGCGTCGGCGGTGCTGCTCGCGCGGCTGTCGAACACCGACGATGTGACGATCGGGACACCGGTGGCCGGACGCGGTGAGGCAGCGCTCGACGATCTGGTGGGGATGTTCGTCAACACGCTGGTGTTGCGCACTCGGGTCGACCCGGGTGAATCGTTCGCAGAACTGTTCGCTCGGGTCCGGGAGGCGGATCTGGGTGCGTTCGGGAATGCGGATGTGCCGTTCGAGCGGCTGGTGGAGGTGCTCGACCCACCGCGATCCCAGGCGCATCATCCGCTCTTCCAGGTGATGCTCACCTTCCAGAACCTCGACGGGGGCAGCTTCGAACTGCCCGGACTGACCGTCGACTCCCTCGACTCCACCCGGGTCGCCACCCGGGCCGATCTCCAGTTCACCTTCTCCCACCACGTGGACGCGGAAACCGGACTCGACGCGCTCGACGGTGAATTCGCTTACGCCACGGACCTGTTCGACGAGTCCACGGTGATCGGGTTCGCGGAGCGGTTCGTGCGGGTGTTGTCGGCAGTGACCGATCCCGCGGCAACCGTGGGTGACGTGGAGTTGCTGGCTCCCGCCGAGCGGGAGGCGGTACTCACGAACTGGAACGCGACCGACCGGGCGGTGACGGCGGGAACGTTGCCGTCGGCGTTCGACGAGCAGGTACAGCGGTCGCCGGAGGCGCCGGCGGTGGTGTCCGACGATCGGTCGCTGTCGTACAGCGAGTTCGCGTCGCGGGTGAATCGTCTTGCGCGACATCTGATCGCGGTGGGCGTGGGACCGGAGTCCACGGTGGCGTTGGGGATGCGCCGATCGGTGGACCTGGTGGTGGCGATGTACGCGGTTCTCGCTGCCGGTGGTGGCTACGTCCCGGTGGATCCGGATCAGCCGGCCGACCGCAACGGGTACGTGCTGGATGTGGCCGAACCGGCAGTGGTGCTGACCACCGACCGTGACGGTTTCGACGTCGCGTCCGAGAAGCCGGTTCCGGTGCTGGCTGTGGACACCGTGGATCTGTCCGCGTACTCCGATGCTCCGGTGACGGATGCCGACCGGATCTCGCCGCTGCGGCCGTCGAACACGGCGTACGTGATCTTCACGTCGGGGTCGACGGGTCGTCCGAAGGGTGTGGCGGTCTCGCACGGGGCCATCGTCAATCGTCTGTTGTGGATGCAGGCGGAGT
>NZ_JAIYEP010000157.1 GCF_020515525.1 Rhodococcus yananensis
CCAACGAATTACCACCGAGCGCGAAGAAATCGTCGTCCAACCCCACCCGGTCCACACCGAGCACCTCGGCGAACACCGACGCCACGATCTCCTCCACCGGCGTCGTCGGCGCACGGAACTCCCGCACACCGCCGAACTCCGGCGACGGAAGGGCACGCTGATCGAGCTTGCCGTTGACTGTCAGCGGCAACTCGTCCAGCACCACCACCGCATCGGGCACCATGTACCCGGTCAGGAACCCACCGATCTGCTCGAGCAACGCCGGCGGATCCACGACCGCCCCGTTCTCCGGCACCACGTACCCGACGAGCCGATCACCGAACGTCTCGTCACGACGCACCGTCGCCACTGCCTGCGCGACACCCGCGCACCGCAACAGCGCCGACTCGACCTCACCGAGCTCGATACGGAAGCCGCGCAACTGCACCTGCATGTCGCTGCGCCCGGCGTATTCGAGTCGACCGTCCCGGTTCCACCGGGCGACGTCACCGGTGCGGTACATCCTCGTACCCGCCGTCGTCGTGAACGGATCGGCCACGAATCGACCCGACGTCAACTCGGCCCGCCCCAGGTAGCCTCGCGCGAGCTGCGCACCGGCGACGTACATCTGCCCCGGCACACCGACCGGCACCGGTCGCAACCGATCGTCGAGGACGTACACCCGAAGGCCACCGAGTCCGCGACCGATCACGCTCGCCGCACCGGCCCGCGCCGACGACTCGTCGACATCCGAGTACGACACGTGCACCGTCGTCTCGGTGATGCCGTACATGTTCACGAGCTGCGGCCGGGCACCGTGCCGTTCGAACCACCCGGTCAACCGTGCCGGATCGAGCGCCTCACCGCCGAAGATCACCCAGCGCAACGCCATCGGCGTATCCGCTGCGGCGATCCGATCGGCCTCCGCGAACTGGTAGAAGGCGGACGGCGTCTGGTTGAGCACCGTCACGCGCTCCCGTGCCACCAGCTCGCGGAAGACGTCCGGCGACCGGGACGTCAGGTAGTCGACCACCACGACGGTGCCACCGAACGCCAACGCACCCCACAGCTCCCACACCGAGAAGTCGAACGCATAACTGTGGAACAAGGTCCACACATCGGTCTCGTCGAACCCGAACCGGTCGCCGGTGTTCGCCAGCAGTTCGACCACGTTCCGGTGCGCGATCTGCACACCCTTCGGCCGGCCCGTCGACCCCGACGTGTAGATCACGTATGCAAGATTCCCGCCGCGAACCGGGCCCGCGAGTTCGTCCTCACCGAGCGCGGTCCCCGGTACCGCCGACAGGTCCACCCGATCGATCTCGACGACGGGCACCGAGACGGTCACCGCACCCGGGCGGCCCGACCACGACACCACGGCGACCGGATCCGCGTCCGCGAGCGTGTACGCGATCCGCTCGTCCGGATAGGTCGGATCGATCGGCAGATACGCACCGCCCGCCTCGAGCACCGCGAGCACGCCGACCACGAGATCGACGGTCCGCGGCAGCACCACCGCCACCACCGAGTCCGGTCCGACACCCGCCGCGATCAGATACCGCGCGAGGCGACGCACCCGTTCCGCCAGCTCTGCGTACGTCACCGCGTCACCGTCGAAGCGCACCGCGACCGCATCCGGATGTTCGGCCACCGCAGCCTCGAACAACGACACCAACGTCACATCGTCGTCGACCGGCTCACCGGCCGCCTGCCAGTCCTCGATCAGGACCGTCGGTTCGTCGGACGACAACCACGGCGCATCCCCCACCACCACAGCAGGATCCGCCACCACAGCACCCAACACCCGCACGAACCGCTCCGCGAACGACACCACCGTCGCCCGATCGAACAAATCCGTCGC
>NZ_JAIYEP010000158.1 GCF_020515525.1 Rhodococcus yananensis
GTACTGGGCGAGTTCAACCGGTCGATGCAACACCGGGCTACTGCAGGGAGCGTAGCTGCTCGGCGAAGACCTCGGCCGGGGTTCGCCAGCCGAGGATCTTGCGAGGCCGATTGTTGATCGCCAGAGCGACGGCCTCGAGGTCCTCGGCGGACCACCGGGACAGATCGGTACCCTTCGGGAAATACTGGCGCAGCAGGCCGTTCGTGTTCTCGTTCGTCGGTCGTTGCCAGGGCGAGTGCGGGTCGGCGAAGAACACTCTCGTGCCGGTCTTGAGAGCGAACCGGGCATGACCGGACAGCTCCTTTCCGCGGTCCCAGGTCAAGGTCTTGCGGAGCTGCTCGGGAAGCGTGGTCATCGATGTCGTCAGCGCGGCGTTCATCGCGACGGCGCCGTAGCCACCGAGGGACGGACCGTTCTTCACAGGCGGCCTCTCGCCCCACCCCTCCAATCGAGGCAGGTGCACCAGGATCGTGGAGCGGCTGCTGCGCTCGACGAGCGTGCCGATCGCGGACCGGCCGGTCCCGATGATCAAGTCGCCTTCCCAATGCCCTGGGACAGCACGGTCTTCGGCTTCGGCGGGGCGTTCGCTGATCACCACGTCCGCGGTGACATGTCCCTGCGGCTTGTTCTGCGATCGGCTACGGGGCACCCGCAGTGCCCGGCCGGTGCGCAGGCATGTGACCAACTCCCGTGTCAGGGCGCCTCGACCTTCGATGTACAACGATTGGTAGATCGCCTCGTGACTGATGCGCATGGACTCATCCTCCGGGAAATCAACTTTCAGCCGGTGCGAGATCTGTTCCGGGCTCCATGCCGTCGCCCACCGTCGGTCCTGCCGATGCGGCTTGTTCAGTCCTTTCCACGCGGGCGTGTCGGGGCCTGCGACGGCGGTGCCGTCGGGCCGGCGGACGGCCCCGGAGAGCCGCTCCTGCACATACTCACGCAACCTGTCGTTGTCTACCAGCTTCGCCGTTTTCGGGCGTTTCGCGGCTTGCTGCGCTTTCCACTGCGCCACTCCGGCTCGGTAGACCTGCGTGCCGCTGCGGGTCGCCGCGTTGCGGCGCAGCTCGCGTGAGATCGTCCCCGGGTCGCGTCCGATCCGACGGGCGATCTCCCGCACGCCGACATCCTGGGCGCGCAACAGTGCGATCTCCTCACGCTCGGTGAACGACAGGTAGCGGCCCGTGGGCTCGTCCAGGCTGATCGGCGGCATGCCGCCAGCGTGACGGAACCACCGGGACCCGACCGGCCACGACACGCCGACGGTCTCCGCGGCGTCGGCAGTCGTCGCTCCTGAGGCGATCCGCCGCCAGAAATCGCGCTGCACCGCACGCGAGGGTTCCGGTCTCCCCGGTGACCGCATCGACGGGCGCAACGCCCGATCCGCCGCCCACTGCCGTCGGGCACCCACCGGCGCCTGGCGTGTCTGCTTGTTGCTGTGTCCCATCGCACACCTCCGTCATCGAGGTGTTGCGACGACCGATTGAATCCACCCTG
>NZ_JAIYEP010000159.1 GCF_020515525.1 Rhodococcus yananensis
CAGGGCCCCGTAGTTGTTGACTAGCGGTGCCATGACCTGGGGTTTCGGTGTGTTCGGGGGCGGGTTGAGCGGGCATGGGGACAGGGATTGATCATGGGTGTGTCTTACGCATCCAGATCGTCCACGAGGAGTCACCCATGCCCGCCGGGACAGTGTCCCCGATCGACCCCGACCTTGACCAGCTGACCCGGTTCAGCCGGGCCGCCGACGACGACACGCAGATGTCGGGACTGCTGGCCGTGCTCGACCAGGTGCCCGATCCGAGGGCGCGGCGGGGTCGCCGCTACCGGCTCTCGTCGCTGATCGCGGTGGCGTTGTGCGCGGTCGCTGCCGGTGCCTGCTCGTTCACCGCGATCGCCGACTGGGTGTCGGGTGTGCCACGACAAGTGTTGCAGCGGTGTGGTATTCGTTTCCGGGTGCCGTGCGAAGCGACGCTGCGGCAGGTGCTGTCCCGGATCGACGGTGATGCTCTGGACGAGGTTCTGGGCCGATGTCTGTCCGGTGCCGGCGATGATGTCGTGGTCGGGCGCCGGGCTGTCGCGGTGGACGGCAAGACGATCCGTGGGGCCCGCACCGCGGCGGGACGGGCCCCGCATCTGGTGGCCGCGGTGACCCACGAGGACGTCGTGGTGCTCGGGCAGCGGCGGACCGCGGACAAGTCCAACGAGATTCCCACCGTCCGAGCACTGTTGCGGGGCCTCGACATCGCCGGGGCGGTCGTCACCGTCGACGCTATGCACACCCAGAAGACCACTGCGCGGTGTGTGCGGGAGCAGTGCCACGCCGAGTACGTGATGGTCGTCAAGGCGAACCAGCCCGGCCTGCTCGCCCGAGTCGGAGACCAACCCTGGGACCAGGTTCCGGTGGTGTGGTCCGACCCGCCCGAACGCGGCCACGGCCGTGAGGAACGACGTGACTACAAGATCGTCACCGTCACCCGTGGCCTGCGGTTTCCCTACGCCTGCCAGGCGGTTCAGGTCACCCGACGCCGCCGGGTGATCGGCGCCGACGCCTGGAGCATCGAGGTGGTGTACGCGATCTGTTCCCTGCCGGCCGAGCAGGCTCCACCGAGGCAACTCGCGGCCTGGATCCGCGGCCATTGGACGATCGAGAACAAGCTCCACCACGTGCGGGACGTGACGTTCGACGAGGACCGCTCGACGGTGCGTTCCGGTCACGGCCCGCAGGTGATGGCGACCCTGCGGAACACGGTTATCAGCCTCTGTCACCGGGCCGGTCACTCGAACATCGCCCGCGCCTGCCGACGCCTGGCAGCAGACCCGTATCAGGCCGTCGGCCTGATCCTGGAAGGATGAAATAGCAGGTCACCGCCCTGACGGTCAACAACTACGGGACCCTG
>NZ_JAIYEP010000160.1 GCF_020515525.1 Rhodococcus yananensis
TCGCAGGATCCGGGCCGGGATTCCCGACCTACGGTCACGTTGCCTCAGGGAGGCCCTCGCGGAACGGCCAGCGGCCGCCGGAGCGAAATCAACATTCGCCGGCGGCCGTTGTGCTGCCCCGTACCGAAAGGCCAATCATGGCTACCGAAACCACCGTCGATTCCGCGAAGGCCTGGAGCCCGGACGTCACCGCGTTCGCACCGGCCGATGCCATCCCCGACGCACTCATCCTCAGCACATCGACCGTGACCGGCCGCATCGAAGGCGACGAACCCGCCGTGCGAGTCGCGTACGTCGACGACGCCGCCGCCACGTTCGTCGCGGAAGCCGCCGTCATCTCCGAAGCGAACCCGGCACTGTCCGAGGTACTCGTGCACACCGGCAAGGTCGCCCAGCTCGTGCGCCTGTCCCGGGAGCAGTACGGGCAGGACCGCACCGCCGAAATGCTCGCGCAGTCCGTTCGCCGGGCCGTCACCAAGAAAGCCAACGAGGCCTACCTCGCGCAAGCCGCACCCGTCAGTCCCGCCGTCACCCCGCCCGCTGGTCTCGTCAACGTCACCGGCATCGAATCCGGTGGTGCAGTCGCCGCAGACCTCGACGAACTCGTCGACCTGATCGCCACACTCGAAGGCAACGGCGCGACCCCGTCGCACATCCTGCTCGCCCCCGACGCGTGGGCGTCGCTGCGCAAGTTCAAGACCGCGACCGGATCCGCACAGTCCCTGCTCGGGGCCGGCACCACCGACGCCACCAAGTCCCTGCTGGACCTGCCCGTCATCGTCACATCGGCACTGACCACCGGAAGCGGACTCGTCATCGACAACACTGCTGTGGTCTCCGCTGTCGGTGACGTGCAGCTCGCCGTGTCCGATCAGGTGTACTTCGACAGCGACAGCATCGGCGTGCGCTGCACCTTCCGGTTCGGTGCCAACGTCGTGCACCCCGATCGCATCGGCAAGTTCACCGTCACCGACCCCGCCGCGTAAGAGAGGGGCACGACCATGCCCGCAGTGACGATCACACCCGCTGATCTGACCCCGTTCTCGCCAGGCATCGACCCGGCGAAAGCACAGGCAATGATCGACGACGCGCTCGCACTCGCGGGCACGGTCGCGCCCTGCATCCTCGAAGACACCTTCACCAACCCGGCCGCAGCCAAAGCGGTACTGCGCGCCGCGATCCTGAGGTGGAACGACGCCGGCAACGGTGCCATCGTGTCCGAAACCGTCGGCCCGTTCTCGCAGACCATCGACACATCACACACCCGCCGCGGCCTGTTCTGGCCGTCCGAGATCGAACAGTTACAGAAGCTGTGCGGTTCCCAGG
>NZ_JAIYEP010000161.1 GCF_020515525.1 Rhodococcus yananensis
CTGTCGGAGGCTCTCGAACCTGTGAAGGATGGAGAGCATGGCAGCACCACGGAAGTACAGCGTTGAGCTGAAGGAACGAGCAACGAGGATGGCGGTCGAAGCCCGCCAGGATCCGGCGACGCGGGCGGGAGCACTCAAACGGATCGCCGATCAACTCGGTGTGCACCCCGAAGCGCTCCGGACCTGGGTCAAGCAGGCCGAGGTCGACGACGGCGTGCGGCCCGGCACCACAACCAGCGATGCCGAACGGATCGCGCAGTTGGAACGGGAGAACCGCGAGCTGCGGCGGGCAAACACGATCCTCAAGCAGGCCTCGGCTTTCTTTGCGGCGGAGATCGACCGCCCACAGCGCTGATCGTGGAATTCGTCGCCGCTCACCGCGACGAACACGGAGTCGATCCGATCTGCGCCGCCCTGCGCGAGACGGCCGCCCAGATCGCTCCGTCCACGGTCCGAGCTCACCTGAGCCCCCAACGAACGGAATCGGCCCGTGCGGTGCGTGACCGTCAGGTTCTGTCCGAGATCCGGAAGGTTCACGCCGACAATCTCGGCGTGTACGGGGCCCGCAAGGTGCACGCGAGTCTGAAACGAAAGGGGATGACAGTGGCTCGATGCACCGTAGAACGATTGATGAAAAGCGATGGGTTACACGGAATACCCCGATTGAAAGGGCGGAAGACCACACACAGCGACGGCGCCGAGACTCCGCGGCCGGCGGATCGGGTGCAGCGGCGGTTCGTCGCCGACGCGCCCAATGTGTTGTGGGTGGCGGACCTGACCTACATTCGCACGCACTCGGGGTGGGTCTACGCCGCATTCGTCCTCGACGTGTTCTCCCGGATGATCGTCGGGTGGCAGGTCTCGACGTCGATGCGTACCGACCTGGCCCTCGACGCCTTGGATATGGGGTTGTGGGCGCGCCGACGAGTCGACCAGGACGTTGCCGGGTTGATTCACCACAGCGACCGTGGCGTCCAGTATCGGGCGGTGCGCTACACCGAACGCCTCGATGAATGTGACGCGGTGTCTTCCGTTGGCTCCAAAGGTGATTCGTATGACAATGCAATGGCGGAGGCGTTCAACTCGTTGTTCAAGGCCGAGTGCATCCGCAACCCCGTGATGCGGCCACACGGTGGCTGGCGGAGCATTGGGGAGGTCGAGTGGGCTGTCGCCGAGTACATCGACTGGTTCAATCACCGCCGCTTGCATGGCGAGATCAACCACGTCCCGCCTGTCGAGTACGAGGCCGCCTACTGGGCAAATCACTCGGCGGCCGACTACCGTGAGACACCGGTCCTCGCTGAGGC
>NZ_JAIYEP010000162.1 GCF_020515525.1 Rhodococcus yananensis
CGAGGTAGCCGCGGGCCACCTGCACACCCGACACATACAACTCACCCGCAACACCCACCGGCACCGGCCGCAACCGACCATCGAGCACATACACCCGCATACCCCGCACCGGCCCGCCCATCACCACAGGCTCACCCGGCACCAACGCATCACTGATGTTCGACGCCACCGTCGACTCCGTCGGACCGTACGCATTGAAGAACGCACGCCGCGACCCATCCGGCAACACCACGGCCCACCGCGCCACCAACTCACGCGAACACGCCTCACCACCGGTGACCACCACCCGCAACGCATCCAGCCCCGCAGGATCCACCGACCCCAACGCACCCGGCGTCACGAACGCATGCGACACCGACTCCGCACGCAACAACTCCCCGAGCTCCACACCCCCGTACACCGACGACGGAGCCACCACCATCGTCGACCCGGCCCCCACCGCCATCAACAACTCGAGCACCGACGCATCGAAACTCGGCGACGCGAAATGCAACACCCGAGCCGACGCCGACAACCCGTACCGATCCACCTGCTCGGCACAGAAATTCACCACACCCGCATGCGCCACCACAACACCCTTGGGCAGCCCCGTCGTCCCCGACGTATAGATCACATACGCCGCATGCTCCGCACGCAACGGCACCCGACGATCCTCATCACCGACCACCGCCGACGACAACCCCGCCGACCGCTCCACCGCATCCTCGAGCACCCACCACGACACATCACCGGGCAGACCACCGGCGAACCCACCCGTGGTCAACCCCAGCACCGCACCCGAATCCGACAACATGTGCGCAATACGCCCCACCGGATAACTCGGATCCACCGGAACGAACGCCGCACCCGACTTCACCACAGCCCACAGAGCCACCACCGACTCCACCGACCGCGGCACCGCCACCGCAACCCGATCCTCCGGCCCCACACCCTCCGCGATCAACAACCGCGCCAGACGCGACGACACCGCATCGAGCTCACCGTACGACACCGAACGACCCTCGAACCGGACAGCAACCCGATCCGCATCCACCGCCGCAGCCGACAACACATCCGCCAACGTCCCCGACGGCACCGCACCCACCCCGGCCACCGACGACAACACCGACAACTCACCCGACGACAACCACGGCGCATCCCCCACCACCACAGCAGGATCCGCCACCACAGCACCCAACACCCGCACGAACCGCTCCGCGAACGACACCACCGTCGCCCGATCGAACAAATCCGTCGCG
>NZ_JAIYEP010000163.1 GCF_020515525.1 Rhodococcus yananensis
TCGGATAGCACGGCATCGAACACGCCGCGAAGCGGTGTGTCGAGGTTGTTCCTGAGTCCCTTACGCGTCTCGGTTCCTCGTCGCTCAAGCGTCCTGACGATGCGCCCGCGTGCCCGCTCGCGGAGCCGTTCCGCTGCCCGGTCGGCGACGATCCCTTCAGCCTCCGCGCGCGCTTCGGCACGGGCACGGTTCGACCTCCGCGCCTTCTCTTCGAGGTCTCGCTCGATACCTGCACGGGTGCGATCGGACACCCGCATCACAACCCCGGCGAGCATCCAATCCTCGTCGTCGACCACGGTCCGCCCGTCCAGGATCATGAGCGCCGCGGCGATCTTGAGCCGCGTCAGCATCCGGTGCCCGTCGAGGGGGTCTACGGCTTCCCCCCGCAGCGTCGCGAGGCGGTGCGCGTCCATCGCCGCACGCGCCATCTCCGGAACTTCGAGGTACACCGTCTTGGTCTCCCACCGCGGGAGCCTCACAATGAGCGGCTGCGGGGAGGGCGCGACGTCCGGTGCATCCGGGTCGCCGACCGGCACCCACACGAACCGCTGCGGAGTGCCGCCGTCCGCATCGTGCAGCAGTGCCGCAGCTCGGAGCGGCTGCACGCCGACGACGAGGGACGCTCGGTAGGAGTGCGCAGGCAGCGTCGAGCGCGTGGCTTTCGCGCCGTTGGCAAAGCCGAGTTGCTCGCCCATGTACAGCTTCCGTAGCTCGGGCATGAGTGTCGCGCCCTGCCTCGAGCCGAGCGCGGCGATCGTGTCGACTTCGGGGATGGTGAACAGCGCGCGCGTGCGCTCGTTTGCCTCGTCGGCGTCCGCACCGGCCGGCCGGAACGTGCGCGCGATGCCCTCACCGGAGCCGACGGGGAACTCGGCGAGGTCGTCGAGGGGGCGGCCGGTGTGGTCTACGAACTGCACGGCGTCGCGCGCGGCACCCTCGGCGGCGCCCTTACCGCCGCCGGACGGGCCGACGACCGCGACGAAAAGATTCAGTGACGCCGCCGCGCCAACGGTCGGCGGCAGCTTCACGTTGGGTTCGACGGATGCCACCGCACGGGCGAGGACGGCGGCGAGGACGGCCCACGGTCCGGCGCGACGCGAGCGCGCGAATTCGAGTATGCGCGTGAGGGATTCGCGGCATTCCCAGAACGTGGCGGTGGTCGGGAGTTCTGTCACGGTCACGCTGCCACCCCCTC
>NZ_JAIYEP010000164.1 GCF_020515525.1 Rhodococcus yananensis
GTCGCGTCTGCCGGTTTCGATGTGGCGGTCGAGGTGCCGATCCGGGTGCGGTTGTTGCGGGTGTCCGAGGTCGAGCATGTTCTGGTGTTCGTGGTGCATCACATTGCTGCGGACGGTTTTTCGATGGGTCCGCTCACGCGTGATGTGATGGTGGCGTACAGCGCGCGTGTGCATGGTGCGGTGCCGGGGTGGGCTCCGCTGGAGTTGCAGTATGCCGACTATGCGATTTGGCAGCGTCGTGTTCTCGGTGACGAGGACGAGCCTGATTCGTTGATCTCGCGGCAGTTGGGGTACTGGCAGGGCGTGCTCGATGCCGCGCCGGAGCGGTTGGATCTGCCGATGGATCGGCCGCGTCCGGCGGTTGCGTCGAATACCGGTGCGTCGTATCGGTTCCCGATCGATGCTGGGTTGCGGGCTGCGGTGGTTGCGGTGGCGCAGGAGCGGGGGGTGACCCCGTTCATGGTGGTGCATGCGGCGTTGGCGGTGGTGTTGGCGCGGTTGTCGGGTACCGGTGACATCGCGATCGGGACGCCGGTGGCGGGTCGTGGTGAGCAGGCGCTCGACGATCTGGTGGGGATGTTCGTGAACACGTTGGTGTTGCGGACGTCGGTGGATTCGGGTGAGTCGTTCGAGGAGTTGTTGGCGCGTACCCGTGAGGTGGATCTGGGTGCGTTCGCGCATGCGGATGTGCCGTTCGAGCGGTTGGTGGAGGTGCTCGATCCGGTTCGGTCGCAGTCGCATCATCCGTTGTTCCAGGTGGTGTTGGCGTTCCAGAATCTCGAGCGCGGTGCGTTGGAGTTGGCGGGTCTGCGGGTCGACGAGGTGGATATCGAGTTCACCCAGGCGAAGTTCGATCTGCAGTTGACGATCAGTGATCCGGTCGATGGGTCGGAGGGGTACGACGCGGAGTTCACGTTCGCGACGGATTTGTTCGATCGGGCGACGGTGGTGTCGTTCGCGGAGCGGTTCGTGCGGGTGTTGGGTGCTGTGGTGGCGGATCCTGCTGTGGTGGTGGGGGATGCGCCGTGGTTGTCGT
>NZ_JAIYEP010000165.1 GCF_020515525.1 Rhodococcus yananensis
CGAGATGCCTCTGTTCTGGTGCCGGAATCTTGGTGTGGTAACTCAGATTCTCCTGCCCTACAGGGGCTCTCGCGTTCTACGACACGCTCACACCGTCACATCACCGGTGGATCCGGGCTCCGGTAGACTCGCCACATGCCCCTGGACGATCTGTGCATCGGCCGCGTGCCGATCTTCCAAGGACTCACCCGCGAGGAGCAGTTGCGGGTCGCGGAGTTCGTCCGCCCGGTGCATGTTGCCAAGGGAGAGACGGTCTATTCGCCAGGACAGTCGGCCTCGCGTCTGTTGGTGATGCACAGCGGACACCTCAAGGTCAGCCATGCGGCGGCCAATGGCCAGGAACAAATCCTGCGCACCGTGACCGACGGTGATGTCGTGGGCGAACGGGCCTTCCTGACCGGCCACCTGCCCAATGACCTCGTCGTCGCGCTGGAAGACAGCCGGATGTGCGTCTTCGACCACACCGACCTCTCGGCCCTGCTGCGCGACTACCCTGATGTCGGTCTGCGGATGCTGCGGACTCTGTCCGACAGGCTCGCCTCCGTCGAACGGTTGCTGGCCGCCATCACCTCCAGCGATGTCAGCGCCCGCATCGCGGCCTACCTGCTCGATCTGCCCGGCAGCATCCGAGACGGCGTGCCCACAGTGTGGCTGCCGATGGCGAAGTACGAAATCGCCTCCTACCTGGGCACCACGCCAGAAACCCTGAGCCGACGCCTTGCCGCTCTCGCCGCCTCCGGTGTCATCGAACTCCACGGACGCCGCGACGTCTCGATCCTCGACGCTGATGCACTTGAACGCGTGGCCACACCTCGTTAGACCCGGTACCGTGACGGATTGACGCCGGGGTCTCCGGAGCTGGTGATGAGCCGAGCGCCGTCGTCCGTTTGGCTGGAGTCTTAAGCCTCAATGCACCGATCGGCTGATGCTGTCGTCGTGACTTCCTTTGCGCGCCTTCGGGCAGAGTGTGGAGATAGCTGACCGCCCGACCGCTCGTGCCGGGTTGTTCCACTGGATCT
>NZ_JAIYEP010000166.1 GCF_020515525.1 Rhodococcus yananensis
CGCACCTTGCGGTGCGGGGCCTCCTCCGTATCGCGTGGAACTACACGGATTCGAGTCGAGCGCTCACCAGCGAACGGTATCGGGCGACGTCACCGGCGTCGTCCGAGGCGCCGGTGACGTCGGCGTAGAAGGCGGCCGCGATCAGTTCCGGTCTCGGCGCCTGCCCCTCGCGCTGTAAGCCATGGTCCCGACCACCGGATCGCTGACATTCTCAACGCGATCGATCGCTGTCGGCGCTACTTCAGCGCTCTCAAGGGGGATACCGATCTCGTCGACATGGCCGAGGACGCCATCGAGCGCAACTTGCAGATCATAGGCGAGACGGCGAACACCATCGCCTGGTCGAGGTCACCGAGGCCGAGATCGCCTCGCCGCGGATCCGAGGCTTCCGCAACATCCTCGTCCACCAGTGCTTCGGGGTTTGACGCCAATATCGTCCGCGACGTCATCGAAGTCCACCTCTCGCTGCTCGCCGATGCCCTGAGATCGCCTGATGGGTCTTGCAGAACCCTGAAAACTGCTTCATATGTGCCATAGCAGAGATTGCGGTGTGCCAGAGCCCGCTCGATCGATCATCAACCTCGTGTTCAGGCACTTTTCCAAACATGCCTTGGCCTGGCTCCGGCGCGCCCGAGAACAAGACTATGGGCGTGTTGCCGCCGACAGTCGGGCTCAGTGACCGTCAGGTCCAGCGGACACAGTCGGCACATGAGTAGTGCCCCATAGAGTGGTGTAACTCGGTGACCAGGGCCGTGGCCGGCAGCGTGTGGCTGTCAGCATGGAAGCGGTCACCGTGTGATCCTTCGAGTGAACCTCTCACAGCACTCTCGAATGGAGTCATCACGATGACCGCACCCCACATTGTCGATCCTGCCGGCCTGTTAAGCCTGGATGCACCGAACCGGCGGAGATAACCAGCGCGTCGTAACAACGAAATGCCCTGTCGTAGTGAAAGAATTGAACTTCTCACAGAAACAATTCGGCCACCACGAAGGGCATCT
>NZ_JAIYEP010000167.1 GCF_020515525.1 Rhodococcus yananensis
GGCGGGGCGCATGTACGACCCCGGGCCGACCGGGCGACCACGAAAGACCGCATGATGCGCCGACTCGCCCCTCCGCGCCGAATCCCGCGCCACCGACCAACTCACCCACCCACCCCAGGAGGACAGCAATGGATGACAACACCCGCACATGGCTACGTGACCTGTTCGGCGACCCGCCACGCGACGACACCCGCGGGCCCGGACTCGACCGAGAAACGATCCTGAGACAGAACGACATGGCCGGGAAGGTCGTGCACGTCACCATCCCCGGGCAGCTCGTCGAAGACGCCGACGGTAACCCGATCGGCATGACCCCCAACCTCACCGAATCCTCGTACTTCGGTGTGTGCATGACCCTCCGCAACCTCGCGGAGGCCGGACTTACCCCCGACGACGTACCGAACATCCGCATCGTCGACGAACCCAGAAAGGGACAGCAGTGACCGAACAGCAGAACGACCAGACCATCGACGAGACCACCGAAGTCACGGACACCGTGTCCGAGACTCCCGACGTGGAGACCACGGAGACACCGGAAGTCGACGAAGGCCGGGAAGCGGCGAGGTACCGGCGGCGACTCCGCGACACCGAGAAGGAACGCGACGCACTACTCGAACGCGTCGACACGCTGCGTCGCGCCGCCATCGACACCGAAGTCACCGTCAAGCATCAGATTCCCACCGACGGTTTCTGGGCTACCGGCATCACCGTCGACGCCCTGCTCGACGACGACGGCAACATCGACACCGAGAAAGTC
>NZ_JAIYEP010000168.1 GCF_020515525.1 Rhodococcus yananensis
GGCGGGGCGCATGTACGACCCCGGGCCGACCGGGCGACCACGAAAGACCGCATGATGCGCCGACTCGCCCCTCCGCGCCGAATCCCGCGCCACCGACCAACTCACCCACCCACCCCAGGGGGACAGCAATGGATGACCACACCCGCGCATGGCTACGTGACCTGTTCGGCAACCCCCCACCCCGCGGCAGCGGCCCCGGACTCGACCGAGACACGATCCTGAGACAGAACGACATGGCCGGGAAGGTCGTGCACGTCACCATCCCCGGACAGCTTGTCGAAGACGCCGACGGTAACCCGATCGGCATGACCCCCAACCGCACCGAATCCTCCTACTTCGGTGTGTGCATGACCCTCCGCAACCTCGCGGAGGCCGGACTCACCCCCGACGACGTACCGAACATCCGCATCGTCGACGAACCCAGAAAGGGACAGCAGTGACCGAACAGCAGAACGACCAGACCATCGACGAGACCACCGAAGTCACGGACACCGCGTCCGAGACTCCCGACGTGGAGACCACGGAGACACCGGAAGTCGACGAGGGCCGGGAAGCGGCGAGGTACCGGCGGCGACTCCGCGACACCGAGAAAGAACGCGACGCACTGCTCGAACGCGTCGACACGCTCCGCCGCTCCGCCATCGACACCGAAGTCACCGTCAAGCATCAGATTCCCACCGACGGTTTCTGGGCTACCGGCATCACCGTCGACGCCCTGCTCGACGACGACGGCAACATCGACACCGAGAAAGTC
>NZ_JAIYEP010000169.1 GCF_020515525.1 Rhodococcus yananensis
TTACCACCGAGCGCGAAGAAATCGTCGTCCAACCCCACCCGGTCCACACCGAGCACCTCGGCGAACACCGACGCCACGATCTCCTCCACCGGCGTCGTCGGCGCACGGAACTCCCGCACGTCGAACACCGGCGCCGGCAACGACTTCCGGTCGACCTTGCCACCCGGCGTCAACGGAATCGCATCCAGCACGACGATCTGGGCAGGCACCATGTAGGACGTCAGGAACCGGGCCGCACCGTCGCGTACCGCCGAGGTGTCCAACGACGCGCCGGGACGCGGAACGACGTATCCGACCAGGGAATCGCCGTACTCGGAGTCACGATGCAGTGCCGCGACAGCCTGCGCGACGCCTTCCGCGCGTTCGAGTGCGGCCTCGATCTCACCGAGCTCGATGCGGAAGCCCCGCAACTTGATCTGGTCGTCCGCCCGACCCACGTACTCGACGATTCCACCGAAGCCGTCGGCGGTCGGCACCCAGCGCACGACGTCACCGGTCCGGTACATCCGGCGATGGAGATCCGGATCATTCTCCTGCGAGAACGGGTTCGCGACGAAACGATCGGCGGTCAGGCCCGCACGGCCGAGGTAGCCGCGGGCCACCTGCACACCCGACACATACAACTCACCCGCAACACCCACCGGCACCGGCCGCAACCGACCATCGAGCACATACACCCGCATACCCCGCACCGGCCCGCCC
>NZ_JAIYEP010000170.1 GCF_020515525.1 Rhodococcus yananensis
CGACGGCGGGGTTGCACAATCTGTACGGTCCGACCGAGGCTGCGGTGGATGTGACGTATCACGCGGTGTCGGAGGCGGACGAGGTGTCCGTGCCGATCGGTGTTCCGGTGTGGAACACCGGCACACGGGTGCTGGATGCGCGGTTGCGGCCGGTGCCGGTGGGTGTTGCGGGTGAGTTGTATCTGTCGGGTGCGCAGTTGGCCCGCGGATATCTGGGGCGGGTGGACCTGACGGCGGATCGGTTCGTGGCGGATCCGTTCGGTTCGGGTGAGCGGATGTACCGCACCGGGGATCTGGTGCGGTGGGTTCGTGGCGGGTCCGGGGTGCCCGAGTTGGAGTACATCGGGCGCACCGATTTCCAGGTGAAGCTGCGGGGTCTGCGGATCGAGCTCGGTGAGATCGAGTCGGTCGTGCGGGCGGATCCGGCGGTGTCGTCGGCGGTCGTGGTGGTGCGTGACGAGGTGCTGGTGGCGTACGTCGCGCCGGTGCCGGGCGGGGTCGTCGACGCGAGCGAAGTCAAGGCCGAGGCCGCGCGGGTGTTGCCGGAATACATGGTGCCGTCGCAGGTGGTGGTGCTCGAGGCGTTGCCGTTGAATGTGAACGGGAAGGTCGATCGCAAGGCGTTGCCGGCGCCGGTGTTCGAGGCGGTGGTGTTCCGTGCGCCGACGACGCCGGTGGAGGAGA
>NZ_JAIYEP010000171.1 GCF_020515525.1 Rhodococcus yananensis
CCCGATCCACGTGCCCGCCGCGGCCGCCGCTACCGACTACCCTCGTTGATCACCGTGGCGTTGTGCGCGGTCTCCGCCGGTGCCCGGTCGTACTACGCCATCGCCGACTGGGCCACCCGGGGTACCGCCACAGGTGTTGCAGCGATGCGGGATTCGCTTCCGCATCCCGAGCGAAGCCACGATTCGGCAGGTGCTCGGCCGCATCGACGGCGACGCCCTGGACCGGGTGCTCGGCCGGCACCTGACCGCCCGGATCGGCTCCGATGCCGGGCGGGTGGCCGTGGCGGTGGACGGCAAGACGATCCGCGGCGCACGGACTGTCGATCGGGTGGCTCCGCATCTGGTCTCGGCAGTCACCCACGACGGCACCGTCGTGCTCGGCCAGCGCCGCACCGCCGACAAGAGCAACGAGATCCCCACCGCCCGAGCACTGTTGCGTGGTCTCGACATCGCCGGAGCGGTGGTCACCGTCGATGCGATGCACACGCAGAAGACAACCGCCCGGTGTCTGCGTGAGCAGTGCCGTGCCGAGTACGTGATGGTCGTCAAGGCGAATCAGCCGGGACTGCTCACCCGCATCCGCGGCCTGCCGTGGGAGCTGGTGCCGGTGGTGTGGTCCGACCCGCCCGAGCGTGGCCACGGCCGCGAGGAACAGCGCAGCTACAAGATCGTCACCG
>NZ_JAIYEP010000172.1 GCF_020515525.1 Rhodococcus yananensis
CGGCAGCAGTCGCGCAGCGACAAGCCGTTCCCGCACCGCTGGGCGGTGATGTTCCTCGTTGCGGTGGGGTTCTGGAACTTCGTGGGGGCGGGGGTGTTCGGGTTCCTGGTGAACCTGCCGATCGTGTCGTACTACCAGATCGGTACGGCGTTGACGGCCAATCACGCGCACGGCGCGATGATGGGTGTGTACGGGATGATGGCGGTCGGGTTGGCGATGTTCGCGTTGCGTTACATCGTTCCGGCGAATCGGTGGCCGGACAGGTTGGCCAAGGTGTCGTTCTGGTCGTTGAATCTGGGGTTGGCGTGGATGGTGTTCGTGACGCTGATGCCGTTGGGTGTGTTGCAACTGTGGCATTCGGTCAACGACGGGTACTACGAGTCCCGTGAGCTCGGGTACATCATGCGGCCGGGTAATGCGGTGCTCGAATGGTTGCGGATGCCGGGGGACATCGTGTTCATCGTCGGTGGGATCCTGCCGTTCCTGTGGATCGCGTATCTGGGTGTGCGTTACGGAATCAAGGCCACCGCGACCGAACTGGAACCCGAGACGTTGTACGTCGAGGAGCATCCCGACGCCTACGAGGACCGCACCGGT
>NZ_JAIYEP010000173.1 GCF_020515525.1 Rhodococcus yananensis
TCTCCTCCACCGGCGTCGTCGGCGCACGGAACTCCCGCACGTCGAACACCGGCGCCGGCAACGACTTCCGGTCGACCTTGCCACCCGGCGTCAACGGAATCGCATCCAGCACGACGATCGCGTCGGGCACCATGTAGGACGTCAGGAACCGGGCCGCATCTGCGGTGATTCCGGCCGGATCAGGTTCACTCCCCGCCGTGGGCACGATGTAACCGACGAGCCGGGCCCCCACCCGGTCGTCGTCGAAGACACCGGCGACCGCCTGCGCAACCCCGGGACTCCGCAGCAACGCGGCCTCGACCTCACCGAGCTCGATGCGGAAACCCCGCACCTTGACCTGGTCGTCGGCGCGACCCACGTACTCCACTGTCCCGCTCCGGTCGGCCCATCGAACGATGTCGCCGGTCCGATACATGCGGTCTCCCGAACCCGCAAAAGGATTCGCCACGAACCGCTCCGAGGTGAGCGCCGTCCGGTCGAGGTAGCCGCGGGCCACCTGCACACCCGACACATACAACTCACCCGCAACACCCACCGGCACCGGCCGCAACCGACCATCGAGCACATACACCCGCATACCCCGCACCGGCCCGCCC
>NZ_JAIYEP010000174.1 GCF_020515525.1 Rhodococcus yananensis
CCTGGGGTGGGTGGGTGAGTTGGTCGGTGGCGCGGGATTCGGCGCGGAGGGGCGAGTCGGCGCATCATGCGGTCTTTCGTGGTCGCCCGGTCGGCCCGGGGTCGTACATGCGCCCCGCCCACATGCCGGCGGGGGTGTCCTGCTCGTGCACCGCGGTGCGGCACGCGGCCTGGACGGGGCAGCCGCGGCACATCCGGACGGCCCAGTCGAGTCGCCGCATCCGGTCCTCGGCGAGCTCACCGTCGATCTCGGCGTCGAATGCTGGCGCGTGGCCGGCGCACCGTGCCCCCTCGAGGCGGGGGTCGACGAGGGCCTCGAGGAGTGGCGTGGCGGTGTGTCGGGTGGTCACGCGAGCCCGTCCAGCTCGGTTTCGTGGACGGTGCCGACGTAGTTGCCGACGTCGTCGATGGGCTCGAGGGTCGCCCCGTCGAAGTCCGCGGCGACGATGCGGACGTCGTACGGCGGCGTGTGCCTGGTCTCTGTCGACGATGCGTCGGTGTAGCACCTCCAGGTGCTGCGGTGCTCCTGGCGAAGAAGCGCCGGACAGGGTGTCCAGAACTTCTTGCCGTCGGTCTCGTA
>NZ_JAIYEP010000175.1 GCF_020515525.1 Rhodococcus yananensis
AGGCCGGGGGTCATCGAGATCAACGAGGCGTTCGAAGGCGAATGCACCTATGTGTTGTCCACGGACTTCGGGACAGTGCACTATTTGTATTCGACGACGACCTATTCCAAAAAGCCGCTTCCCGTCGACGAGTGGTGCATCGGCGTCGAAGAACTCATCGCCACACTGGAGCCGTTCCTGGAACCCTGATTCCGCGTTCGAGGCACATCATCGGAAGGGGGCTGTACGTTGGGTGATTTCGTCAAGCTCGATCCGGCTGCGATCGAGGAACTCGTCGGAATCTGCAATGAGATCATTACGGAACTGGAAGCGGCCCGGAAAAAGACACGCTACCTTGCCGATCCGAAGGGATTCGGGGACTTCGAGTCGGCCAGGCAGCTCGCTGCGGGGTTCGGGCGTAAGGCGATAGGTCATCCCGCGGCAGCGCACGAGCGTTTCGGGCAGTTCATCGAGGCTTACAGTCAGTTGCGTGACGCGATCAAGGGTGGAGGTGAGGCGTTCCTCGGTGAGGAGTTCGAGTTCGTTCGGCGTCTCCGGAGCGCGGAGGGTGACCGGT
>NZ_JAIYEP010000176.1 GCF_020515525.1 Rhodococcus yananensis
GGCTTCGACCGCCATCCTCGTTGCTCGTTCCTTCAGCTCAACGCTGTACTTCCGTGGTGCTGCCATGCTCTCCATCCTTCACAGGTTCGAGAGCCTCCGACAGACCCGGGGCGATTCACATCCGCGATAGCGCGCCACGGTGGTCCCTACCCCAGCGTGCTGTAGTTGTTGACTAGCAGGCCCCTGAACTGGGTCTATAAGGAAATCTGGGGCATTGTTCGGGCCGATTGCGCGGGCATGGGGACAGGGATTGATCATGGATGTGTCTCACGCATCCAGATCGTCCACGAGGAGTCACCCATGCCCGCCGGGACAGTGTCCCTGATCGACCCCTGCCTTGACCAACTGGCCCGGTGGCACGCCGCTGTCGACGACGTCGCGCAACTGCCGGAGCTGCTCACCACACTCGAATCAGTGCCCGATCCACGTGCCCGCCGCGGCCGCCGCTACCGACTACCCTCGTTGATCACCGTGGCGTTGTGCGCGGTCTCCGCCGGTGCCCGGTCGTACTACGCCATCGCCGACTGGGCCACCCG
>NZ_JAIYEP010000177.1 GCF_020515525.1 Rhodococcus yananensis
GGGTGTTGTTCGAGGTGTCGTCGGTGGTGGGGTTGGCGGCGCGGCTCGAGTCGCGTGCCGGTGATGGTGGTCGGGTGGCGTTGGTGGCGCAGCCTCGGCCGGAGCGGGTGCCGTTGTCGTTGGCGCAGCAGCGGATGTGGTTCCTCAACAGGTTCGATCCCGAATCGGGCGTCAACAACGTGCCGATAGCCCTGCGACTGCGTGGCGCGCTCGATCCTGCCGCTCTCGGTGCCGCGTTGCGCGACGTCGTGGGCCGGCACGAGGTGTTGCGGACGGTGTATCCGGAGGTCGACGGCGTCGGCCACCAGCTGGTTCTCTCCGTCTCGGAGGCGGGACTCGACCTCACCCCGATGGCGGTGAGCGAGGACGAGGTCGTGTTCGCGGTGACCGCTGTCGCGTCTGCCGGTTTCGATGTGGCGGTCGAGGTGCCGATCCGGGTGCGGTTGTTGCGGGTGTCCGAGGTCGAGCATGTTCTGGTGTTCGTGGTGCATCACATTGCTGCGGACGGTTT
>NZ_JAIYEP010000178.1 GCF_020515525.1 Rhodococcus yananensis
GGCGGCGTGTGCCTGGTCTCTGTCGACGATGCGTCGGTGTAGCACCTCCAGGTGCTGCGGTGCTCCTGGCGAAGAAGCGCCGGACAGGGTGTCCAGAACTTCTTGCCGTCGGTCTCGTAGACGTTGAACCACCCCGGCGGGAGCGGGACGGCGTCGATCGTCTCCCACTCCTCGCAGGTGTGGCTGAACTCGCGGTCGGTCATGATTTCCTCGTTTCCCCAGGTCGATGGTGGGTAGTCGGTTCGAGGGGTAGGTGGGTAGGTTTTTCCGACCTACCCACCTACCCGCAGGTCAGGGCACGTTTTTCAGGGGTAGGTCGATTCACCTACCCACCTACCCCTACGAGCTCAAACTTCCCCCCCGATTCTCGGATCACCGCACCCTCGAGGAGGTCGGATAGCACGGCATCGAACACGCCGCGAAGCGGTGTGTCGAGGTTGTTCCTGAGTCCCTTACGCGTCTCGGTTCCTCGTCGCTCAAGCGTCCTGACGATGCGCCCGCGTGCCCGCTC